>CAZFKX010000011.1:0-93951 GCA_964519345.1 uncultured Aquificales bacterium
CTCTACCACCTCTATCATGCCGAAGCCTTGAGAGTTTTTAGCCCCAAGGCCGGCGTCGTAAACTTTTTTAAATATTTCTGGGTCTGTTTTTATCTGAAATACGCCTTCATAAGCTTCTATTGGAAAGTTTTTATACTTGAATAGGACTTTTTTAATGTTTTTATAAGGTTTTATCTCAAAAGGAAAATCTGTCAGCTCTATTCCGGTTATTATATGATATTTTTTTCTCAAATTTTCCTTAAGAAGAACTTCAAATTCAGGTTCTATAGGAGAATAATATCTATAGTATTTTTTCCCATCTGTGAAGGTTCTATAAACCGTTATGGGAGAAAGTGTTTTAATAATCATCTGTTCTCTAAATTTAGGCATTTGCAAAACTTCAATAGAATCTAAAAAAAGTTCATTTTTTCCAAGTTTAATCTTTTCTTTATTTAAAAATGTTTTGCCCCAGTTTTTTGTAATATCCGATATACCAGACGATATAAATAAGGCGATTGGAGTCTTATATTTTATATCTTTTATTCTTCCATTTTTTCTCACTAAAACAAAACGATCTGAGTTAATTTTTGAAAAAGTAAAAAGTTTAAATCTTCTGCCTTTATAAAAAAATCCAAGTTCGTGTAAAAACGACGATAGAGACTCTGGCAGATTTTTGTAAAGCATACCCTGCACTACAATGTTATGGTGGAGCGGTAACTTTATAAAGTCATACTCTGATTCCAATATAAGCCGGATCCTCAAATTCTCCCTCCCTATTTTTAGCTATATCATATTTTGAGAGAATTTGTAATTATAAGAATACTTTACCACAAACAAAAAAAATTGTATAGAAGATGTTGACTTATGAATGTACATTCATTATTATAGTATTACAAATTTTAAAAAAGTAATACGGAATTTATTATGGTATTTATGATCTTATCCTTCTTTTTGCTTTTACATTCTGTATATGCTCATGATCTATGGATTGAGAAGGAAGGAGAAAGATACACCCTATATTACGGCCACAGGTATTCATCACACAAGGGTAAAAATATAATAAGATATAATCCGGAAATAATTGAATCTGCTCTATGCGTTGACAGAAATGGAAATATTAGAAGTCTAAAGATAGTAAAAAGATATCCTATAAAACTTAGATCTAAATGTTCAATCATCTATATTAATCTATCGCCCCAGTACTGGACTAAAACACCGTATGGTACCGTAAATAAAGAAAAAAACGACGTAAGAATGCCGATAAACAGTTGGATCTCATATGAAGGCGTTAAAAGGATTGAATCATGGAACAAAGAATTAACAAAACCTTTCAAGAATGGTATTGATATTATTCCAGTAATTGATCCTTTTAGCCTTGATGTTGGAGAAAAGCTTAGACTTCTCATAACATTTAATGGAAAACCTGTTGAAAATGTTGCTGTTGCTTATGATGGAAGATTTAGAGGAATGACAGACCGTAAAGGAAGAATCAATGTGAGAATAAAACATAAAGGTCTTCAGTTTGTAGAAGCAACCTATAGAGTAAAAATTAATTCTGAAAAAGCTGATGAGATTTTGTACACATTAACACTTAATTTTGAGATAAAGTGATGATAGGTTTGATAATATTTTTAATAATAAGTTCGTTATCATACGGTCATTCTTTATCAACGGAAGTGGAATATACACAGGCTGTTATTATTAAAATTAAGTATTCAGATGGTACTCCATTTTCCTATGAAAGATATGAGATATACTCTCCTGAGGATGAGATCATTCCCTATCAGATTGGAAGAACAGACAGAGAGGGGAGGATTATTTTTGTTCCTGATTATACAGGGAAATGGAAGATAAAAGCTTTCTCTGAAGATGGTCATGGTACTGTCAAATATATAGAACTAAAAAAACTGGTAAAAGGAGAAACAGATAAGGATAAAGCCGACTTTTTTATAAAGATATTTACAGGAGTCTTTCTTATATTTTTTATCTACTCAGTTTTATATCTTACTTTAAGGAGGGGAAAGATTGAAAAGAAAGATTAATATTTTTGTTCTTTTTTTCTTTATCTATTATCTTAAAGCATTCTCTCATCATGGTGTTGCTTCTCTTGGTGCTGCAGGAATTGAAGGTCCTGGAGCTCCTCTTGAAACATCATCTTCAGCCACACTCCCAGAAGGAAAATTTCTCTATTACCTAAAACTTGATTATGCTAATTTTTACAAATATACGCCAGATTATGATGAAGAAGTAGAAAGCTACACATTTTGGATTTACGGTATAGGATACGGTATAAAATCCTATCTTTCTGTTTATCTTTTCGTTCCTTATTACATAAAAAAAGTCGAGAACAACTCTTTTAACAGCACTGGATTTGCTGATATCTCAGTAATGGGAGTTTACGGATTTAAATATGATGATGGATTCATTCCTGTTCCTGAAAAAGAAAGCCTTGATGATCTTATGGACTGGCATTTTACCATTTATACCGGTTTATCATTACCTACAGGCGATCCAAATATAAGAGACAGTAAAGGAAAGATTGATCCTGGAATGTCCTTAGGTTTCGGTCACCCATCACTAACTCTTGGCTTTACTGGAACAAAACAGATAAACGAGAACGCTACATTTATATTTGAATCAAACTATCTAAAGTTTTTTGAGTATAAGTACAATGACGGGAATAAATACAGATTCGGAGACGAGTTTAGATTTAATACAGCTTTCAGCTACCGGCTTTTAACCAGTCCAGAAGATAGACTTAGATTGGATGGAAACTTTGAACTTAACTATCTTTACCTTGGAAGAGATACACAAAACGGGATTGAACTTAAAGGATCTGGCGGAGAGATAATGTACTCGGTCTTGGGGTTTCGTCTCTACTACAAAACTATTAGCGTAGGGGTTGGGATAAAAAAGCCCGTATGGAAAGATCTAAATGAACAAAATTTACAGCAGGGATCTGAAGGGAAGGAAAGATACAGAGTTATATTTACATTTTCAGCACTTTTTTAAGGATAGATTATGCATATACCTGATGGATTTATTTCACCAAAGGTTTATATTCCAGCTTATATAATAGGATCAGGTCTGTGGATATACAGCTTTAATAAAATAAAATCAAATTTAGATGATAAAACCATACCTTTAATTTCTGTTTTAACAGCTTTTTCCTTTATACTTATGCTTCTTATGATTCCTTTACCTGGCGGAAGCTCAGCTCACCCTACAGGAGTAGCCTTACTGTCTGTAACCTTTGGATATTTTACTGCATTTATATCTATATCTATAGTTCTTTTTATTCAGGCTGTTGTTTTAGGTGCAGGCGGAATAACAACATTTCCTATTAATGCTGTTGTTGTTGGATTTATAGGTAGTTTAACAGCCAATCTAACCTATAGATCATTGAAAAGATATAATGAGAATACAGCCTTATTTCTATCTGGATGGATTAGTACTCTTATATCGGCTCTACTTATAGCTGTTATCCTCGGGATTCAGCCTCTTATTGCTCATACTTCAGATGGAAAACCTTTATTTTTTCCTTTCGGCATAGACATTACCATTCCTGCTGTTATGATCCCCCACTTTTTTGTTGGAATGGCTGAAGGAATTGTAACCGTTTTAGGATTTAAAATTTTGAGGAAAATAAAAGATGGCATATAGATTTGCCTTAATACTTTATATCTCGGTCGTACTGCTTTTTTCTTATGTACATGATTATAGATTTTTCCTGCTTGCAACACCATTTCTTTTTATTCTTTCAGGGAAAGATTTGTGGAGAATTTTCAAAAAAACGTTTATGTCTGTTTTTATTTTCAGCTCTTTTGTATCCCTATCATACACTGCTTTTTCTTTATTAAAAAATCAATTTGATTTTGAGTACCTGTTATTATTAAATTTAAGAGTTTTCAGCATAACATTCTTAACTTTCTTTTTTTTCAGCAGATTCAATATCTTTAAGCTTTTTGATTTTTCAAAAACCTTAACATTTATACTTGTTCTTTCTTACAGTCAGATAAATATTTTCAGAAAGTATTTCCAGGATTTTAAATTCGCCTTTAAAAGCAGAACGATTATCAAGCCTTCAAAAAATGATATATATAACTTTGTAATATCTGTAATAACCTTTTTCGGCAATAAATCTGTTAACAATGCTAAAGAGATAACACAGGCTATGAACTCAAGAGGATTTTTTATAGATCGCTGATCTGATCAAAATTTTCAACCTGTCTGTAAGGAAAGTTATCAATATAAGGATTGTCTTCTTTCCTTGAAACTTTTACAACTTTCAAACCAGCTCCCGCCGCAGCCTTTATCTCATCTGGATTATCAGATATAAAAAGGATCTCTTCAGGCTTTAAACCTATTCTTTCTGCTATTTTTATATAGGATTTAGATTCTTTCTTATTCCCTATTTTTGTGTCAAAATAACCAGAAAATAAATCTGTAATATTTCCATACTGTGTGTAGGAAAAAAACAGTTTCTGAGCTTTTACAGAACCTGATGAGTATATAAAGATCTTAATGTTTTTATTTTTCCATTCCTTTAACTTTCTGTAAGCATCTTCATAAATAGGCGCTTTTAAGCTCCCTGATTTAAATCCTTTTTCCCAGATATATCCTTGTATCTCTTTTAATGGAGTTATCTTTCTGTCCTCGTCTATCCACTTTATAAGGATATTTACAACCTCATCAACCGACAACTCCCTTCCCTCTATGTTTTCAATTTCTTTTTTGATCTTCTGTATCTCAGTTTTTTCAATATTCTCTTTTATATATCCCTCTATTTTTTCTTTTGAGTATGGAAAGAGAATCTCCTTAACAAAAGAAATAGGAGATACTGTCCCTTCAATATCAACGAGAACTGCCTTTATCACCATATACCTCCTTTCAAAATAATATTGAAAATTTTAACATGATATAGAGATACTCTCTTCTTTTATCAATCTGAACAGAACTATATTCTGGAATTTTTCTAAATTTCTTTCTCATTAGCATTATGTTATATTTTTATTTATGAATGGGAGCAGGAAAAAAATTAAAAGAAGATGTAAAATATGTGGATACGTATATGATCCTGCCAAGGGCGATCATTTAAGGAATATACCTCCAAACACATATTTTGAGGATCTTCCAGAGAACTATAGATGTCCTGTATGTAAATATACAAAATCCAATTTTTATATAATTAAAGACTGGATGAAATAATGGGAATAGGAAAAAAATTTGATCAGATCGCCGAAAAATATGATACACCCGATAAGCTTGAAAGATCTGATGTGTTTGTTAAAACAATACTAAAACATATCCCTGTTAAAAAGAATTTTAAAGTCCTGGATGTAGGAGCTGGAACAGGCACTCTCGATATAATTTTGTCTGCCTATGTTGAGAAGATTTATGCCTGCGATCTCTCTGAGGGTATGCTTTCTGTGTTTAGATCAAAAATAGAAAAAATGGGTATAAAGAATATAAAGATCTTCAAAAAAGATATCTTTAATGATGACATAAATATAAAAGATTTTAGCCTTGTTATTACATCAATGACGCTACACCATATTGAAGATACGTTTAAATTTGTTTCAAAGCTTTCGTCTTATTTAAAAAATGGAGGTTATCTTGTTGTATTTGATCTTGAAAAAGAAGACGGAACATTTCATTCCGACAGCTCTGATGTTAAACATTTTGGTTTTGAAAGATCAGAAGTAGAAAATATGTTTAGATCAGCAGGTTTGGAGTTTATTGATTATCAAACCGCCTATACGATAGAAAAGGATAGAAATGGTAGGGTCAGTAAATATCCTGTCTTTTTTTCTTACGGCAGAAAATCACTTAATACTTAGATTAAATATAGGTAAAAGAGTGGCAAAAACAAAAAAACCAATAAGTACTGATAAAATTATTAGAACAACCGGCTCAAGATAACTTAAGAAAATAGAGATCATCCTTTCTGTCTGTTTTTTATATATCTGAGAAACAAGAATAAGCATTTTATCAAGCTGTCCTGTCTCTTCTCCTATTCTGATAAGCTGAACACTGTTTTCAGGAAGAAGATTCTTTCTACTTAAAAGTTCTGAGAGCGATCTTCCTTTTTTTACCTCTTCTGCAACAGTAACAAACCTTTCCCTAATATATAGGTTGTTTATAGTTTCATTTGATATCTCCAACGCTCTGTCAAGTGTTAAACCTCCCTTTAATAATATTCCAAGTGTATTGCTCCAGGTTGAGTAGATAGAGTATATATGAACCTTCCTGAAAAAAGGTATATTCAGTCTTAATTTATCTATAAATCTTCTGTCTAAGAATCTCTTTCTTAACAAGAAAAGGATTAGGATAAAGAAAGGAAATATTTTTAAAAATGTGGAGGTTAAATCTGACAAAACAACAACAATCTTAGTTGAGGCTGGTAATTCTTTACCAAACTGCTGATATATATTCGTTATTGTAGGAACAACAAAATTCATAATAATAATCATAGCCAAAAAACCAACGCCTATCACTATAGAAGGATATATAAGGGAGTTCACTATTTTTCTCTTAAATTCCTCCTGCCTTTCTATAAACTCTGATGCTGACAGGAAAATCCTATCAAGAGATCCTGATGTTTCCCCTGCTTTTATCATTTCAACAAGAAATTGTGGAAATATCCCTGTTCTTCTGAGAGCATCGGAAACTGAACTTCCCTCCTGAAGAAATGTTTTTGCAGATAAAACCGCTTTTTTTAACTCCTGATTTTCTAACTGTTTTGACAGAATATCAAAAATCTGCGTAATATGAACATTTCTCTCAAGTAGTATTCCTATCTCATAAAGCAAAAGAGAAAGGTCTTCATTTGATACCTTACTTCTTTTTAATATATCTATCTGAAAGATAGATCTCTTTTTTCCTTTACCTGTAACCTCCTCAATCTCATATGGAACAAGACCTTTTGAACTAAGGATAGTTTTTAAATGGGATATTGAGACCGCCTCTTCTGTATCTGCCACCTCTTTTCCATCCTTTGAATACGCTCTGTACCTGTAATAAGGCATCTTTACACCTGTGTAACCTGAAGAACTTCTTCAACTGTCGTTATACCTTTTACAGCTTTCAAGATACCATCCTGTATGAGAGTTCTCATTCCTTTTTTTAAAGCATTCTCCCTAACTGACATACTTTCTGGCTGTTTTGATATAACAGTTCTCATATCCTCATCTATTTCCATAATCTCATATAATGCCACCCTTCCTTTAAATCCTGTCCCGAGACAGTTCTCACAGCCCTTCCCTCTATAAAGTTTTTCTATATTTAACTCTTTACCTATATTTCTGTTAATCTCTTGTATCTCTTCTTCCTTTGGTTCATACTCAGTTTTACAGACCTCACATATCTTTCTAACAAGTCTCTGTGCTACAACGCCTTCAAGCGAAGATGCTACAAGAAATGGCTCAACCCCCATATCAACGAGCCTTGCTACAGCCGAAGGTGCATCGTTTGTATGGAGAGT
This sequence comes from uncultured Aquificales bacterium, assembly GCA_964519345.1. Taxonomy (GTDB): domain Bacteria; phylum Aquificota; class Aquificia; order Aquificales; family Hydrogenothermaceae; genus Persephonella. The sequence goes on from CAZFKX010000011.1 coordinate 7,463, forward strand.
TGAAAGAACAAGATGACCTGTCATTGATGCATGCACTGCTATCTCTGCTGTTTCAATATCCCTAATCTCTCCGACCATCACAATATCCGGATCTTGCCTTAAAATACTTCTAAGTCCATTTGCGAATGTTAGATCTATCTTTGGATTTACCTGTATTTGACTTATTCCATCTATCTGATACTCTACTGGATCTTCAATTGTTATTATGTTCTTTCTCGGAGTCTTTAATTTTAGAAGTGAAGCATAAAGAGTTGTTGACTTACCCGATCCTGTTGGACCTGTGACAAGAACAAGTCCATGGGGTTTTCTGATTATTCTTTCATATTTTCTGAGATCATCAGATTCAAAACCAAGCTCTTCAAGTGTCAAAAGCTGGTCTGATCTATCTAAAAGCCTTATAACAACACGCTCCCCAAAAACTGTCGGCAAAGTGGATACTCTCATATCTAATTTTTTCTCTCCAATTTTTATCTTGATTCTCCCATCCTGAGGCAGTCTTTTTTCTGCAACATTCAGTTTTGATATAATTTTTATTCGGGAAACGACCTGAGAATAAGCATTTAACGGTATTGTTGAGATCTCGTGAAGAACACCGTCAAGTCTGAATCTAACAACAACTCTGTCAGAAAAAGGTTCAAAATGAATATCACTTGCGTTTGATCTCACAGCTTTCAAAAACAGTGAGTTTAACATCTGAATTACAGGAGTATCTGATCCTACAAGGATATCTTCCAGAAAACTTTCATTAACCTCATTTTCTCCTTCAAGGCTGTTATTTATATTTGATATGTATTCTTCAAGTCTTTCATTAAACTCTTCATCAGAAATAATTACGATTTCTGGTGTTTTTCCGGTTATAAATCTTATATCTTCAACAGCATAAAAAGGAGTTTTTTTTGTTATAAAAACCTTCCCATCCTCAGATGGAACTATCCTATTTTCCCTTAAAAACTCAACAGGAAGGTTAAAGGTTTTCAAATTTATCCTCCAAAATACTGTCTGTAATCCTCAAAGATATTTTTTTCCCTCTTTTTTTCAAGACTGTCAACCTTGTTTTCTTTGCCTTCTGACTTTTTAAGAAGTGTTTCACTTAGCTTCTGATGTTCCTCTGTTATTTTTGCAAGATCCTCCGGTTTTTCAATAATAAAAGGTGTCAGGAAAACAAAAAGATTCGTTTTATTCAGATCTTCAGATCTGTATTTAAATAGATTTCCAATTATAGGGATTGAGGAGAAAAACGGTACGCCTTCCATCGTTTTGATTGTTTTTTTTGATACAAGTCCTCCAAGAACAATAGTTTTTCCATTTGTAACAGTTATGGTTGTATTCAGTTCCCTTTTTGAAGTTATAGGAACCACATAACTTATCTCTCCTATTTGGGGTTTTTCATAACCTATTACCTCATTTACCTCCTGATGAATCTCCATAACAATATTCTCGCCAGATATATGGGGAATGACCTTAAGAATTAAACCCACTTCCTTATAGTCGTAATTTATTATTGGATTTCCATTTACATCAAACTTAACGCTCTGAGCAAACGGCGTCACCTGTGAAACGTTTATTGATGCTTCAATATTGTCCATCGTTAATATTTTTGGTGAGGAAACAATATTAAAGCCCGTTCCCCTTTCAAGAAGCGAGAAAAGAAATAGTAGATCTGGGAAAAAAAGAACATTTCCACCAACCTGGATATTTTCACCTGAAGATGACAAAACGCCTGCAACAAAATTAGAAGAACCTAAAATATTATAAAACCCTTCCTTTGATATTCCTCCTCTAAAAGCAGCGCCCCCCTGAGAACCAAACACCTGCCATCTTACACCTATTTCTTTTAATGCCTGTTCTGACACTTCAGTTATAAGTGCTGTTACCAGAACCTGTTTTTTTTGTTTATCAAGATTCTGAACGAGATCTTTTATAGCATCATACTCTGTTTTGTTTGCATATATAATTATTGCATTTGATGCTTTATCTGCAACAACTTTTGGTCTATCTGCTTTCTGAGAAGTTGACTGTCTTGTATAAGTTTTTAGATTTTTTATCTGAGTTTTCCCGGTCTTTTTTTCATCTTTTAGCGATACAAGTCTGATATTTTCAAGAAGTTTGTTTAACACATTAGCTATATCCTCAGCTTTTGAGTTTTTAAGATATATAGTCCAAAACTTCCTGTAAGTTGGATGTGGCGTAGGTTGATCAAGTATCGTAATAATCTCCTGTATCTCTTTAAAAACATATGAGGGAGCTTTTACAACAACCGCATTTTGTGATTTTAGATTATAAGCTTTAAGCTGAACTCCTTTTTTTGCAAGATCAGAAAAAAGAGAGGTTAAAGCTGAAGTTATCTCTGATGAACTTGAGTATCTTAGTTTATAAACCTTTATTTCCATACCCTCTGTAGGCGTATCTATAAGAGATATAACCTGTTTTAGGTTTCTTACATTAGACTGGGAGTCTGTTATTATGACTATATTTGCAGGATTATAAGAAAAAATAAGACCTTTTGGAGATTTTAGTCCTCTTAAAACATTTAAAGCCTGTGTTACATCAGCATTTTTAAATTTATAAACGTATGTAATCATATCTTCAGACTCTTCAAGATCAGGCTTTACAGGAGGTGTAATATTTCTTGAAAATCCTGATGGTATTACTTCATAAAAAGATCCTTTGTTTACAAGAATGTAATTCCTTGATTTTAGTATAGAGGTATAAATATTCCAGGCATCATCTATAGAAACTGGTTCAGGGAAAAGTAATGAGATCTGTCCCTTTACTTCTGCGCTTAACACTATATTTTTGCCTGTAAGACCTGAAATAAAATATGTCAAAAGTTTTAGATCTATCTTTTCAAAATTAAAATATACCTGTCCTGTCTTTTTAAACTCTTTCGCCTGCTGTATTATCCTCTGAAGATTATTTTCTTCAGAACTTGAGTGAGGAACAATTAGTAAAAACAAAAGAAAAACAAAAATCAAATATCTACCTGATCTCATAAGTTATAACCTTCCTCTTTCCATTTCTTTCTATGACTAACTTAATAAACTGTTCATTTCTTAACATATTATATATTTTAAATGCTTCTTCTGCTGTTCTAACAGGCATATCATTGATGCTTATTATTAAGTCTCCGGATCTCAAGCCAAATTTATAAAGAAGACTCTGTGGTTTTACATATCTAAACCTGAAACCTACTGTCTCGTTATTTCTTATAACAGGAACTATAAGAACGTCCTTTAAAAGCGTTCCTATATCGGCGGTTTTTTCTTCAACAAATCTTCTATCTATTCTTATAACTTCACCATCCTTCTGTACAGGCTCTTTTACTTTTCTTTTTTCGTAAACCTTAGAACTTTTAATAGTCCCGGATCCTAAATCCAGATAAAGGCTAAATTTCTTGCCGTTTTTTTCAAGAATAAGATAAAAATCAGATATTTCAACAACTTTGTATCCTTCTACATTATCTCCTTTCTTTATAAAAGAAGATTTTTTATCTTTTTTTATAAGAGCTATTTTCTCCCTATTAAAGTTCAAAACTCCAATAAGTTTAATATCTTTAATTTTTAAAGTTAAAGGTTTTTGATTGCTTTCTTCAGTTTCATTTTTTAAGATATTCGTTTTATTACCTTCTGGGGCTTTGAATACATAAATCATATCCGTATAAGACCTGTTGACCTTTTTAACCTCTTTTTTGATCTCTGATTTTATATGGGGCAGGGAGATATATTTCATCTCAATATACCCGTTTAAAACAAAAGCAACAGATATTCCTATAGAAATAACGAGTAAAAATATAGATATCTTTTCTATATCTAATTTTGATAAAAACCTATCCATCTTTTTTTATCTTTCTCCTAAGTATCATAGATATAATCAGTAGAATATATGCCGTTAGCACTCCAAAATCACTGGCTGAAGATATTCTACAGCCACTACTTCCTTTTAGTTCGGGAAATACCACTCCTGATTGGGTCTGCGATATACCGTTTCCTTCAAGACTTACCTCAACAGATTTTCCATTTCCATAATCTATAAACAGTGTGCCGGAGTATTGATTGGTAGATGTAGGAGTAAAGTTTACCGTAATTGTACAGATATTGTTGTTTTTTATAGGATTGTCTGTACAGTCCTGTGAAACCGTAAAATTACTGTTATTTGTATAAACTGAGGAAATAAATAAATCTACCTCCCCTGTATTTCTGACAGTTATCTTTACTGTTTTTGTTGAGTTAACAGCCGTATCGCCAAAGTTATAAGAGATTCTATCAAGACATAATTTTTCCTCAGTATCATTTATAAAAAGGTTGTAAAGATTTAAAACATTACATGTATATGAATAACCAGAAAGCTTATCAGGATAATTCTTACCTGAAAACATAAGCTTATACTTTATATCGGAGATTGTTAGACTGCTGTTTGAGGAAAATAGGAGTCCTACAGCTCCAGTTACAAAAGGTGCTGCCTGCGAAGTTCCTGAAATAACTACGTACTGATCATTTATGTATGTACTTAATATCTCCTTTCCAGGTGCAAACATTTTTACTTTACTAACGCCGTAATTTGATGACAAAGAAGTTGTAAAGCTTGCCCTATTGTTCAATTGATCGGATGCACCTATACACAGTTGATTATCAAGATCGTAATTACATGGATGAAAATTTATAAGTTCATTATTTTTACCTTCATTTCCCGCAGCCGATATAAAAAGTATATCTGTTAAAGATGATATTTTAAGTTTTTCAATATCTGAAGCTGGATATTCACCGCCATAGCTTGCATTTAAGGCAATTATATTTATCCCCTTTTTTTCTTTTAAATCTTTTATATAGTCAAGACAGATAATTTCCCCATCTAAGGATCCATTGCCTGATGAATCCAGAAACTTACACGGAACTATTTTAACAGTCCAGTTAACCCCTGCAACACCTATAGTGTTATCTGTAACAGCCCCTATAATACCTGCAACATGCGTTCCATGTCCGTCATCATCGTAAGCATCCGGTGTACTGCATCCTGATAATGCATTGTTGAAAATAAGATTTCCGTTCTGATCGTATTGATAACACAGGGCGTTTATACCGTAGCAGTCATCGACGTAGCCGTTTCCATCTTTATCGTCCCCATTTTCGCATCCATCGTCTATCCCATTGCCGTCCCTGTCAACATTAAGTAATTCATCTGTATTAATCCAGAGATTATCTCTTAAGTCAGGATGGTTGTAATCCACTCCTGTATCAACTACAGCTATGTAAACTGTTGTTGATCCTGTAGATATATCCCATGCTTCAGGAGCATTTATAACAGACCACCACCAGTTTGGGTCGCCATTTTTGTCATAAAAGTCGGGATCATTTGGAAGTTTCAAAGCCTTAATCATATAATTCGGCTCTGCATACAGAACGTCCTCTCTCTTCTTTAACTCATTTATGAAACTCTTTATATTTTTCCCATCTGGAACCTGAAATTTTGAAATTTTTAAACTGTAAGATTCTGTTGATATATTACCGTTTTTAAAAAGAACTATAACTTCATTTTTATACTCGGCACTATAAGAAAAAAAGGAAAAAATCAGAAATAATAAAATCAAACTTCTCATCTTTTACTCCTTACAGTTTTAAGTCTGAAAATTTTAAATATATTTCCCTGTTCACTTTTCCATTAAAAATCTTTCCAACAAATTTCCCTTTTATATATCCATTTTTTATATTATACGGAAGGTAAAGTTCACCTTTAAAATGTCCATTTAAAATATTTCCTATTAGTTCCGCATGTATTTCATTTTTATGATCGTCTTTTTTTGTACTATAGTTGATTTCTATATTAGAGATAGGAATATCTTTCATTTTTGATATAAAAAGTCTGCCTTTTCCATCAATAAGAATTTCTCTATCAAATATTACTGTATGGTCTGCTTTTAACGTACCTTGAATATTTTCATTTTTTTGAATAGAAGAAAGATCAAAATCGTTCAGGCTTAAATGCAATCTTTTCCTTACAATATTAATATAGCCTGTATAGACCCCATTTATCATAATTTCTATCTTTGGAAATCTATTAATAAGATCTATTTTGTTAAAAATAAAGTTTCCTGTAGAAAGCTCTTTTATTCTAATGTTAAAAATATTACCTTCAACTAAGCTGTAGCTGATTCTATTTTTTGAAAGATAGTAAGAAATGATCCTATCTATAGGAAACGTATAAACAAAGGTTATACAAAAAGATACAAGAAATAAAGCAATGTACAGTAAAAATTTTCTCACATCTTTTCTCCTATAACAGCCCTAACATTGAGTTTTCCGTTGCCTTTTGGATCATTTATACTTAATGAGATAACATAAAAACCTTTTCTTTTTATTTTTTTTAAAAATTGTATCAGCTGATCGTCTGTTATTTTTTCAAATGATATTTCTACAGAGTTAAAATCATGTTGATATGGCTTCAACGTTAGAATATTTGTTTTTATGCCTGATACTTCTGCCAGCTCTTCAACAGCAGTAAGAGAAAGTTTTTCTGTTTTTACCTCATTTTTGAAATTTCTATACTCATTTATTATCTTCTGAAGTTCAACATACCTTTCTGTTTCTAATCTTACTTTTTTTTCTAATTTATTAAGCTTATCAATATTATAAGAGCCTAAAATAAATATTCCCCCTACTATGATAAATACATAAATACCTGTAAAAAGAAATATTTTTTCCCTCTGTTCAAGGGAGTTTATAAAAAAGATTAATCTTTTCATCTGATCTCTCCAGATATACTGAATCTGATCATGCCTTCAGGTGTAGAAACGGTTTCGTCAATGCTTGAAACATATTTTTTTGATAAATTTTCTTTAAATCTTTCAACATCTTTAATACTTTCTGCCGTTCCCTGTATAGAAAACCTTTCAGAAGTTATATTTATTCTGTATATTCTGCCGATCCTTAAAGATTTTTTTGATCTTCCTATAAAATTTAGTATATCAACTGCATCTTCCTTTCTTACAGAGAAGGATCTAACCGCAGCCATCTTTCCTTTTGCCTGTTCTAAAGGATCAAAAACTTCTCCCGTATAGTTGAATCCTTTTATAAACAATTCTTTTTCTTTCTCCTTTACAAATTTTAGTTGTTTTTCAGCCAGATTAATTTTTAAAAAAATCGCCGTATTTAAGATAAAAACAGAGATAAAAATAAAAAAAGCACCTTTTAATATTTTTTCCGTATAAACCTCTTCAGATTTGTGGAGTAGGTCAATTCCTGTATCATCCAATCCTCTAAGAATAAGCCCGTAAGCCACATTTAAAGATGGATCATCTGTAGGATTTTTCAGCAGTTTGTAACCTTTAAAATCTTCAGGAATATTTCCAGACAGATACATATTTTCATTAATTTCTGGTATTTTAGAAAAAACTCTAACCTGATTTATAGACTGGTCTTCAATTTTAATATATACAATATAACCTTCCGAAAAATGAACTATCTCACAGTTATTGATACCATTGAATTTTACGAGTCTAAGAAGTGCAAAAACCTCACTATCTACAATGTCTCCATCTTTTAAACGCTCTAATTCTTCCTTTTTTACAATAACACAGAATACCTCTGTTCTGTTTTTCGTATATCTCACAAAATAGGAATACTCAATATGATCAAAAGGAAAGGGAAGATCCATTTGAAGCTGTGTTTTAACCGCTTTCTCAATTTTTGATCTATCTTTAAAAGGAAATGAGTATAACCTAAATGTAGATCCAGAAGATGGATAGCCGTAAATCTTTTTAAATGCTTTTGGCTCTTTTTCAAGAATTTTTACACTTTTTTTTAATGGGTTTACCTCGCCTAAAAGCTCTTTTTTACTTCCCAGATCAACAGCTTTAATTATCAATGAAACACCTCAGTAAAGCTTCTTCCATACCTCTTTAGTTTTTCCTTTTCTGTTTAATAGTATAACAAGTTTGTATTCCCTACCTCCAAGCTGTATATCTATAACTGCAAGAAAATTCTCACTTTTTATATCAATATAAGGTTTTATTCTATAAAGAATATCCGAGTTCATCCCATCAACATTAATCAGATCATCAACTCTTTTAAAAGGTTTTTCCCTTCTATAAGAGATTATTGAGTTTGCCAATGTTTCATCAATATCCCTATCAAGGGACATAATCACCCATTTTGATGCTGTGTTTATATTTACCTTACCATTTGAGTAAGGTGATAAAACAGATCTTAAACCTGGACGAAACTGACCATCTAAAACAGTTCCGCTGTAAACCCTATCATCAACACCTTTTATAAGTCTAAGCTCCTCCAATGTATCTAATGGAGAATTTTTGGCTTTATATATATCATAATCTTCTTCTCCACCACTACTGAAACTATCTTTGTCTATCCAGTCTAATATATTAAACAGTATATTTGGATTTATACCAATTATCTCAAAAAGTCTTTCAAATATATTCAGCATATTCTGATCAATATCTTTACCCTTTATGAGAAAGTTTGGGTTTAGGTATCTCTCCTGATCAACAATCTGTATATTTATTTTACCTTCCTCTAAATTTATAGGAATATTTTGAGACCAGAACTCTCCTATATAATCAATCTTTTTATCATCCGTATCAAGAAGTTTTATTACAGCCTGTGATGCAGATTTTGAGACCAAAAATATCTCTTCTGTCTCTATTTTACTTTGTATATAACTTTCAAATATATATCTTTCGTGAGATAGGTTCAGAACTACCGCACTAAGAGAAGATATTAGAAAAAAAACCACAATAAGTATCATACTAATTACCTGCTGTTATATAAAAGGTCTGATCATCTATAACAATCTTCAGAATATAGGGAAATTTTTTATCTGTATAATTTTCATATATCTTTCCTCTGTCTATTACATAGAATGATACATTTTTAAAATTTCCAAGTGTAATCCTCTTTACACCGTCCCAACCGAGTTTTCCATCTATATATGGGAACTCCTCGTAAGTGAGAACATATCTTCCTTCCTTTGTTCTTTTCACTCTATATTCAGCCCTTACAGCGCCTGAATAAAACAATGGGTAAAGGGTATAAAAGGAGATCCTATCTCTATCAAGCAGAAAATTCTGATCCTTTTTTTCGATTCTTGCAAAAAACTGTTTTGAAAGTTGATCCGTTACAGACAGATACTGGGCAAACTTGCCTATTCTTGAGGAAAGTTCAATGCTGTGTTTAATGTTGGATATGTAAGAAAATCCCAGTACACTAAAAACAATAAGTATAAGGGATAAAACCAGTAGAACTTCAAGAAGCGTAAATCCTTTTTTATCTTTCATAGGTTTTTATTTCTAAAATCTTTTTTCCAGTTTTTCTTTCAACCACTGTGTAAATGATCTCGTCTATACCAAACTCTATTTTTTTCTTCTCTTCCCTGAGATTGAATATCTCGTCTGACGTCTCCCTTTCTGGGATAGAGTAAATCTTTTCCTTAAAGAACTTCACAGCCTCAAGTCTTTTAAAGTTTTGTTCAACTTTTGAAATACTTTCCGACTGTATCCTTACAAGTAAAGTAAAAGAAACAGCAAATATTGTTACAGCAATAAGAACTTCAAGGAGGGTAAATCCCTCCTGCCTAATCTTCCCAGACGGATATATCATCTTCTGTTCCAAGTTCGCCGTCAGGTCCCTTAGATTTTAACTCAAAAGGATGTTTTTCAGCCGGCGATATATATATAAAATCATTACCCCATGCGTCTTTTGGAAGAGAATCAAGATACTGCTTCCATTTTTTTGGTTCAGGTGGAATTTTTGGTTTTTCAACAAGGGATTTAAGTCCCTGTTCAGTTGTTGGATACATTCCATTGTCAAGTTTGTACATCTCTAAGGTTCTTTTGAGTTCTTTCAACTGAATTTTAGTAGTATCTATCTTTGCCTCATCAACCCTTCCTGTTATTTTTGGAATCACAAGAGCAGCTATCAATGATAAAATAACTATCACTACAAGAAGCTCAAGTAATGTAAACCCTCTTTCTCTTCTCATATTTTCTCCCTTTTTTTCTTAATTAAATCATATTGAGATAATTATGTTCAACTTTCATATCTTTCAAGTATCTGCTCTATCTCAGAAAGCTTCTTTTGTATCGTTTTCTCTATCTTGGCTCTGTCCTTTTCTGATAATTTACTGTAAATTTTTGATACTTTTCTGTTTATCTCTTTGAATGATTCTTTAAACGGATTTTTAACCCTTCTTTCCGCTTCTTCTCCAAGTATCTCCCTAACCTTTACCTCAACCTCTTTCTTAGTTAAATTATCCCTTATTATCTCTTCTATAAGCCTTCTCATCTTTTCTGGATAATTTCTAAGCTTGTTTACTTCTATCGCAAGACTATAAGACCAACCGTACTTCTTGATAGCTTCTTTTATCTCTTGGGCAACATTCAACATCTTTAATCTCTCTATGAATGTTCTGAGGTTTGTACCGCTTAGTTTTTTGAGTGTTTTTTCTATAATCTGTCCCTTTCTTCTGTCTTCCTGTGAAAGTTCTTTTATATTTCCTGATATATAATTAAATATTTTTCTCGCTGTTTTTATAACATCCTCTTTATCTGTACCCAGTACAAAGGAAAGGTATTCAAGATGCGATATAAGTTTGTCGTAATCGTTGAGATCCTCTCTCTGTGCATTTTCTGATATCATAAGTGCAAGGGCTGTCTCCTCATCAACATCAAGTACTACAGCTGGAATTTTATCTCTACCAAGATACTCAAAAGCTTTCAGTCTTATATAACCAATTATTCTCTCATAGCTTCCATCTTCAAGTTTTCTCACAACTATAGGTTGAGCAAGTCCAAACTCTTTAATATTTTCTGCCAGAGAACTTATCCTTTCCTCAGAAACATAACTTCTATCATGAAATCTTGGTGGTCTTATTTTAGATATTGGGATCTCTTCCGGCTTTACTTCTTCTATTACCTGCTTTATCTCTTTTACTTTTTTTGCTTTTGGGGTTTCAAGTATATCATCAAAAATTCCTAAATCCATATTTTACACCTCCAGACCAATTTGAGAATGTATCATCACTCTTCTTATAATTTCATCAGCTATATTTTCAAGGGAAAGAAGTATATCTCTCTGACTTTTCTTCTCTTTTTCTATATATTCTCTTATTGAGACTCTCTTTCCAGCAGCCTCAGCCCAGGCTATTCTATCTTTTAAAGGCTCAAGGAAAAGATCATCTGACGCTCTTTTTATAAAATCATGTTTTGAAAGTATCTGTGGAATGGTTTTTTTTAACGAAGCAAGAACATCATTATGTTCTCTCAATCTTGACTTGTAGGCAACAGGTATAAATCCAAGTATTGAAAGATCAAGTCTGAATGTCATAACAGCCTGTATTATAGTTTGAAGAGTACCAACAAGACCTGTAGAATCAACAAAAGTAAGCCTAGTAGGTACCAAAACGTAATCACTTGCTGCTATTGTCCCGACTGTTAATGCTCCTGAATCAGCGGGAGAATCTATAAATACAATGTCGTAATCCTCACAGATCCCCTTTCTACCAAACCCACCTTTTAGATAGTTAGAAAGAACAAGCTCTTTTCCCATCTTTCCACTTTCTGCCTCTTCTCTGAGATTTGGATTTGCTGGGAGAAGATCAAGATTTTCTTTAACATTCAATGGGGTAAGATTCTTACCATTAAATATATTCGTCATATCGTGTTCGCCGTTTATAAATTGTGAAAGCCTATTATAACCAAAAAGCATGGTCTGAGTTCCTTGAGGATCGTAATCAACAACCAAAACCCTATATCCTCTTCTTGCAAACTCATTTGAAAGAGCGTTTGTAATACTGCTTTTTCCAGCACCACCTTTTTGATTGACAAGACCTATGATCTTTCCCATATTTCACTCCTTAAAATTGTTGTCTTAAATTTATTTCGGAATGTTACAAAAAAACATTAATCTAAGACAGACAGATGTCTTAAAAAAGTTTCCCTATTTTTCTGAAACCGAATATATACAAAGCCATACTAAGAACTGTTAAGGCAATAAAGTATGGGATTAGATCAGCAGAATGAACACCTCTAAAAAAAATGCTCAAGCTACCCTCAATATAATATCTAAGCGGGGAAATATACGATAGATACTGTATAAATGGATGCATAGAATGGATGGGCGTCCATGCACCACTTAAAAAAATCATAGGCATCATTATAATTACAGAAAACTGAGCCACCTGTAGCATACTTTTTGCTATAGATGCTATAAAGAGTCCTATTCCTGTAACAGCAAAAAGGAAAGCAAATGTGAAAAGTATAAAAATAGCGAAACTTCCGTTAATAGGAACATCAAAGATCCCAAAAAGCACTGTTCCTACTGACACAATAGTTCCAGCCATAACTATTATCATCTGTGAAAATGTTTTTGCAAGTATAATGAGTTTAGAATCAACAGGCGTTAGAAGCATTATATCCCATGTTCCGTTCTCTTTTTCCCTGACAAAAACAACAGCGGAAAGAATTACACCTACAAGCGTAACAATGGATAAAAACTCTGAGAAAGATATAAATTTTTTTGTGTCAGCATTCTGATTAAAAAGCTTATGTGTTTTTATTTCTATCGGTATATCATCCTTATAAAATCTTAAAAGAATACTCCTGAGGTATGAAAGCGTTATATATGCCTGTGCTGCAGCTGTCGAGTCTAAAAGAATGTTAAGCTGAGCATTTTTATTGATTAGATTTCTTTCAAAATCAGGTTCAAAAACAATACCAACAATTATCTCTCTATTAAAAATAGCTTTGCTGAGCTCCTCCTGTGAATTAAATCTGATAGGTTCTGTAAATTCCGGTGGGTGAAGATGTGAAAGGATTTTTTTTGATATAACACCTGAACTGTAATCTACATAACCTACAGAAACATTTCTCGGTTTCACCTCAAAACCCTGTCCTGCTATATAAACATCAATAGTAAATGAGTATATAAGGACAAGAACAAGACCCCAATTCCTGAGAAAAGTAAGTATTTCCTTTATAAGTATAGCTGTAAAAGCTCTCATCTCATTTCCTTTTTCATTAATAAACTACCTATGGTTAAAAGAGTTATGCTATAAAAAATAAGAATAAATAGATAAAGCAGATTTTTAGGTGAGGAAAAACCCTGTCCGATCAAAAATGTATCATAAATAATATGGTTGTAATACATAACAGGAAACAGATGAGCCTCAATATAAGCTTCTCCTTTCATCGAAGAGATAGGCATCATAATGCCAGAATAAAGGAATCCAGGTATTATGGTTATAATTATAACAGCCAAAAGTGCTACTATTTGTGTTCTTGTCACAATGGATACTAAAAGACCTATTGAAAGACTTATAAGTATATATATCTCAGATACAAACCAGAATATAAAGAAGTTCCCTCTAAATGGAACTTCAAATATATAAGTAGCCCAGATAAAAAGTATAAAGATATTAAAGGAATGTAGAAAAAAAACAGGGGTAAGTTTTGCTATAAGGAAATCTATTTTTCTAACAGGTGATGAGTAAAAATTAAATATGGTTCCTGTTTCTTTTTCCTTTACTATTAGCAAAGCTGAAAGTATTGCTGGTGCAACAAGAAGTATTATTCCAAATAAGCCCGGGACTATTGCATCTTCATCTCTCATAGCTTGATTAAAAAGATTTCTATGATTTATCTCAACAGCTCCAACTTTTTCTTTTAAGGTTTCTTCCATTATCCTGTACAGAACGCCTTCAACATAACTTTCCATTGTCATACCTCTCATAGGAAACGCAGCGTCAACAAAAACCCCTATTTCTGTTTTCTGATTTTTAAGTATCCTTCTTTCAAAACCTTCAGGGATTATGATAAGAATACTTGTACTACCTTGTCTCATCATATCAAGGGCTTTTCTTTCTGTAATATAAAGAACTTCTGTATTGAAATATCTTGAATGTTCAAACTTTGAGGTTATCATGTAGGAAAGTTTTGATCTATCATGATCCAGTATAACGGTATCCGCATTTTTTACCTCCATCTTTATTCCATTTCCAAAAAGAAACATGATCATTGATGGCATGAGATATACCATTATTATTATTTTTGATCTAAAAAGCTCGGAAAGTTCCTTCAGTATGTAAGCTTTCACAACACCTGTATTCAAGATTAACCTCACACGCTATTTAGGAAATCAGTTATCTTTTTCTCAATCTTATCTCTTATTTCTCTAAAAAATTGAATTTTTTGTTCTTCTGTTCCAGAGTATCTTGCAGGATCAGGCAGATTCCAATGGAATACAGCTTTACAGCCGATAGCTGGACAGTCTTTCTCAGCATCAGAACAGAGTGTAATAATATAATCCATCTGATTTAAGGGTATATCATTTATTGATTTTGGTCTCTGAGACGATATATCAATACCTATCTCTATCATAACCTTTCTTGAATAAGGATGGATAATTTTTGCAGGATCAGACCCTGCAGAGTAAACTGATATTTCTTTGTTTAGAATATATGCATAATGTCTGCACAAAGCTTCCGCCATCTGACTTCTTGCTGAGTTTCCCTTACATATAAATGCTATATTTAATCCCATAAAAACCTCGTTAACTGTAAAATCTTACAAATATATCTTCAAAACTCTTATCCTCAGGATACATTTTGTGTAAATTTTCAACGGTATCATCAACAACCTTTTTTCCCTGTTTCAAAAGAACAACTCTATCACAATATTCTGCTTCGCTCATATAATGGGTTGTGATCAATATTGATATACCCCACTTGTCTCTAAGCTGATGTATAAGCTTCCAGAACTGGGCTCTTGCAACAGCATCAACACCGCTTGTAGGTTCATCCAAAAAAAGAACTACAGGTTCATGGAGAATAGCAGCTGCTACAGAAAATCTCTGGTTTATACCTATTGGAAGTTCTGTAGGCAGATAATCCATAAATTGTGTAAAACCAAGGCTTTCGGACAACTTTTTTATTCTATTTAACGATTTTGCTGGAGGAATTTTGTGTAGATTGGCAAAATACAACAGATTCTCTCTAACAGTCATATCCTTATAAAGTGAAAATCTCTGACTGACATACCCAATCATACTTTTTAGCTGGATCCTATCCTGCGAACTTTTAATCTTTTTTCCAAGAAGCTCAAGTTCTCCCTCATCTATCGGATACAGTCCTAAAAGCATCTTTATAAATGTTGTCTTTCCAGCACCATTTGGTCCGAGAAGTCCAAGTATCTCACCTCTTATCAGCTTTATGCTTACTTTATCAACAGCTGTAAATTTTCCAAATTTCTTAGTAAGATCTTTTGCTTCCATCACAATATCCGGAATATCAATCTTTGTTTCTCTCTCCTCAATATGTATCTCGGGAATCTTTTTTACCTTCTTCAAAGTATTAACAAAAAAGACAGCTTCAAGATCAGGTTTTTCATGGGGAACTTGCAAAGGCTTGAGAGAGTATGTCTTACCATTAAATGTGAAGCATTCATCCTCACAATGCGTTTGAGTGTATGTGTAATCTTTAACAGAATCTTTAAGCTTATCTGCACTACCTTCAGCAATTATTTTTCCATCTTCAAATAGGAGAATTTTATCCATATTTTCAGCTTCCTGTATGTATCCCGTACTGATAACAGCAATTATCTGTTCTCTTCTCCTTATCTGATCTACTATCTCCCATAACTCCCTTCTGCTTAAAGGATCAACCCCCGTAGTAGGTTCATCAAGTATAAGAAGCTTAGGCTTGTGTATAAGTGTACATATTAGTGAAAGTTTCTGCTGCATACCTCCACTGAGTTTTCCAGCCTCTCTATTCTGAAATTGATAAAGTCCTGCCATTTTTAAGAGCCTTTCCCTATACCGGTAATACTCTTCATCTTTTTTCAGATTTCTTATCGCTGTAAAGAAATCAAGATGTTCATTTACGGTAAGTAAAGGATAAAGAACAAGACCTATCCCTTGGGGCATCAATCCTGTAAATTTTTTTATCGGCTCTGCCTCTCTCGGACTGCTGTAGGATATCTTTTTATAAACTATTCTACCTTCAAATTTTATAATACCCGCTATAGCGTGGAGCAGTGAACTTTTTCCAGAACCATCAGCTCCAATAAATCCTATTATTTCTCCATCATTTGCAGAGAATGAAGCATTTTTTATACCTGTTTTCTTTCCATATCTGACAGTAACATTTAAAACTTCAAGATCAGCCATACTAACTGCTCTTTTTGACGACTAATTCATTTTTAAACCAGATATCTCTTTGAGGGAAGGGAACCTCTATACCTCTTTCTTTAAAAGCAGACCATATCCTGTAATTTAGCTCGCTTTTAGCAAGAGGAATTGGTATTTTTTTTACATTTATCCAGACGAGAAGCTCAAAGTTAAGAGAACTGCTTCCAAACTCTATAAATCTCGCCTCTGGAGAAGGAGATTCCAATACAAAAGGTGTGTCTGATGCAACTTCAAGGAGAGTTTTTTTAACAAGACCAACATCAGATCTGTATGAAACACCAACAGGTATATGAACCCTCACAACAGGGTCAACATAAGACCAGTTAATCAACTGATTTGAAACAAGCTGTGAGTTTGGTATTATAATGTCTATATTATCAAGGGTTCTTAATGTAGATGTTCTTATTCCAATATCAACAACTTTTCCAAAATTATCGCCAAGCGTTATCCAGTCTCCCCTTTTTACTGTTTTACTTATAAGTATAATAAAACCGCTTATAAAGTTGTTTACAACATCCTGAATACCAAAGCCAATACCTATTCCAAGTGCTCCGGCTATCGGTATAAGGAGTTTCCATGTTATGCCCATGGTTGAAAGGGTAATAAGAAATATAAGAATAAGGGCAAAATGATAAACAAGTATGTCCACAGTTGAAGCAACATCTTCACCTTTAGCCCTATAGGTTACGTATATCTCAATTACCTTCCTTATGATCTTTGTGATAAGAAGAAGTATATAAAAGGTAATGAAACCTTTTATTATAGAATACAGACTAAGCTTAATAGCTTCAGTATCTATAATATTAGAATGAAGAAAAGGTAGGATATATCTACTAAAAAAATCACCAAGAATGGGAAAACCTAACATTATATTAATAGATATTACGAAAACAGATATATTAAGAAGTTTTACTATGGAATCCCTTAAAGAAAGGATCTTTTCTTCATGGAGGGAAAATATCTCCTTTATTTTCTGTGTAGCAATGGGAGTATATCTTCTCGCAAACAGGTAAAATATCAGCACAAAAAAAAGTTCAGCAACTGGAATAAAAAAATCTTCCCAGCTCATATCCCACCTCAGATCTCAGGAAGTTCATTCAAACTTTTTGGAAAACCCTTACCTGTTGTTGATATAACTCCAACAGCAGGCAAGCCCAGTTTAAGGAGAGGTTCTTCCTTTAAAGGTTTTATATGAACGGCATAAACCCTCTGTATTCTGTCCTCTTTTACAGCCACCTCTTTTGGTGTAAATTCAGCCCTTCTGGAAATTCTTACGACTTTCGCCTTTATAGGTCTATCCGGATATGCATCTAAAAAGATCAAAGCCTTATCACCTATCTTTATTTTTCCGTTATTCACAGTATCTACAAATATTTTCAGATAAAGGCTTTTAGGATCAATGACAGTTACAACAACCATTCCTTCACCTAAAACTTCACCCCTATTCGCTAATTTATCAACAACATAACCGTCCACAGGGGATCTTATCTTCAGTTCTTCAAGTATCGTTATTATCTGTTTTTCTTTTGACCTCAATGCATTAATACCCATCCTTAGTGCTGATATGCTTTTTTCAAGAATTTCTATCCTCTTTATAGTAGCTTCTGCCTGTTTAAGACTGCTTTTTGCAGCATTTATTCTCTGGATAATCTGTTCTTTTTTTTCAAGTAAGCCTTCTAATTTATTTCTGTCCGATTCAAGTTTAAGCTTTATCTTTTCAAGCTTATCCTCAGGTATTAATTTTTTACTGTATAGATTCTTAAATCTCTCATAATCTTTATTATCTTTATTAACAATGCTCTTGACTGTATCTATCTGTTTTTCTATCTCTTTAAGAAGCGATACATTTATATTTAAGGATGTCCTTGCTTTTTTTACATTCTCAGGAAGTGTTTTTTTCAGTATATCAAGTTCTATCTTTTTAGCTTCTATTTCTTTTTCTTTAGCGCTTATGTTATATCTGACAGCTTCAAGTTCAGCTTCATATTCTCTACCTGATAAAACAGCTATTATATCTCCTTTCTTAACATGCTCGCCTTCTTCAAAGAATATATCTTTAATCCTTCCCGGGTATTTTGTATTAATGTTTATAAGATCACCATCTATTCTTCCAACACCAACTACCAGATAAGGGGGTATCTCCTTTTGAGACAGCTTTATGTATATTAGATAAACAGATAATAGGAGAAGTAAAAGAACTAAAAACCCAAGCCAGTACTGTTTAATTATCTTCATATTTTATCCTCTTCTTTCTAAAAATATCAGAGTATATAAGTATCAAAACAGGAATAGCTCCTAAAAGTCCCCACAATCCTGCTACAAAAAATGTATCCTGAAACGACCAATTCATACTATAAAGATACTGCATCTTATATATTACTGCTTGTGATAATTTTTCGGCTTTCTCTATATCAAAAATCTGAAGGAAGAGAGATTTAAAGTTCTCAAAAACTAAAAATATATACGATTGATCCTGTACATTGTTTATACCCTCGTAATGCTGGTATCCAAATCTATAAAGGTCGTTTGTCGCTATAGCCGTTCCAAAAGATCCACCTATAAATCTTGAGTAATGTAATAGACCTGTCCCAAGTGATGTTTTCTCACCAAGATTTCTTAAAGCAAGCGTTGTTACAGGAGCAAAAAACATTCCCATTGATATCCCAAGTGGAATGAGAAGAAGGGCAGCTTTAAGATTCGGCGTAAAGTATTCAAGAGATGGTAGTATAAAGAGAGAACTAAAAAGGTAAAGTATTACAGCCATATAAAGCACGTACCTTTCTCCTATTTTATCAGAAAGAAGACCTGCTATCGGTGAAAAAAACGCTATAAACAAGGCAAATCCGAGTATATGGATGCCTGCATCAAGTGTTGACAGGCCTTTTAACCTTTCAAAGTATAGAGGTAGAAGATAAAATATCTGATACATAGAAAAACCAAGGATTAAGAAAAAAACTGATATACCAACAAAATACTCTTTTATTTTAAATATTGAAAAATCAATAAGAGGTTCTTTTGATAGAATTTCTGACAGTATATAAAAAAGGAGGGAGAAAACTGATAAAACTGTTAAAAAAACTATAGTATCTGACATAAACCATCCAAGCTGCTGTCCTTTTGATAATACTATAAGTGTCGATATAGTAAAAGAAGAAAGAAAAGCAAATGAGATAAAATTAAGTTTAGCTTTTTCTCTGAAATAGGATGTTTCAGGTAGATAGAAAAGAGCAAGTAAAACAGTAATAATCCCAAACGGAATATTTATAAAAAACACCCATCTCCAGTCCAAATGTTCTGTTATATAACCGCCAAGTGTTGGTCCTATAGATGGAGCAAAACTAACCCCCAGACCAAAAATTCCCATAGCAATACCTTTTTTTTCTGGAGGATAGACGGCAAAAAGTATCGTCTGGGCCGTTGCCATTATAAAAGCCTCGCCCGCTCCTTGAAAAACCCTTGCTATTATCATCTCTTCAAGAGATGAAGAAATACCGCAAGCAAAAGATGAAACTGTGAATAAAGTTATACCTGCTATATATACCTTTCTCAACCCAAAATTTTTATCGAGCCATCCTGATAGTATAAGCATGGTTGCAGAGGCTATCATATAAGCTGTGATAACCCATTGAACACCATAAAGATCAGTCTGGAGAGGAGCTGTTATTTTAGGAACAATAATATCAACAATTGTGGTATCAAGTATAGCCATAAAAGCACCGGCCATAACAATAAATGTTATAAGACCTCTCTCAAAGTTAGAAATCCTCTCATAGATTGGAGGCTGTTCCATTATCTTTCCCTTTTTATCTCAACTTCACCACTCATACCGACTCTCAACAAACTTTTATCCCCCTTAATTATCTTAATTTTTACAGGTATCCTCTGGGCAACTTTTGTAAACTCCCCAGCTGTGATATCTCTTGGAACAAGTGCAAACTTTGCAGCAGACGTGGGATTGATCTCCTCAACAACACCTTCATAAATCTCATCAGGATATGCATCTATTTTTATATAAACTGGACTTCCTTTTTTAATTCCTTTAAGTTTTGTTTCTTCCAGTAAAACGTATATATAAAGATCTTCATATGAAACTAAAGCATACAAAGGTATCCCTGAAGATATTACTTCTCCTTCTGCTTTGAATTTTTTGGCTATTTTTCCATCAAAGGGAGCTTTTAATTTTGTGTAGCTGATAAGATTTTGAATATCTTGTCTCTGTTGTTTTAAAGCATCTATTTTTTTGTTTAAAGATAAAATCTCTTTTTTTAATTCATTAATCTGGATTTTTTGAGCCTGAGCCTGTTTTACCTTCTGTAAGGCTATTCTTTTCTGAATTTGCATCTGCTCTAACTTTGTATATAGACCTTCCCTTTTCTTCTGAAGAATTTTCAGATTAGTTTCTATCTCTTCCAGTTTACGCTTGGGAGAAAGTTCTTTTTTAAATAGATTTTCATATCTTAATTTATCCTTTTGGATCTGTTCTATCTGTGTGTCTATCTGTATTATCTGAAGTTTTACAGCTTCTATACCTTTTTCAATCTGGGTTACATTTAGCTTTGAAATGTTTTCTTTTATGTTTAGTTGTTTAGTTATTCTTCTAAGTTTTTCTTCTAAAGATTCTTTTTTATATTCAAGGCTGTTTATCTCTTTTTCTATCTTTACAAGCTGCAGCTTATAATCTGTTGGATCTATCTCAGCTAAAATCTCACCTTTTTTTACAGGATCACCTTCTTTTTTATACATTTTTACTATTTTCCCGGCGACTCTTTTAAAAGATAGATTTGCCAGTTTATCCGTTTCGACAAAAACAGCGTCCGTAATTGCGTATTCTATTCTATGTTTTATCCATCTAAAAGCTATAACAGAAAATATAAGTATTAAAGCGACAACTATTAAAAGTCCGATTTTATTTTTCAATTTTTCCTCCTACCGCCTTTTCAAGTTCAATGAAAGCTTTTAATAACTGGTAGTAAGAAATGACTTTCCCTTTTCTTGCAGAAGTTAATGCCGCTTCAGCATCTAAAACATCTGTTGTTGATGCCAGTTGGTTCTTATACTGTTCAACAACCATTCTGTAATACTCTTCAGCTTCTTTAAGAGAACTTTCAGCAACTTTTAGATTTTTCTTTGCCACTTCAAAATTTTCATAAGCTGCTTTTACCTGAAGTCTTATCTTATTTTTTAGCTCCTCGATCTGGTATTTAAGCTTTTTCTTCTGCTGTTTTGTTTTAAGAATAGCGTAATATGGTTTTATGCCCTGAAACTGTAAGTTTATTGCCACTGAAACTGCAATATTTCCCTTTGGATCCAGATATGGATACTGATCTGAGTAAAAATATTTTCCCTGAGCTATTATCTTTGGATAAAACTCTGATCTTTCAATTTTTTCGACATATTTCAGTCCTTTTTTTCTGTAATTAAGGGCTTTTATGATATTTCTATTTTTTACTGCAGTATCGGCAAGTTTGTGAAAATCAAGATTCTCTGGTATTTCAATATTTACAGGCTCAACTTTAAAATCCTTTTCCAGTTTTTCATTTAAAAGCATGTTTAAACTTGATTTTGCAATTATAAGATCTCCTTCTGCTTTTTTTATTTTCATCTCAATCTGAGACAGTTTAACTTTTGACTGAAGAACTTCAACTTTTGTTATCAGTCCCTCTTTGTAAAACTCTTCTGCTCTAAGAAGGTGGGATTTTACAGCTTCATACTGCTTTTTATATGTTTCCAAAATAGCCTTTGTCATTAATACATCTAAGTACGCTTTTTTTACCTCAGCGGAAATGTTTATTTTTTGCTCGTTATATATCTCTTTATTCGCTTTTATGCTTATCTTTGAGATTTTAATTTTACTTGGCCTTGCGAAGCCTGTAAAAACCGGATAGTTTAGCCCCATTTCAAAGTTATAAAAATCTCTACTCATCTGTTTGAATGAAAAAGGAACAGGAAATACAGAAGATGGAGGAAGATTTGTATAAGGCGTATCTTTAAGGAAAGTAAATGAATAGTTTATAAAAAACTGAGGAAACCAGAGATTTTTATCTTCTTTCAGCTGGATTGTGGATATTTTGATCTCCTGTTTATACTGTTTAAGTTCTAAATTGTTTTCCAGTGCTTTATTAACAGCTTCCTCTATTGTTAGGGCATTTGCAAGCATAGGAAATAGAAATAGTAAGACAAATGCAATCTTTCTCATTTTATTCCTCTAAAAATTATATTCACTCCCTCCTCAAACTCTTTAATAATTTTGTCAAGAGGCTGGTTTTCTATCAAAATATTAAACTCAAATAACCTTTTGCCAAATCCCATGAATAGATCTGTTAAAAGTTCCCTATTTCCAAAACCTTTTAGAATGTCAATATAGAAGCTTTTAATTTTTTCATTTGTGGAGATATATATCTGCTTAAACTTGTCATCCATGCATAAAAGCTGGAAAAAGTATATGTATGCTATCTCCTTATAACTATATAAAACTCTGAAAATCTCATTACCAAATCTGATGATTCTTTCTTCAGTTTCTATATCAATTATCCTGTATTTTTCAGTAATACTTTCTATCTGTTTTACTATACTTTCTACTATAGACAAAAAAATCTCTTCTTTACTTCTAAAGTATAGATAAAAAGTTCCCTGTGCTACACCTGCATCTTTTACAATATCAGATACTTTTGTGTTAAAGTACCCTTTTTCAGAAAAAACCTTTACAGCCGAGCTTATAAGCTTCTGTTTAGTAGCTGACTGACTCATCAGTCATAATTTAATAGATATCCAAAATATTGTCAACATCCACTTCAAAAATTAATTTATCACTGATAAAATTACGAAATATTCTTAACAAAAATGGAGGGATTCAGGATGAATATCGCTGTTATTTCTTTTGATCAGGAGCTTTCAAACAGAATTAAATCAAAACTTTCAGACTATAATGTACAGCTGTATATAGATAGTCTGAGTATGCTTAAGGATATAAGCAGTTTTAATCCGGATATTATTATATACGACGCTTCAGCCGGAGATTTTGCAGTTGATGATCTTAAATTTCTTCTTACAAGGGATAAACTTGAAGATAAAAAATTTGAAATACTGATCTCAAAGGAAAATCCTATAGACAGAAAGGAACTTCCAGAGAATGTGTCAATACAGTTCTTTATAAAAAATGATGAGGACGAAAAGCTTGTAGAAACTATAAAACAGACGGTTTCAGAAAATAAAAAAGATGAAAACTTTTCAGAGGAAATCTATCAGCCACCTGAGGATATTGAAGCATTACTTGGAGATTTTGGTTCTGGAACAGAAAATGCCAGTGAAGAAAAAAACGATGATATAGAATCTATTATTCAGGAGATACCTAAGATTGAAGAAAACGTTGAAGATCTGAATATTGATGAGAATATACCTGAAAGTATTGAAGAAGTAATACCAGACTCAAGTATGTTTGAAGAAACTGTCAATATTACAGAAAGTAGAGAAGACACAATAGAAAAAAAACCATCAAACAGTATAAAACTGGAGATAGAGATATCACCAGAGGAACTTAAAAGGATGATAATAGAATTATCTGTAGAAAAACTTGTCAGAGACTTAAAAAATGATGATGCCATACAAAAGCTTATATCGGATCTACAAAAAGATTTCATAGATCGAACGGAAAAAGAGCTTGAAGATTTAAAAGAGTCCCTCAAAAAAGAGATAAAGGAAAACCTTGTCTCAAAGATAGAAAAAGACCTAAAAGAAACGATAAAAGAGAGCATCAGGGAGGATGTAACAAAAATAACATCAGAGATTGTTAAAGAAAAATTGGAACAGCTTTTTAGTAAAAAGTGATCATTTCCTTAAGAAAAGGTAGCTGAAACCTGCTGTAACCGCTGAACCTATAAGTATAAAAATATGTACAAATACTGAGGAAAGTAGAGCTGTATCTTTGTCGATACCTGACAGATAAAGTATTCCAGCATATCCTCCCTCATAAGTCCCTATGCCTGCTATTCCGTGTATAGGAAGAATGGTTGTAAAATCCCCTGCAGAAGCTGCGAAAAAGTTTTCAATAAAAGTTATTTCTATACCATGTGGTATAACGAAATAGAATCCAGAAAATTTAAATACAAACGTTAATATTGATAGGATATAAAGTGAAATAAGATTTTTCAGGGTCAACACATTTTTATTAAACTCCTGAAATCTATCTATCTTTATATAAGATATTATCCACTTAAGAATGTAAAAACTAAAGGGCATAACCAGTATCAGAAGTACAGAAAGAAGTATATATCCTTTATAAATGAGAAAGGATGATACAAAAACTGCAAATAAAGAAAGTGCATCAAAGAATCTGACAGTAAAAAAACTAAAAGCACTTTCCTTAAATGGTATTTTCTCTTTTTTGAGCATATAAAAAAAAGACAGCTCCCCTGTTCTAAATGGAAGAAAAATATTAAAAACTGTGTTAAACGAGGTTATCTTAAAAAGTTTTTTGAAATCTTTTATTTCAAGTGTTATCTTCCATCTATAGGTTCGTGTAATGTAGGAAAATATATATAGTATAAAAGCAAGCAAAAGATCTGTTATAGAGACTTTTTTTAAAAAATATATGAGTTTTTCAAGTCCTATCACTATGTAAAAAAGGTATATAAAACCTACAGTAACAGCTATTGATACAGATAATTCAAATATCTTTAAATATCTCTTCAATTTAGCTTTCTTTCTTAACAATCTCTTTTATTATGTAAGGTCTCTTACCCTGAGACTCATAGTACGTTCTTGTTATAAGTTCCGCCACTATTCCTGTTGACACCAGTTGAATGCCTGAAAGAACAAAAAGAGTCCCAAATATCAAAAGCGGTCTGTTTCCTATATCCTGACCAAATAGAATCTTTATTAAAACAAGATATGAAAGGGTGAAAAATCCAAAGAGCAGTAAAACAGCACCCGTTCCTCCAAAAACTCTTAAAGGTTTCGTCCTGTAATCTAATAAGAACTTAACAAGCATAAGATCAAGAAGAACCTTAAAAGTTCTTGATATGCCGTATTTTGACTTTCCATATATTCTTGGATGGTGTTTTACCGGAATCTCAGTAATTTTTGCTCCTATTGATTTAGATAATGCGGGAAGAAATCTGTGCATCTCCCCATAAAAATCAAGCTGTTTTGCAACATCGGCTCTATAAGCCTTTAAAGAACAACCGTAATCATGAAGATGAACTCCCGTAACTTTAGATATAAGCCAGTTTGCAATCCTTGATGGAAGAGTTCTGCTTAAAAACGCATCTTTTCTATCTTTTCTCCATCCGCTAACGATATCATAACCCTGATCTATTAGATCAAGAAGCTTAGGTATGTCTTCAGGATCATTCTGGAGATCTCCATCCATTGTTATAATAACCTCTCCATTCGCAGTTTCAAATCCTGCTGACATAGCGGCAGTCTGACCAAAATTTTTTCTAAAATTTACGCCAACAACACGATCATCTTTTTCTGCAAAATCCTTTATTATTTCCCATGATCGGTCATTACTACCATCATTCACAAATATAATCTCATACTCCCTTCCCAAGGAATCCAGCACTCTCTTAAGTTTTTCATAAAGCAGGGGAAGATTTTCCTCCTCATCAAATATTGGTATTACCACAGAAATATCTACCTTCTTCCCTTTCATTTTTCTCCTACTTTCTAACAAATTTTACTATTCCTCTAAACCCTTCAGGTTTAAGTTTTTTCCTGTAAAATCTTGATGCTTCAAGATAACTCTTGAAATATCCTATTATAACAAAATAATAATCAGTACCGTCTATATTCCTCTTGCTTATCTTAGGTTCAAGACCCTTTTCTTTTAATCTCTCAAACAGATCCATAGCAGTCTTTTTATTTGAGAAAGCTCCAACCTGAACATAGAATCTTATTTTGGGCTTCACAACATTTTTTGGCGTTTCAGAGATAGTTTTCTTAGCAGTTCTGATCTCAGGCTTTCTTTCTATCTTCTCCTCTTTTATTTTGTTTTCTTTTATTTTATCTTCTTCCTTTCTCATCACATGTGTTTCTTCCTTTTTTCCTTGTTTCGATAACTCTTTTTTAAGATCCAAACGTTCATTAATATTTTCAATACTTTTCTTTGCTTTTATCTCTCTTTTTATTTCCTTTTCTTTTTCCCTAACAATCTTTTTATCAACAATATTTATAAACTTTATAGCCTCCTGTTTAACAAACATATCATCCCCTGCAACCTTTTTCGCCTTTTGAAAGAAATATCTTGATTTCTCATACTCTCCAAGATAGTAATAGGCTTTTCCAAGACCAAGATAAATATATGGATTTACAAGACCGGCATTCACAGCTTTTGTAAATATATCATAAGCATCTGTGTATCTCTTCTGTAAAATGTAGTGATTTCCAAGGGTTATATAAGCATTCATAAAATATGGATTATAAGATATTGTTTTTTTTAAAGCCTCTTCAAACTTAGGAATATTCCCCATTTTCCTATAAACAACAGCAATATTGTAGAGGGCCTTTTCCTTGTTTCTATAATTTGGATTTTCTGTAGCTTTCTCAAGATACCATAAAGCCTGTTCATAGTTACCTTCCTGAGCAAGCAATACTCCAAGATTTGTGTATGTCTCAGGTTTATCAGGAAGTATTTCTATAGATTTAAGAAAGTACTCCTTTGCCCTTGAGTATTCCTTAACATTTGTGTAAGCAATACCGAGAGCATTTAATATATCAGGATCCTCTGGATCTATCTCATAAGCTTTATTTAAGTAGTATATAGCCTGAGCGATATTACCGCTATTAAGGTACGATAAACCTATCTTGTAGTAATACTGACTGTTCTGTAACCTTTTCTCCTCATACTCTGCAGGCTTAGGTGCACAGCTGAATATTAAAGAGAAAAAAGCAAACAGCAGTACAAATCTAAATATTCTCTTCATAACTGTTTTCCCATAAACTAATATATATAATCATAACTTATTTAGATTTATATTTAAATCTTCTATCTTTCTGTGTATCGTATTCCTGTGTATTCCAAGAAACTTTGCAGCCTCTGATATATTGCCGTTTGTATATTTTAATACTTCTTGTATAACAAGCTTTTCAGCTTCCTCTATCATTTTGATATATATATTCTTTTTATTTTGAAGTATAAGACTTCTTGATTCCTTAATAAATCCTTCTCTCCAGTCTGCACCTCTAAACTCATCTGACCCTGTTATTTTTGAAGGAATGAGATCCGGCGTTATCGGTCTTTCCCTGTGAATAGCTATTAGTTTATTTACTATATTCTTAAGCTCTCTGACATTACCAGGATAATCATAATTCATCATTACCTCAACAGCCTCTTTTGTAAAGCCCCCTCTTTTTAAACCATACTTTCTCATAGCCTGCTTTGAAAAAAGCTCTATAAGATCAGGTATATCTTCTTTCCTCTCCCTTAAAGGAGGTATATGTATCTCTATAACAGACAGCCTGTAAAAAAGATCTTCTCTAAATTTTCCTTCTGCTACCAGTTTAATAAGATCTTTATTTGTAGCCGATATTACTCTCACATCTATACTATAAGTTTTTGATGATCCAACAGGAGTTACCTCCATCTCCTGTAGAACTCTGAGAAGCTTACTTTGGGCTTCAAGAGACATCTCACTTATCTCATCAAGAAATATTGTGCCCCCATCTGCCATTAAAAATTTTCCTTTTTTAGATCTGTCGGCTCCAGTAAAAGCTCCTTTTTCATAACCAAAAAGTTCAGACTCTATTAAACCAGAAGGGATCGCGGCACAATTAATAGCTATAAAAGGTTTATCAGATCTATTGCTGTATCTATGGATCAATTTTGCTATGACTTCTTTCCCTGTTCCACTTTCACCAGTTATAAGAACAGGTTCATCACTTGCTCCTGCTCTCCCGACAATCTTGAATATCTCACCCATAGATGGGCTTTTACCTATAATATCAATATCAAGGGCTTCAGAAACTGTTTGGGTACCGGATATCTTTTTTATATCACTAACAACCTTTCTTATTCTATCTATATCAAAAGGCTTAGGTATATAGTCGTATGCTCCAAGTCTCATAGCTTCTATCAAATAATTGTACTCATTGTGACCCGATATCATAACTACATACGGTTTGTTTTCAAATCCTATAACCTTTTTAAGTATGTCCAGTCCATCAGCATCGCCAAGCGATATATCAAGGAAAACAATATCAGGAGACTCTTCTTGAATGATACGAACCGCATTTTCCCCACTTTCATATGTTTTAACATCCAGACCTTCTTTAATCAGAACCTTCTTAAGAACATTTCTTATAGTTCTTTCATCATCAAAAATAAGTACTTTCATCTTTACTCCTTGTATGGAAGCAGTATCTCAAATGTTGCATTTCCTATATATCTTAGAATGCCTTTATGCTCTTTCACTATTTTATAAGATGAGGAAAGGCCTATTCCCATCCCTCCTTTTTTAGTTGATGTAAATGGA
Organism: uncultured Aquificales bacterium; assembly: GCA_964519345.1. Classification (GTDB taxonomy): domain Bacteria; phylum Aquificota; class Aquificia; order Aquificales; family Hydrogenothermaceae; genus Persephonella. The sequence continues at coordinate 36,123 of CAZFKX010000011.1, forward strand.
ATAAAAAGCTTATCAATTATATCCTCTGAAACGCCTTTCCCACTGTCTTTCACTCTTATAAACACCTTATCCCCTTTTGGCGAGTAAACTTTATCCCATGATATTCCTGTATAAACCGTTATTTTTCCCCTGCCATTTACAGATTCAATACCATTTCTGATTATATTTATAAGAACTCTTAACATATACTCCCTGTCAAGTTCTATATCAGGTAAGCTTGGATCATATATTCTTTCAAACTCCATTTCAGGATACTGTGAGTAGAGTGATTTTATTGCTCTATCTATAAGCATATGTATGTTGGTTTTTTCTTTTTGAAGATTAAACTTTTTTGTGATCAATGTAATATCATTTATCATGCTTTCAAGCCTTTTTACCTCGTAAAGAATATCATCAATAAGCTCCTGATCTGTGGGGTCTTCTTTTAAGAGTTGGGCGGAACCTTTTATTCCTCCTATCGGTCCTTTCATATCGTGAAAGATGTTTGATATAAGTCTTGAAATTGTTACAATCCATCCTTCCTTCTTATTTTTTTCTTCAAGTTCAATGAATCTTGTTATATCCCTTATTAGAAGTGTCACACATCGGTTTTCATATGGAAAAGCATCTATTAGAAATTTGTTTTTATCAATCTCTTTAAATATACTTTTAACAGATATTCCCTCCCTCACATGTTTTAAACTAAGTGGATATTTAATAAGTTCGTTAAAACGGTGTTTTCCTATCTGGGCTTTAAGCTGTTGAGCTGATTGATTTAAATATATAATATCTCCGTTAAAATCAAGTACAACAATAGGATCCCCAATACTTTCTAAAATACTCTCTGTCTTTTCCATCTGAAACCTGAGCAAAGGGGCTTTCGCCCCTCAATCAATTTTCTTTTTCTGTATCTGCCTGGACAAAATTCTGATTTTGACTTACGATCTCCTGAACATTCTGTGATATTCTATAAGCACAGAAAGAAGGTCCGCACATAGAACAGAATTTCGCAGATTTATAACCTTCCTGCGGCAGTGTCTCATCATGATATTTCCTTGCTGTTTCTGGATCTATCGCAAGCTCAAACTGTCTTTCCCAATCAAACTCATACCTTGCTTTTGACATGGCATCATCCCATTCTTTCGCTCCTTTCCTGTGTCTTGCAAGATCGGCAGCATGAGCAGCTATTTTATAAGCAATAAGTCCCTGTTTTACGTCTTCTGGGTTTGGAAGACCTAAATGTTCTTTAGGCGTCACGTAACAGAGCATTGAAGCCCCGTACCATCCGGCCATAGCAGCACCAATCGCCGAGGCTATATGGTCGTATCCAGGTGCAATGTCAGTTACAAGAGGTCCAAGAACATAAAATGGCGCTTCATAACAGAGCTCCATCTCCTTTTTTATATTCAGTTCTATCTGATCCATTGGAACATGACCTGGACCTTCTATCATAACCTGAACTCCATGTTCCCAAGCTTTTTTAGTAAGTTCCCCTAAAACTTTAAGCTCAGCAAACTGGGCTTCATCAGAAGCATCGTTTATACAGCCAGGTCTAAGACCATCACCTAACGAAAAAGTTACATCATATTTTTTAAATATCTCACATATACTATCAAAATGTGTATATAATGGATTCTGTTTTCCATGAACAGTCATCCATTCAGCCATTATAGATCCACCTCGTGAAACAATACCCATCAATCTATGATTTACGAGAGGTAGAAATTCTTTTAGAACACCTGCATGTATAGTCATGTAATCAACCCCTTGTTGTGCCTGAAGTTCAATAATATCAAGAATATCCTGCTCTGTTAGATGTTCAATGGTTCTTACTTCCTGAACCGCCTGATATATGGGAACAGTTCCCACTGGAACAGGAGATTCTCTTATAATAGCTTCTCTTATCTCGTTAACATTTCCCCCTGTAGAAAGATCCATGACTGTATCGGCTCCATATTTAAGGGCTACTCTCAATTTCTCAAGCTCACCTTCAACGTCGGAAACAACTGCAGAATTGCCAATATTTGCATTTACTTTACATTTAGCCTCTATTCCAATAGCCATAGGCTCTAAGGAATAATGATGTATGTTAGCTGGAATTATCATCCTTCCCTTTGCGACCTCAGATCTTACCAGTTCTACAGGAAGATCTTCCCTTTTTGCTACATACTCCATTTCAGGTGTAATTATACCTTCTCTTGCGTAATCCATCTGTGTCTTTCCGTAAGTAGTGCTTCTTGGGACTTTATATCTACCCATTATATATTTACCTCCACATATAGTTTCTTAGGTATCTGATAACATACATCCAGTTAGATAAAAAATGAAATCAATCATAAATTTTTCAATATATATTATCATTTCACAGCAGTATTTTCTTATAAACAGCGCCTCTGGGAGTTAGTATGCTTTCAATAATATTTATTTCTAAGCTTTCTTGACAGCCAAAGAAACAGTCCTCATAATTCTTTATCTTAATTATAAAATCTTCTCTCTTGACATTTTTAATTCTTTTAATAGTCACATGGGGAATAAAGGGTTTGATCTCTTTTTGATATCCAATGGATAAAAGTTTATCCTGAACGGTTTTGTTGATAGTATTAAGTTCTCCATCTGTATCTTCAACCTTTATAAAAAAAACTCTTGGGTTGTATATATTGGGAAAAGCCCCAACTCCTTTCAGGTTCAATCTTACAGTCCTTGGACTGTTTATCTCACTTTTCAAAGCTTTGTATATGCCCTTTAGCTGATCATATGTTACTTCCCCAATAAACCTGTATGTTATATGGAAATTTTCTTCTGGGATCCACTTTCCAGTTGTTATCCCTCCAAAATCCTTCTTGATTTTTCTATACAAACTTGAGTTATCTAATTTAATAAAACTACCAATAAATATTCTTTTTTTAAACATTTATTTTTCCATTCCGAATAGTAATAATAATAAATACCTTATATAATATCTGGAGTTTTTAGATGAAATCAATACGCTCAAAGTTACTGTTAAGAGTTGCAGTTTTACTGTTTATATTATTCCTCGTGAATCAGATACTTGAGTACAAAAGCTTCAGAGAAGTAAATATCAATCATGTTAAAAATCAGTCTTCGGTTATAGCAGAAATTGTGAGAGATTCACTTACAACGCTGATGGAAATAGGAAAGATTGACAAGAGAGATCTATTTTTAAGTAATATAAAACTTGAACACAGAAATATAGAAGAGATTAGAGTAATTAGAGGTGACAAAGTTGTCCAGCAGTACGGAGAAGGATCGGAAAATGAAAAACCAAAAACTGAAGCTGAACTTAAGGTTCTTCAGACAGGACTGCCTTATGAAAAGCTTGAAGAAACATTTGATAAGGTAAGCTATGTTCTTATTCTTCCTTATAAAGCTGAACCTATAAACAGAATAAACTGTCTTAAATGCCATAATGTTGAAGCTGGAGCCGTTTTAGGAGCCATATATATAAAAACGGATCTAACACCTGTTAGATCGTTCACTTTTGCAAATCTTATACAAACAACATTTATGTCAATGTTTATATTCCTAATGACAACTTTTGTAATACTTAGATTTTTCCAGCCTTATACAGAATTTTTTACAAGACTTAAAAGAGGTTTGAGCAAAGCAAAGGACGGCGATTTTTCAGAAAGGGTGTTTATAAATACAAACGATGAGGCAAAAGAGGTTGCAGACACTTATAATGAGACGATGGACAAGCTGTGTAATACTCTAACAGCAATTGAAAATAGAGTCTCCTATCTTATAGGTGGAAATATAAATAAAAGCAGTAACGCATTAAAAGATACATATATGATTGTTGAAGAACTTGTAAAAATATATAACTTTAAAAAGATCGTTGAGAAAGACGCTTCCAAAGAAGATATATATCTGAGACTAAGGAAATTAATGAAAGATATGAACATACACAACTATTCCATCTACGAGGTAGATACCGAAAACAACAAGCTTATAGATATAGACGAAGAAACAAAATGGTGTAAAGATATTGTATTTACAGATGCTGATCAGTGCAGAGTTAAAAGAACAGGATCAGAAGTAATTTCAGAAGAATATGCATGTGTATGTCCTAACTTTATAAAATGTGAAAATGGTGAAGCTGAAGATTTCTTCACCTGTATCCCTATATATGTTGGGGGAAGAGTTGGAATTATTCTTCAATTAGTTTATGACAAAGAAAGTAGAGTAAACATAAAGAATAAACTGCCGTTTATAGAAGCTTACCTAAGAGAAGTAGCACCTGTTATAGAAGCAAAATCTTATATGGAAAAATTAAGAAAGCAGTCCCTTGTTGATCAGCTTACAGGTCTTTACAACAGAAGATTTCTTGAAGAGCTTATACCAAAACTGTCACAGCAAACAATCAGAAGAAAATCAACAATTGGAATTCTTATGGTTGATGTTGATTTCTTCAAACAGGTTAATGATCAGTACGGTCATGACGTTGGTGATAATGTTCTGAAAAGGGTAGCTGATATTCTTAATAAGAGCGTTAGGGAATCTGATATTGTCGTTAGATATGGTGGAGAAGAGTTCATGGTTTTACTTGTTGATGTTGAAAAAGGAAAATCTATTGAAATCGCAGAAAAAATAAGAAAAAAGGTTGAAAACATGGTAATCCATACAGATGGAGTTACTTTAAAGAAAACAATAAGTATTGGTGTTTCCGAATTTCCTCATGACAGCGATAGATTCTGGCAGTGTATAAAATTTGCAGACATAGCCTTATATAAGGCTAAAGAAACTGGAAGAAATAAAGTTGTCAGATTTGAAAAAAGTATGTGGGAACGTGAAGAGTATTGATGTTTACAAGCAGGACATAGTAGTATGGGATGAAAAAAAGGGTATTTACATACCTCAACCAACAAGATTCTGGATACTTGATAAAAGAATTAGATCAAGAATATCAAAACTTGAAGAAAAAGGGTTTATAAGCTATTTCTCAGAAAAAATAAGCTCAGATGATCTTCTTTTCAAATATTTCTTAAAACTACATGAAATAGAGATAAAAGAAAGGATAGAAATACTTAACAAAAAATTCTTCCATCTTCTATCAGATCCTAAATTATCAGTTTTGCTGGATAAAAAAGTAGGTATAGGAGGTATAAGAAACTTCAATAAAAAGCCTTTTAAAGTAAAATGTCTCCATCTGTGGACAGCTTACCACAGTGGAGACAGAAGATTTGAAAACCCTATAGGTGAGTTTGTTCTTAAAAATATTTAAAATGCAGCATCAAATCCTATCAGTATGTATCCCTCTTTACTCTCATGCCCAACAAAATCTGGATCGCTATCTTTTGATTGAAAATCGTAAGTTGCTTCTATAATACCTTTAACATTTCTCATAAAATAGTAAGAATATGTTAGGGTTATCGTGTTTATATTTATACCTTCATAAACAGTTGATGTTCCGTCAAAATCACCTGCATCTGCAAAATTATAAAGAGCTGAAAGAACAACTCTATCACTAAAAATATAATCTACTCCTGCAAAGATACCTCCCCATTTATAACTTCTACCAGGTGTATCATCAAAATATTTACCCCAGTCGTTATAGAGATACTGGAAGAAGTAATATACTCTATCTTCAATATTCCCAGAAATATCTATTCCATATATTTTTTTATCTGCATATCTGTTTCCACTATCTGTACCAGCATTTGTAGTTTTCTTAGTTTTATGTTTACCATACAGCCCAAAAAATCCTGCAGAGATACCTCCAATATCAACACCTACTCTACCAAATATAGTTTTTTTCCTATCGTTATCAAACATATGATCAGGTCTTTTATATCCTGGACTGTTTATCTTTAAATTATCCTCAATCCCGTTTCCATTCACGAGACCTAAATCAAAGGACAAAGTATCAAGACTTTTACTGAATATAACACCTCTATCATAGGTTATTCCAGCCATTCTATATATCATGTAGTCTTGAAATGTAAGTCTGAGTTCTCTCGGGAACATTAGATCTGAAATCTGGAACTGACCTATCATAAAATCTATGCCGGTATCAAATATGCTTGAATAACTAAACCATGCGTCCTCTACAATAACAGTCCCATTTTCACCTTTTTCAGCAAGGATTCCGTAGAAATAAAAAGATATTCTTTCTGACAGAGGAGCACTTGAAAGAATTTTTATCATATAAGGAGCCTGAAAATCTGTTTCTGCTTTTTCCTCATCACCACTGACAGGATCAATATATTTTCCTTCTCTAATCTGTGCATAAGCCATAGCTCTTATAGAGAGAGGGACATATTTTGGCATGGACAGCATATTATCACCAGTATCAAGAACAGTATCTTTCCAATTTGGCATTCTGTAGTTTTCATCTGCAAACTGTTCACCATAGCTGTTAAGTCTTGGAAAGGCAGCATGACATGTACTACAGCTTACTTTATACTGCCTGGCAAAAGCGGGAATAGCTGATACCTGCTGTGGTATAAATAAAAAAAGTCCTATAGCAAAAATAAAAAACAATAAAAACATAGCACCTCCTCCCAAAACAGTATATATGCTTTTATATTTACTGCCTCTAAAGCTTTTTTCAAGCTGTATTGTATAAAGATATGATTTTCATATATTATTTTAGTTTTATAAAACAGCTAAAGAGGTGATTTTATGGTATATGACATACAGTACGACGTTGTTGTGATAGGTGGTGGTCATGCTGGAATTGAGGCAGCACTTGCCTCTGCAAAAATTGGAGTTAGTACCGTTCTTATTACCTTAGACAAAGAAAAGATAGGTCTTATGCCCTGCAATCCAGCTATTGGTGGTATAGCGAAGGGTATAGTAGTCCGTGAGATAGACGCTTTTGGAGGTGAAATGGGAAAAGCTATAGATAAGACAGGAATACAGTTCAAGACATTAAATACAAGAAAAGGACCTGCTGTAAGATCTCCAAGAGCACAGGCAGATAAAGAAGAGTACAGAAAGTATATGATCAGGAAAATTCTTAATACTGAAAATCTTTCTGTTATTGAAGGTGAGGTTACAGACATATACCTAAACAGAACCAAAAATGAGATTGAAGGTGTTGGGATAGATGGAAAGATAAAAATAAAAACAAGATCAGTTATTGTTACTACAGGAACATTCCTCAATGGAGTTATTCATATAGGAGACAAACAGATTCCGGCAGGAAGAATGGATGAAAAACCTTCAAGGAGATTATCCGATTTCTACAGAAAAATGGGATTTCCATTAAAGAGATTCAAAACAGGAACACCAGCAAGACTTGATAAAAGAACTATAAACTTCTCCGGTCTTGAAGAAGCACCAGGTGACAATCCGGCCCCAAAATTCTCATTCTGGACAGAACCTGAACATTCTTACTGGTTCAGAAAAGATCAGAAAGAACAGATATCTTGCTATATAACATACACAACGCCAGAAACACACAGAATAATAAGGGAAAATCTGGACAGAACAGCTCTTTATGGTGGAGCTATAAAAGGAATAGGACCCCGTTACTGTCCATCAATTGAAGATAAGATAGTAAAATTTGAAAATAAAGAAAGGCATACAGTATGGCTTGAGCCTGAAACAAAAGATGGGATCAGTATATACCCAAACGGCCTCTCAACATCCCTTCCAGAAGAAGTTCAGTGGGAGATGTATAGATCCATTCCAGGACTGGAAAACGTTGTTTTATTAAAGCCTGCCTATGCTATAGAGTATGACATAGTTCCTCCAACAGAATTATATCCAACACTCGAAACAAAAAGAATAAAAGGCCTTTACCATGCAGGTAATTTTAACGGAACAACAGGTTATGAAGAAGCGGCAGGTCAGGGAATAGTGGCAGGAATAAACGCAGCATTAAGAGCTCTCGGAAAAGAACCTTTTTACATAAGAAGGGACGAGGCCTATATAGGTGTTATGATTGACGATCTAACTACAAAAGGTGTTATTGAGCCCTATAGACTTTTTACATCTCGTTCCGAATACAGACTTTACCTTAGGCAGGATAATCCCGTTTTGAGATTATATAAAAAAGCATATAACCTTGGTATGTTGAGTTACGATCAGTTCAAAAAAATAAAGGATATAGAAGATGAAATAGCCAGATGGCTTGATCATTACAAAAAAGACACAAAAAAAATAATATTAAATGGAGAAATTAAATCCATATCAGGGTATGAGCTTTTGAAAAGACCTGATATAAATTTAGAAAAACTGAAGGAAACTGGGTTTGATATACCAAAAAGCGATTATATCTGTGAGGAGATAGAAATTAATGTTAAATACTCAGGTTATTTTGAGAGGGAAAGAAAGATAAATGAAAAAATGAGATATCTTGAAAATATAAAAATACCTGAAGATATAGATTACTCAAATATTCCCGGACTTACAAAAGAAGTCGTACAAAAACTGACCAGATCAAAGCCACTAACATTAGGTCATGCTGCGAGACTTGAGGGAATTACTCCAGCAGCAATAACGGCTATAATGATACATCTTCAGAAATTAAAAAGGTTAAAAGCCTAATGGTTGCAAGCTTTTTGCTATATTTTATTCTCTTAGTTTTTATCTTGCTTGCCCGCATGAACGATTTTTTCTTCTATCTTGTTTTTTTTATTCTAATATTTCCATTAATAGTTAAAAAACCGGAAGATATAGGTCTTAAAAATATAAAAAAAGGATTCTTTTACGGGTTTTTAAGTTCATTGATTTATTTTCCATTCATCTGGAATAACGTATCCATATATAGTTTCTCTCAAATAGGACAGGTTTTTGGAGAGGAATTATTCTTCAGGGGATATTTATTTAATACTTTAAGGATAAACAATCCACACCTAAAAAATATTGTAATTTCGGGACTTTTCACCATACCTCACATTATTGTTTATACAAACTTTTTGAGCGCTTTAACTTTTTTCCCCTCGTTAATTTTTGGATATCTGTATATTAGAACCGGATCAATTATAGCACCGGCAATATTCCATCTTTTTTCAAATATCTTTTTTCAAAATTACCTTATTCATAAGTTATAATATCATTTGTTCATATTACAGAGGGAGAATTTTGATAGAAAGTTTAGAACATTTCCTTCAGCATTACGGCTATATTGCAGTTTTTATAGGAACATTTCTTGAAGGCGAGATATTCCTTCTTATAGTTGGTTTTTTTATCAAACTCAAAATGCTGAATCCTGTTGTATCACTTATTTCAGCAATGTCAGGTGCATTTCTTCATGAGATCATCTATTTCCTCTTAGGTAGGTGGAAAGGCAGAGAGTTTTTGCTTGGGAATATATACACAAGGAAAAAATACAGAAAAGCAAAACAGCTTGTTGAAAAATACGGGATACTTTCAATCTTTATTATACGTTTTTTATACGGGATGAGAATTGTTCCTATGGTTCTTATGGGTGCAACAGGATTTGGTATGTTCAAATTTATTTTTTTCAATCTGATCTCTCTTTTTTTCTGGGCTGTTATATATCTCTCAATCGGTTATTTTTTTGGAAAAGCGGCAGAACACATTTTTGGAGAGGTAAAAGAGTATTATTTTATAGCTGTTGGTTTTCTATTTGTTTTAATTACAGTTATTCTTATTTATCCAAAAATTAAAGAGAAATTATTTAACAACAAGTACTGACTGATTTGCATATTTAACAAGATTTCCAGCTGTTGTCCCAAGTATAAGTCTTTTAAAACCACCTGCTCCTCTGTGTCCAACAACTATAAGATCACATCCATTAGCATCAGCGTAGCTCATAAGCTCTTCCGCAGGCTCACCTTCAAGAACTTTAGTTTTTGCTTTTATACCTGACAGTTCAGCAATCTCAAGAGCTTCCTTCAAAAATCTTTCTTCTCTTGATATCTCTTCCCTTTCATATGCTTCAATCTCTTCTGGAAGTATAAAATCAACCGCAGCAAATTGAAATGGTCTAACAACACCAACTATATGAAGATCACTTCTCATTATTTTTGACAGTTCAATAGCCTTTTTTAAAGCCTTTTTACTTGGATCAGAACCATCATAACCTACAAGAATATTTCTATAACTCATCTTAAGCTCCTCAGCTTTTAACTACAATATTCAAGATTTTACCTTTTATAAATATTACTTTAACTATCTCCTTACCTTCTGTCCATTTTTTTACATTCTCATTTTCAAATGCTATCTGTTTTACTGTATTTTCATCTGCATCTGCTGGAACCGTTATCCTTGCCCTTAATTTACCGTTTATCTGGACAGGTATCTCTTTTGTTTTTTCAATTAGAGCCTCCTCATCATGTTCAGGAAATGGCTGGTTTATAGTAAAACCTTTCTTCCCAATTTCTCTCCATAACTGATCTGCAATAAAAGGTGTAAATGGAGCAAGGAGAAGTATTAGATTTTCAACAGCTTCTTTCAATACTTTCAAATTTTTTCCATTGTAAGATACAAGTTCGTTCATCAGTTCCATAATAGATGCTATAGCTGTATTAAACTGATACTCTCTGGTAATATCCTCATTGACCTTTTTTATGGTTTGATGCAGCTTTCTTCTTAGTTTTTGATCCTCTTCTGGAAGATCTCTAAAGTCTTCTTTTGTATATTCAATATCTATCAAATCAGGTGCTTTTTCTAAAACAAAATTCCAGACTCTTTTTAAAAATCTGTGAGCTCCTTCAATACCGCTTTCTATCCAATCAAAACTATTCTGAGGAGGAGCAGCAAAAAGTATATAAAGTCTTACAGTATCCGCCCCGTATTTATCTATCATCTCGTCTGGATCAACTGTATTGTGTTTAGACTTTGACATTTTGTCAGACTTACCGTAATCTTCTTCCAGTTTTTTTAATACTTCCTGTGGAAGTTCTAATTTCTCAAATAAAAGTCTGGCATTATCATTTATTGTTAGATGATTTTCTTCTAAAAACTGTTTTAACGTTTCCATTAATGCTCCTTGAGTTCATTATTCTAAATTTTATTATATCATTGAGAAATTATATAGTTGAAATATAATCTTTACTGGAGAAATTTTTCAAACTCCTATTCTCCCTTTATACTTACTGATATAATTTTTTGAATACTCTACACAGGGTGAAAGTATGATTTTAAAGGAAAAAAACATCTTAGTTGGAGTTACAGGATCAATAGCAGCTTATAAATCTTGCGAGCTTGTTAGGAAACTTCAGAAGAAAGGAGCATCTGTTAAGGTCTGTATGACACCATCTGCGAAAGAATTTATTGGTGAGCTTACGTTTAGAGCTTTAACAGAAAGCGAGGTTTTATCAGACTGGAGAGATGGTAAAACCGGCCTTGAACACATATTCTGGGCAAGATGGGCAGACAGCTTTGTTATTGCTCCTGCTTCAGCAAACACTATGGCAAAATTGAGATATGGAATGGCTGATAATTTTTTGACCTCAGTAGCACTTGCTTATGAGAGGCCTATTGTTATTGCTCCTGCTATGAACACAAAGATGTACAAAAATATAACAACCGAAGAAAATATAAAGATCTTGAAAGAGAGAGGATATATATTTGTTGACCCATCAGAAGGTGAACTTGCCTGCGGAGAGGAAGGTTTAGGCAGACTCGCAGAGTTAGATCATATAGAATCAGCTGTACTTTACTCTGTTCTACCTAAGATCATGAAAGGAAAAAAAGTACTGATAACAGCCGGAGGGACAAGAGAGTTTTTCGACCCAATCAGATATATATCCAATAAATCTTCAGGACAGATGGGATACGCACTTGCAAAGATATCTTATGCACTCGGAGGAGATGTCACACTTATATCAGCACCAACCTGCCTTAGAAAACCTTACGGCGTAAAAACTATTGATGTAGTATCTGCAGAAGATATGTATAGAGAGGTTATTAAACGTATAGAAGATATGGACATCATAATTATGAATGCAGCTGTGGCAGATTTTAGGCCTGAAATATACAGCGGTAAGAAGCTAAAAAAAAGTAAGGAAAAGACTGTTGTTAATTTAAAACCAAATCCAGATATACTTTTAGAGATAGGTAAAAGAAAAAAGAAAAACCAGATTGTAATAGGATTTGCTGCTGAAAGTGAGGATCTTATAGAAAATGCAAGAGAAAAGATGGTAAGGAAAAATCTTGATATTATTGTTGCAAATCTGTTGGAAGTTTTCAGTAAGGAAAAGCACAAGGGGGTAATAATCTTTAGTGATGGGAGAATGATACAGATACCAGAGATGGAAAAAGAAGAAAGCGCTTATTTTATATTAAGTAAACTTTTTGACGATAATAAAAGCTAAATAACCATTGAGGTTAATAAAATGGAATTTAAAGAGAGCGATCTACCAGGAATAGGAAAAAAGTTCTCTATTATAACGTCAGAAAAATTTAAAATATCTGTTGTTGTCCATGTCACTGGAAAAAGAGAAATGTTTGTTTTTGAACCTGATGATTATGATGAACCTATATGCGACGTTGTTCTAACAGAGGAAGAGGCAAACCAGCTTGGTTCTGTTTTAATGGGGGCATATTATAGACCTGAACAGGAAAAAGAAAGAAAACTTCTTATTGAAAATCTTGCTATTGAATGGATTAAAGTTCCCCAAGACTCACCTATTGCAGGAAAACAGATAAAAGAGAGTCAGATCAGACAGAGAACGGGCGTTACCGTTATAGCTATAATGAAAGAAGATAAAACTATAGTAAATCCACTTCCAGAACATCTAATAGAAAGCGGCGACACTATTGTAGTAATTGGTACCAGGGATCAGATTGATAGATTTTTAAGGGAGTACAATATAGATGGAAGATAACCACCTCCCTTTTCTTCTGATATTTGGATTTTTAAATCTTGCTTTATTTGTTGCAGGATACCTTGGTAAATTATTGAAGTTTCCGGCTATCCTTTTTTACATACTGTTCGGTATAATATTGGGCCCTTTTATTCACGGCGAAGAAGCAATCGAGGTCTTCAGTGAGATAGGAATTGTTCTTTTATTCTTCTATCTCGGTCTTGAGTTCAATTTACAGAGGGCTTTTTCTACAGCAAAGAAGATATGGATCGTCGGACTTTTTGATTTTATATTTGGTTTCGTTGCCGTATCAACCGCTATGTACATAATGGGATTTGACCCTTTTATTTCTATACTTACAGGCGCCGTTGCTTACGCATCATCATCTGCTATAACAACAAAAATAATTGTTGATGATCACAGAATAGCCAATCCTGAAACTGAACTTATACTTGGTCTTATGGTTTTTGAAGACATTATTGCCCCGATACTTCTTGCGGTTTTATCTGCCATAGCTATAGGAAATGCCTTTAATATGTTATCCCTTGGAGAAATTCTTTTAAAAGTTGTTCTGATATTTGCCTTTGCTATTGCTGTTGCTTTTTTTCTAAAAAAAACAATAGCAGACTTTATAGAAAGATTTATAGGGGAAGAGATATTTACTTTATTTTCAATAGGCGGTCTTATCCTTTTCTCAGGTTTTACTCAGTATATAGGTTTATCAGAGGCACTTGGAGCGTTTTTAATGGGGATGATTGTCTCAGAATCTGGCAAATCACATGAGATAGAAAAAGTTATGTTTTCTATAAGAGATCTTGCTGTTGCTATATTTTTCTTTCTTTTCGGTGCAGGTATTCAGTTTACAGGAAATTTCGACACTAAGATACTTACAGCTCTACTGGTTGTTGTAATTATATCTATAATAGGTAAGTTTATGACAGGATTTCTTGGAGGCCTTATATACGGACTTTCAAAAAGAAAAGCTATTGAAACAGGCCTTAGTATAATTAACAGAGGAGAGTTTTCAGTTGTTATGTCAAAGTTTGCACCTACACAATTTATACCTTTTATAGGGGTATATGTTTTCATTATGGCTTTTATAGGTATATTATTTGCCCAGTATGCTCCAAAGATATCTAACTTTATTATTCCTAAGAAAAAGAAGAAAAAAAGAAAGATACTTAAAGAAGAAATTGTCTGACAATGTATTATTTAGAAAAATCAAAAGTTATTAAAGCTATAAGAGACTACTTAGAAAAAACCGGAGCTGTAGAAGTATTTACTGATATATTGAGGCTGTATCCAAATCTTGATTCCCATATTTTGCCGATTGAACTCTTCTTTAACGATCAAGAAGGTAAAAAAAGAGGTTTTTTACATACGTCTCCAGAGTATGAAATGAAAAAGATTTTATCGGAAATGAAAAGGGATATATACCAGATAACAAAAGTTTTCAGGAATGGGGAGATCTCAAAAAAACACAAGATAGAATTTATAATGCTTGAATGGTATAGAGTTGATTATGATCTTGAAGATATTATGGATGATACACAGAATATATTTATTGAATCAGCTATATCTTTATTTAAAAAACCTGTATTAAACTTTATGGGAAAAAGGTATGACCTTAAAGAGTCTGAAAAGATCACTGTCGATGAAGCTTTCTACAGGTTTACATCCGTTTATCCAGATAGACATGATGATATGTTGAGATTTTTAAAAGAGAAAGAGGGCTTAAAAAAAGATATAGATTACGAGGAGGCTTTCTTTCGTATTTATGCTTTTTACGTTGAACCTCATCTTGGCACAGAAAAGCTTACATTTATATACGACTATCCCCCTCTTTTCTCATCATTATCAAGGATAGAAAATGGAAAGGGAAAAAGATTTGAGGTTTACATAAACGGTCTTGAACTGGTAAACGGATACTATGAACTAACAGATCCTGAAAAAGTAAGAGAAATCCTTGAAAATGAATCTATGAGAAAGGAAAAAGAAACTGGAAAAAAATATCCGGTTGATAACAAGTTTATCAATGCGGTAAAAGATATGCCGGACTGCTCAGGTGCTTCACTTGGTGTTGACAGACTTTTTATGGTTCTGTTAAATAAATCTAATATCAACGAGTTATAGGTTTTATTTTGAGAAAGATTGTTGAAGAAAGGGAAAAACTTAAATTTCAGGGAAGATTAAGGGTTTTCAAAATATGGCTTTACAACATACTTGAAAACGAGAACAGTCCATACAACCAAATATACAACGTTTTTGCTCTATTTATTGTTATAACGTCATCTATAGGTGTTCTGATAGAGCTTACACCTCTGGAAGCCAAACTTCCACCCGATCTCGACATATTTCTAAGGGATTATGAAGAGATCGTTCTTATATTTTTTGTTGTTGAGTATTTAACAAGACTCTGGGTAATATCAAACTTTACAGATGATTTTAAAAGAGCATATCTGTCATATGAAAGTCCAGAAAAAATATCAAAATTCTTTTTTGCTGTAAAAGAAGCATTTAAACCTAAAATCCAGTGGATGAAAACCCCTTATGCGATTATTGATTTGCTATCAATACTGCCTATAATAAGACCTTTAAGAGCTTTCAGAATTCTAAGAGTTCTAAGGCTTTTAAAGATCATAAGATATGGAGGTGCTATAAAGAGCTTTATATTTGCCATAAAAGAACAGGCATACCTTTTTTTATTTATATTTTTTACTATAATAACATGGATTGTCATACTATCACTACTTGTTTATATATTTGAGTACAATGCAGGAAATGAGTTATTTGTTTCTATGTGGCATGCTATTTATTGGGGAATTGTGACAATCTCTACAGTTGGTTTTGGTGATATACATCCTGTAACAGATCCAGGTAGAATAATAACATCAATAATGATAGGAGGAGGAATAGTACTTGTTGCTGCATTAACAGGTACATTTTCAGCGGCACTTGTTAGCAGATTAATGACTTTGAAGGAAGGTGGTCTAAAGATGGAGAACCTTGAGAACCATATAGTTATATGTGGCTGGAATGAAACTGCAGAAGAAATAATGGAGCAGATACTAAGTATGAAGATAGAAAAGGAAAAACCTGTTGTTATAGTTACAAATCTACCAAAATCCGCTATCGGAATAGAACTTCCAAGAGATATTTTTTACAAAAGGGGAGATTTTATTCAGGAAAATATCCTGATGGAAGTCGGAATTGATAAAGCCGAACATGTAGTTATAGTAGCAGAAAGGGAGGAAGGTCTATCTGAAAGAAATATAGATGCAAGAACAGCTCTTGCATCCATGCTTATAAAAACATTAAATCCGGATGTGCACCTGTATGTTGAGGTATTACTTGACGAGGATGCTGATATATTCCAGAAGAGAATGAGGGTGAGGGAGGTTATAATCCATGGTCAGATCCTTGGAAAGATAATGTTTACAAGCATACTAAATCCCGGCGCAACATCATTGATCAAAACACTTGTTGATAAGGAAAGAGGAATAAGAAAGGTAAAAGTCTCAGGTCTTGGAAAATTTGAAAACTTTGGACAGCTTTTATCACACACAAGAAAGTATGGATATCTTCCTGTTGCTGTAGAGAGAAGAGGAAAAATACATTTAAATCCTATGGATACATTTTTGCTTAAAAAAGAAGATTTTGTCTTTCTTATTCCCTCTGGCGGTGGTGAAAGTTGACAAACATACTTATAACAAAATCAGAAGATGAGATAAGAAAGTATAAAAGGAATGGTATTAATATAATTCCTTTTCCTACAATAAAAACCGTTCCTTTAGATTTTGATATAGATACAGACAGATTTGATATCTATATTTTTACAAGCGTTAATGCAGTTAAGCATTTTTTTAACAAAATTTCCCCTGAAAGGATAAAAAACAAAAAAATTATGGCAGTTGGAAAAAAAACAAAATCGGCTCTTGAAAAATTAAACTTTAAAAAAATAGAGATCCCGAATATCCAGAGCTCGGAAGGACTTTTAAAAACTCTTTCAAAATATAATTATATAAACAAAAGAATCTGCTTGCCGAGAGCAAAAAAAGGTATAGATCTACTTGAAAAAGAATTTAAAAATTTAACTGTAATTCCCATTTATGAAACAGTGTTAAACATCCCAAAAAATAAAAAAGAAGTAAAAGAGCTATTTGAAAAAAATCTTATAAATTTTGTTCTCTTTACAAGTCCATCAAATATTGAAAACTTTATAAAGATATTTAAGAAGAGATCTGTTTATTATCTTAAAAGAACGGATGTTATACCAATAGGAAAAACAACAGGAAAAAAGCTGAAAGAGTTAGGTATTGAACCTCTGTTCATTCCTGAGGAACCGTCTATAGAGAAGATTATAAGCCAGATCGCCTCAACCTGATACACCAGTTTTAAGGTGGGATATACTGCTCAGTATTTCTGATGCATATTTAACATCAAACTTTGATTCATCAATCAGTTTTCTAACAAATGAGGCATTAAGTCTGTGGCCTCCTTTAAAAGAATATACCTCACCTATAACAGGCATACCTAATAGATAAAGATCTCCGATCAGATCAAGAACTTTATGTTTAACAGGTTCATCCTCAAACCTCAGACCTTCTGGGTTTAACACAGTTTCCCCTTTAAAAACAACAGCATTATCAAGAGAACCTCCCCTTGCAAGACCTTTTTCCCTGAGGAACTCTATCTCCTCAAGAAAACAGTATGTCCTCGCCTTTGCAACATTTATAAAATCATCTTTATCAGTAGAGTCATAACTGTACTTTTTATTTCCAATAATTCTGTTTCTGTAAGAAGCCTGATATGTAGCCATAAAGCCTCTGTACGGCCTTCCAGTAATATATTTATCTCCTTCAGAAACGTTAAGTTCACTATTTATAACAGCATAAATCTTTTCTTCCTTAAGAGAAACAATTCCTGCATCCTTTATTTTTTCAATAAACATAATTGAGCTTCCATCAAGTATTGGAAGTTCTTCAGAATCTATATGTATATAAATATTGTCTATACCGGTAAAATAGAGTGCAGCCATAAGATGCTCAACAGTCCTTACTGTTTGACCTTCTTTTCTTAATGAGGTTGAAAACTCAAAACTGTTCGCATACTCTATCCTTGCAGGTATAAGAACATTATTTCTTATAAAGTTTATTCCTTCATAACTTTCTGCCGGGATAAGTTTTACATTTACAGGTTCTCCAGAGTGGAGACCGATTCCTTTTATGTAAGCCTCTTTTCTTATCGTTCTTTGAAATTTACAGATCATATCATTCTCCTAAACAATTATTGTATAAAGTTTATAATGCAAAAAACATACCAATATATAAGGCTTAAAAATAAAGTTTTTATTTTTTAAAAAATTTTTATTTTTGCAAAAATAAGACAGACAGCTTATCCTCTTTGAGATTTTTCCAGCGGTTCTTTTGTAAATTTGAAAATAACTGTTATATTTTATATATATGGATCAATCTTCAAAGGAAAGACAGCTTAAGATATACGAGATCAAAACCGGGATACTGCATCTTCTGCAGGATCTAAAAAAGGATCTAAAACTGATAATAGAAAACAGATTTATGAATGAAAATGAACAAAAAAACGAGCTTGAAAAATTCTTTAAGGATAAAGAGTATGTAGATCTTAATATGTTCTTGAGTAAATGTATATCCGTACTTGAAAAACCTGCTGTATCAATGGAATCATCAGAACTTACTATCCTAAAAGAGAAAGAGAGCCTGATAAAAACGATTGAATCCATAATAAACAGACTTGAATTTACAAACCATAAATTAGATAAGATAGGAGAAAAAGCACATTGGATACTTGATCAACTATCTTTTAAAGATTATATGGTACAGGTAAAAAAAGAACTTGTGCAGAATCTTGATAAAGCCATAACAAGAACACTAAATAAAGATTTATCAAAGCTAAAACAGAAATTAAAAGGACTTGAAAAAGTAAACAGATATGAAGAATTAAATATCTTTAAGAAGCAGATAGAGGGTGAGATAAATCTTTATATATCACATGATATATTTCCAAAGATAGAGCATATATTCAAAAATTACAAAAAAGATCTTGCAAAGAAGATAGATCAGTATATTCAAAAACTCCTAATAGATCCTGAATTAAAAGGAAGGATAAATGAAGAACTGTCAGATATGGTTGATAGTTTTTCAATAAAGGCATCACAGTTTTACTACATAGCCCCTGATTTTCCACCAGATATATTCAGCCAAAATAGAAATATCTCTGAACTGGATATACTGAAGGAAAATCTTCAAAGTACCAGATTTATAACAATTTTATCTTCCGGTCTCCTATTTTTAGCTGTAGGTTTTATGATGCCTGAAGGTATTTACGAACTAATAGCTTCAGGTTCAGGCATTCTCATACTTGTTTATTCAATCATAGATAGTATATACCTTAACGACTATTTTTATAAGAAGTATATAGCAATGATAAAAAATAAAATAAGGAAAGAATTTGAGAAATCTATAGATAATATAAAGGATGATATAAGAGAAAAACTTATTAAAATATCGGAAAAGTTTGAAAAAAATATCTCGCTAATTATTGAAAAAGAAACAAGGGAGATACAAAACTATATCCTGGATATAAATAGTATAAAAAAAGTTTACAATAGATATATAGAAGAACTTAAAAATACTCTTAAATCAGTTGAAGAGGTATAGATGTTAGATACTCAATTTCTTAATGAAAAAGCCACTAAATTCAGATCTGCTTTAAAAAAAGTAAAAAAGATTATTGATAAAGGTCCTGATCAGTTTAAAGAAACACCTATGTACCCCGACAGAGTTCAGTACTACATGATAATAGCATATGACGAGCTTGATCAGATAGCCTGCCACTTATTGAGAGAAATGCTTGGTATCAAGAAAAAGGAAAACTGTATTAATGAACTTGCGTCTCAAGATATCTTTTCAGGGAAAATCTCAAGAGCTTTAAATGATTTTCAAAAATTCAGGGATGATATATTCAAAAAAAAATTTAATTACTCAGCTGAACAGATGTATGTCTCTATAAAAAATATTTTGGATAATCTTTACGATAATTTTATTCAAGAACTTGGATCATTAGTAAAAGAGATAAAATCAAAAGAACCAAAACTGAAAATACCTGTAAACTTAAAAAAAGTAAATGAACAGGCAAAAGCCGTCAGGTCATCTGTAAAAAAAATAAGATTGTTTTTAAATTACCCATTTGAGGAGTTTAAGAAAAGTCCCATGTTTATAGATAGAACAAGATATTTCCTGGTTGTTGCCGTTGACAGCAGTCTTTGGATATGCAGACATATACTTAGAAAACTAAGATCACCTCACAAGAAATGTTTTGAAGGGCTCTTTAATGAAGGTATAATTTCCAAAAAAACAGCTGAAGATCTAAATGATCTTCTACTACTAAGAGATGTTTTTGCGAATCCAGAAAAAGAAATAAAATTAGAGGAACTATTCAAAATAGCTGAAAAAAGCATTTATGTGTTTGACAGCTATATAAAGCAGATCTCCCAAGCTATAATAGGTACTTCAGAAAGTGGGAAGTACAGGTCTTGAGGAAAGCAGTTTTTTTGTGTAAGGATGTTGAGGATTATCAAATATTTTAAATACATCTCCCTTCTCAACTATCTCACCTTTATAGATAACAAGAACTCTGTCCGCTATTTCTGCAACAATACCTAAATCATGGGTTATCAAAAGAATTCCCATTCCCATATCCTCTTTAAGTATCTTAAACAGTTTTAAGATCTGTGCAGAGACTGTAACATCTAAAGCCGTCGTAGGTTCATCAGCAAGTATAAGATCAGGATTATTCGCGACAGCAATAGCTATAGCTATCCTCTGTTTCAAACCACCTGACAGTTCATGAGGATACTGTTCAAACCTTTTTTCAGGATCAGGAATATGAGCTTTTTTCATTGATTCAATAGCAATTCTTTTTGCCTCTCTGTAACTTACACTCCTGTGTGCAAGTACAGACTCAACTATCTGATCCCCTACCTTTAAAAGCGGATTAAGCACAGCTGAAGGTTCCTGAAATATCATTGATACTACATTTCCCC
This sequence comes from uncultured Aquificales bacterium, assembly GCA_964519345.1. GTDB lineage: Bacteria > Aquificota > Aquificia > Aquificales > Hydrogenothermaceae > Persephonella. The sequence continues at coordinate 56,925 of CAZFKX010000011.1, forward strand.
TTATTTTCCTTTTATCATTTTCAGAAAGCTTTGTGATATCAATATCTTGTCCACTATGATGAAGTATTATCTCCCCTTTAATCTCTGCATATGATGGAAGGAGATCAAGAATAGAGTAACAGGTAACACTTTTTCCTGAACCTGATTCACCAACAAGAGCAACTATCTCACCTTTGCTTATCTCAAACGATATCCCTTTTAAAGCCCTAACAATCTCGTTTTCTATATAAAAACTTACAGAAAGGTCTCTAACAGTTAAAATAGGGGATAGAGATTGTTTAGACATAATCCCATCCCCCTATCTATTACTTTAATGCTTCTAATATCTGATTTATCTTATCAGCTTTCATATACCCAGAAATAACAACACCCTTAGGGAATATTAATGTAGGCGTTCCTCCTATTCCATATTTCTGTGCAAACTCAAAATGTTTTTCTATTATATTCTTACCTTTATCACACTTTTTCCCAAGTTTTCTTAGCTTAGATTGATCTTTATCTTTAACAGCTTTGAAGCTCTCTTCAAGTATCTCCCTTTTCTTGTCTAAGCTCTTTTCACATAGAATTCTCTGAGATATTGTCTGTGCATGCTTATGAAACGGAAGGGGAAACAGTATTATCTCAAATTTAACATCATTTCTCTTATCAAGAACAGATAGCATTTCATCATGAAACTTTGCACAGAATGGACATTCTGGATCGTCCACAACATAAATTGTATATTTTGCCTTTTTATTTCCAAAAGTAACAGTAGTTTTAGGTATGCTGTCTGTATCAACAAGAATTACACCTGTTATCCTGTCTCCAAGAATCTTTTTTAATTTCTCTACTTTTGCCTTTCCAAGCCTTTTTTCAAGCTCTTTTATCTTTTTTTCCTCCATAGCCTTTGCAAGTTCCATCGCTCTTTCTCTTGTAAGGCTTCTTCTCTCCTTAAGATCAATAATCTCGCCTGATATAAGATATCTCATTGAGCAGTCAACATAAATAGGTATTCTCTTACCCCTTATCTCTACTACAACCTCATAAAGACCCTCGACAGGAGCTCTCGATACCGATATAACCTTTCCATTACCCAAAACACCGCTTAGTTTGTTTTCCATCTTCTTAGGAGACACATCTTTTATCTCGCATTCGTCCGAGAGTGAAGGTATTGATACAAAAAGAATCAGTAAAAAAACTGTAAAAAGATTTTTAATATTCATAAAATCCTCCCTTTAGGATATTTAGATATCTTGTATATAGTATAATATTTCTGTGAAATTTTTGTGATTTTTTGACTTTTGGAGGTTTAAATGAAAATTTCTATAGGGAGCGATCACGCTGGATACGAGCTTAAAGAGTTGATCAAAAATCATCTTGAAGAAAAAGGTTTTGAAGTTATAGACAAAGGTACATTCTCAAAAGAAAGTGTTGACTATCCATTATTTGGCGAGGCAGTAGCAAAATCTGTATCTGAAGGGGAATCCACCAGAGGAATTGTTATATGTGGAACGGGAATAGGGATATCTATTTCAGCAAACAAAGTAAAAGGTGTAAGAGCCGCCTTATGTACAAATGAATATATGGCGAGAATGTCAAGAAAGCATAACGATGCAAACATACTGGCACTTGGCTCAAGAGTTCTTGGAACAGATCTTGCTATAAGTATTGTTGACGTTTTCCTCTCAACCGAATTTGAGGGAGGAAGACATGAGAAAAGAGTTCAACTTATACAGAATATAGAAAAAATCAATCTATAAGGAGGTTGCTTAATTGTTAAGACATCTTAAATCTGTTGATAGAGAAGTCTTTGAAGCTGTATCAAAAGAATTTAAAAGGCAGCAGGAACATTTAGAGATGATAGCTTCCGAAAATTACACCTCTTATGCTGTTATGGAAGCTCAGGGCTCTGTACTTACAAATAAGTACGCAGAAGGACTTCCTCATAAGAGATATTATGGGGGGTGCGAATATGTAGATATTGTTGAAGATCTTGCAATAGATAGACTTAAAAAAATATACGGTGCTGAACATGCAAATGTTCAGCCGCATTCAGGATCACAGGCAAATCAGGCTGTTTATTTTTCACAGCTAAAAGCTGGCGATACAATAATGGGAATGAGTCTTGCTCATGGAGGACATCTAACACACGGTGCAAAGGTAAATCTATCAGGAATCGTTTTTAACGCTGTCCAGTATGGTGTAAATCCTGAAACAGAACTTATAGATTATGATCAGATTTACAAACTTGCAAAAGAATACAAACCTAAAATGATAATCGCAGGAGCATCAGCATACTCAAGAATTATAGACTGGGCTAAATTTAAAGAGATAGCAGATCAGGTTGGATCACTTCTAATGGTTGATATGGCACATTACGCAGGACTTATAGCAGGAGATGCTTATCCATCTCCAGTTCCATATGCCGACTTTGTTACATCAACAACCCACAAAACTTTAAGAGGACCAAGGGGTGGTTTTATACTTTCAAAAGCTCAATACGGTAAAGATATTGATAAATGGGTTTTTCCAAGACTTCAGGGCGGTCCATTAATGCATGTTATAGCAGCAAAGGCTGTTGCTTTTAAGGAGGCTATGACTGAAGAGTTCAAGGAGTATGCAAAGCAGACTGTTAAGAATGCAAGAGTACTTGCTGAAGAGCTTAAAGCTGAAGGTTTAAGGATAGTATCTGGAGGAACAGACTCCCATATAGTACTGGTGGATCTGAGACCTTTAAACGTTAAAGGAAATCAGGCAGAAGAAGCTCTTGGCAGGGCAAACATAACAGTTAATAAAAACGCAATTCCTTTTGATCCAGAAAAACCCATGATAACTTCAGGAATAAGACTTGGTACTGCAGCACTTACAACAAGAGGAATGAAAGAAAATGATATGAGAAGAATAGCCAAAAACATAGTTAGGGTCCTGAAAAATCTTGATAATGAAAAGGTTATAAGGGAAGTTAAAGAGGATGTTCTTTCCCTGTGTTCATCATATCCTCTTTATTCAGAATGGACAGAATATTACACAGATTAAAAATTAAGAGGTATGTAAATATAGATGAAACCGTTACCTTTTTATAAAAAAATTAATATATTTACTAAAGCAAGTGATGAAGCCAGAAATTTTTCAAGAAGACTAAAAAACTGGCTTAACAGTTATGCTATAGAAAGTAATATTTTTGAGAACCTTGCTGAACTTGAGAATGAAAAAAATCTTAAAGATACAGATCTTCTCCTTGTTGTTGGAGGAGATGGATCATTACTGATTGCAACAAGAAGAGTTGCTAAATTTAACATACCAGTACTTGGTATTAATTTAGGAAGGCTTGGTTTTCTTACAGAACTGAATGAGTACGATGCTTTTGAGAAGTTAGAGGATATCCTCTCAAAACCTTTATGTATATCAAGGAGAATGATGCTTAGGGCTATTCTTTATAGAAATGGGAAAAAGATTCTTGAGGCAGACGTGCTGAACGATGTTGTCGTTAATAAGGCTATACTTGCAAGAATTGTTGATGTAGCCGTTTATGTTGGAGATACATACATAACGACATATAATGGAGATGGTATAATCATATCAACGCCAAATGGTTCAACAGGATATGCTCTATCTGCAGGAGGACCGATAGTATATCCAATGATGGAAATATTCCTTGTAGTACCAATATGTCCTCATACACTTACAGATAGGCCTTTGATACTACCAACACTTGAACCTATTAAGATAAAACTTGTAGCTGAAGAAAAAGATGCCTGGCTTACACTCGATGGACAGGAAGGTACCCAGTTGCAGTTTGGAGACGAGATAATAGTAAAACAATCCCCATATTTTGCCCATCTTGTAAGAGTTCCTTATAAAAACTATTTTGATATCTTGAGGGATAAGCTTGACTGGAAATAATATGGAATATCGGATAGGTATAGGTTTTGATATTCATAGACTGGAAAAAGGTAGAAAGCTTATAATAGGAGGAGTGCACATACCTTCTGAAAAAGGTTTTAAAGCCCACTCTGATGGAGATATATTCTTTCATGCATTAACTGACGCACTTTTGGGAGCTGTTGGATTTGGAGACATCGGACAGCTTTTCCCGGATTCCGATAAAGAATGGAAAGGAGCTGATAGTTCCATTTTCCTGAAAAAAGCACTAAAAATTATTGAAGAAAAAGGTTATGAGATAATCAATATAGATGGTTATATAATTCTTGAAAAGCCTAAAATCCTTCCTTTTAGAGAAAAAATTATTGAAAACACAGCAAAAATTTTACAAATTGATAAATGTAGAATATTTATAAAAGGTAAAACTTACGAAAAATTAGGTTCTATAGGAAATGAAGAGGCTGGATCATCCCAGGTAATAGTTCTACTAAAGAAAAAAAGGAGAGAAGATGAAAGGAATAGATCTTAAGACAACCATACAACAGGTTTTAAGAAAATATCCTTTTACTCAAAGATTTTTTAACTCAAAAAGTATGTACTGTAATATATGTTCATGCAAAAAGCATGAGACTTTATTTCAGGCAGCAATAAATTATGGACATGATCCTGAAAATTTCCTTAAGGAGCTTAAAGAGTTCATTAAAGATAATGAAAAATCTTAATACAGCTAAACAGATCATACAAAAAGCTTTAAATAGTGATGATCTTTTTCTTGAAAGAATAACAGGTTTATCAGAAACATTAAATACATTACTAAAAGGGTATATACCTGATGGATTTATAGAAGATCTTAAAGATCTTGATAAACTCCCTGTAAAAAAGAAAAGGGCTTTTTTAGATTATCTTTACAAGGCGGTAGAACATGCTGTAAATATCTATTCAGAAAACAGACAGGAAACAAAAAAAGTATTACCTAAGGAACTGAAAGATATAACAGTAAATAACCTGAAAATACTAAAACCTATTGAAAAAAGAGCATTTAAAAAGGTAGGATTAAGAACAGTTTATGACATATTTTTTTTCACCCCTAAGAAGTATGAGGATAGAAGACTTAAAAAGTTAGGGAAAGTAAAAGACGGAGAGCACGGTCTTTTTGAAGTTGAGGTTGTAGATATAAAAAAGATAAAAAAAGGGAAATTAAAAACAGAACTCAAAGTGAAGCAGGATAGATACTTTATGAATGTTTTTTTTGTTCATGACAAACCCTTTCTGTTCTCATTTTTCAGAAAAGGAAAAAAAGTTTATCTTTACGGAAAAATATCCATATTCAAAAAAGATATATCTATGATACAGCCTGAGATATTTAAAGATTTTGATCCTATTATACATAACAGAATCTTGCCAGTTTATTCACTCAAAGGTGATTCCTCAGTTAAGATAACCTCCCAGACTATAAATCATCTGAGAAGGGGCATATTTAAAATACTGAAAGATTTTCTAAACTACTATACAGATTACATGCCGGAGGATATTCTTAAAAGATATGGTTATCCTGATATTAAAAGATCTATAAAAAATCTTCACTTTCCTGAAAATTATCTGGATATAATACAGCTGAATAATTTTGAGACTATATACCAGAAGAGATTAATATTTGATGATCTCTTCATACTTCAGCTAGCCCAGTTATACAGAAAAAATATATTGAGATCTGATCCTGCTGAAAAAATAAATATAAAAGAAAAATTTTTAAAAGAGTTTGAGAGTAAATTACCTTTCGATCTTACTGAAGATCAAAAAAAGAGTATAAGCGAGATACTGTCTGATCTTTCAAAACCAATACCTATGAACAGACTTGTTCAGGGAGACGTTGGAAGTGGAAAAACTGTAGTTGCAGCAGCTGCCGTAGTTGCAGCAGCTATTGACAATAAACAGTCAGCGGTAATGGCACCTACAGAAATACTTGCATCGCAACATTACCTTACATTTAAAAATATACTAAAAAACTTCGGCATAACCCCTTATCTCCTTACAGGAAGTCTCCCACAAAAAGAGAAAAAAAAGATATACAGGCTTATACATTCAGGAGAGGCAAAAGTTGTTATAGGAACCCATGCACTTATACAGGATGAGTTAAAATTCAAAAATCTATCATTAGTTGTAGTTGATGAACAGCACAGGTTTGGAGTTATACAGAGAAAAGCATTAATAGAAAAATCACACAAAATACCGCATACGCTAATTATGACTGCTACCCCAATACCGAGAACTTTGCAGATAGCAAATTTTGGAGATCTCGATATATCAACTATAAAACAGCTTCCAAAAGGAAGAAAACCTGTAGAAACAGTTCTTCTTTATGAAGATGAAAAAAAAGCTCTTTACAATAAAATATCAGATGAGATAAAAAAAGGAAGACAGGTGTTTGTTGTTTACCCCCTCATTGAAGAATCTGAAAAAATTGATCTGAAGTCTGCTGAAGAAGGCTACAAACAATGGAAATCTGTATTTCCGGACAGAGATGTTCTACTTTTGCATGGAAAAATGAGTCAGGAAGAAAAGGACAATATAATGGAATCTTTTCGCAAGGGTAAAGGAGACATCCTCGTTTCAACAACAGTTATAGAGGTTGGAGTAGATATACCAAACGCTTCTATAATGGTTATAGAAGATGCTCATAGATTTGGCTTATCACAGATACACCAGCTAAGAGGAAGAATAGGTCGTGGACAGTACGAAGGATTCTGTTACCTTATTCTACCATCAAGATTCAAAAGAAAGTTTGAGAATAAAGATGAAGAGAAGAGAAGGATCCAGACAATTGAAAGACTAAAGATTCTTGTTAAAACAAGTGATGGATTCAAGATAGCTGAAGAAGATCTGAAAATAAGAGGGGGTGGTGATATTGCAGGGACTGCACAATCTGGAAAACTGAATATAGGAATAGCAGATCTATCAAGAAATACAGATCAGAAAATTCTACAAAAAGCCAAATATGAAGCTGAAATGCTTATCAATAAGGATCCATATCTAAGACATCATACTGTCTTAAAAAAGATCGTCTTTGAGAGGTATGGTGAGAGATTTGATCTTGTAAATATAGGTTAGCCAAACGTTAAATCAAGAAACATCATTAAAACAAACCCTATTATAAGACCTGTTGTCGCTTCTATTTCAAAACCTCTTCTATGAGTTTCCGGTATGATCTCTTTACTTATAACAAAAACCATAGCACCTGCTGAAAAAGCAAGCCCTACAGGTAGTACTATATCAGATAGACCAAATACTACAAGACCGGTAAGACCTCCAACTGGTTCAACAAGTCCGGATAAAAAGGCGATTAAAACAGCTCTACCTTTGGTAAATCCTTTTGCAATGAGTGCAACAGCAACAGCAAGGCCTTCAGGAATGTTTTGTATCCCTATTCCTGAAGCAAGTGCGATACCCTTTCCAAGATCTCCTGTCATAAATCCAAGAGCTGACGACATTCCTTCAGGAAAGTTATGCACTGTTATGGCTAAAACAAAAATCCATATCTTTTTTGAGTCCTTCTTATCAAGAATATCCGGAGAAAAGCGCATAAAATAATCTTCTGGAACTGTTTTATCAACAAACCAGAAAAGAACAGCACCAAGTAAAAAACCTCCTGAAGCGATAGAAGCCACAATAAATCCATCAGAGATACTCTCTTCAAGAATATTAACAGCCGGATTTAGAAGTGAAAAAAAAGAGGCTGACAACATTATACCTGCACTAAATCCAAGAAGGATATCCTCTGTCTTTTTAGATATCTCTTTTTTTAAATATACAAAGGATCCACCAAGACCTGTAGAAAGTCCTGCAAGAAGACTTGCAATAAGTCCGTACAGAAAAAGAATTTTAAACCAACCTCCACTTTTTCAGGATGTATTATTTAAGCAGAGGCAGGTTATTTTTTCAATATTGTTTCGTAATGCTTGGGCTCTGAAAGATAATTACCCTGCCCGCAATCTATACCTATATCAAGCACCGCTTCGTATATTTTTTCATTTTCTATATTTTCGGCAACTGTTTTTATACCAAGCTGTTTACAGGCGGCAACAATACTTTTCACTATATTCTTTTTTTCTCCCGAATCTCCAAGCTCTTTCATTAGGGATCCATCTATCTTTAAATAGGATACTATTTTCTCTTCAGATATTCTTATTAACGTCCTGAAAGATGTATTTCCAGTTCCAAAGTCATCTATAGAAAATGATATATTATAGCTTCTTTTAATATCAGTAATATTACTTATATTTCTTAAAAACTCCTGCTCATTTATATCAAACACTGATCTATCCTTTATAAATATGATCTCTTTTGCCATAGGATCAGCTATATTCTCAAGTTTGTTAAGTGAGAAGGAACTTAGATTTATAAATAGTTTTTTATCATCCTCAATAAGGGGCATTATCTCATTTTTTACTATCTCAAGAATCTCATGATCTATTGGAACTATAAAATCCTTTCTATATGCAACAGTTATAAAGTCTTTAGCTTCTATATAATTCCCGTTATCCTTTATTCTTGCAAAAACCTCATAACCGATGATCTCATCATTTTTAAAATCATAAACAGGCTGTAAAAAAGGTACGATTTTTTTATTTTCAAGAGATTCAATAAGTTTTTCCTCAAGATCTACCGAAGATACATTTTCTTTTAGATCTATTATGGAAAAATCTATATCTTTACTCTCCCTAAGATCAAATATAGCAACCTCCATATGGGTTATTATCTCTTCTGCAGAAAGCGTTATATCAGGCTCGACTTTTACAGCACAATATACAGCTTTTGGAGAGTATATTGAGTGATACTTAGGAGTGTTTAATTTAATCTGGGAAAGTATCTCCTTGAATCTTTTTATTATCTCATTGAGCTCTATATCTTTTTTGAATAGAACGGAGAACTCATCACCACTCAATTTTCCAAGAAGGGCAGAACTGTCTATACTTTCAACAAAATTCTTAAGCTGATTTGATATTTCCCTTAAAAGTTTATCACCAAACTCAAAGCCGTAAATCTCATTTATATATTTAAAGTTGTTAATATCTATCATAACCACTGTAACCGTTTTCCTATCCTTGCCTTTGAGAATGTTGTCAAATTCTTCAATAAACTTATTCCTTTTCATAAAGCCTGTAACATTATCAAACTCATGAAGTTCTTTTAACTTCTGGTAAGCATCAAGCAGTTCTCTATTTTTCCTTTCCAACTCCTCTTTTGTTTCCACAAGATTTGTTATATCCCTTGAAATACCAAGGATAGCAACTATTTTTCCAGATTTATTAAATAAAGGTGTTTTTATAACATCAAAATATCTGATCTTTCCTCCCTTTTCTATCTTTTCAACTGTATGGGTTGACTGTTTCTTCTCAAGAGCCTGCATGTCTGAAAAAATAGATTCCTTTGCTATCTCAGAAGGAAGATACTCTATATCGCTTTTCCCAATTATCTCTTCCTTTTTTAGACCAAAAAGATCTGCAAAAGCCTGATTCACATATATTATTCTTAGATTCAGATCTTTTATCCATATAGGGTCTGGTGTTGTATCAAGAACCTTTGTAAAAAGAAACTGAAGCTTGTCTTTCCATTCCTGACTCAGCCAGTCAATATTTTTATATATCTCGTCTTTAAAAACATTTTCTTCAAGATAAAGTGCTTCTTCAACAAGTCTTGAAACAAGTCTTGAAACAGAGATATGTTTTTCCCTTGAAAGTTCTTTCAGTTTGTCCTGTAATGATTTGTCAATAGCGATTGATAAGATATTCTTTTTCTTAGTCATTTTATCAATATACCCCTTTTTTATTATTAACTGTTTAATAAAATTATAAACTAATAACGATTCTCATTCAACTTAATCTACTTGACTTTGTTTCTATCTATAGATTAACTTTATCATTGATGATAGTAATGGAGTTTATTTTTGAATAGTTTTTATATTATCTTACTTTCTATAGGTGCTTTTATATTTCAGAAATATATCTTTCCTGTTAGACTAACGATAGATCTTTCTTTTTTCAGTGAGGTTATTATATACTCACTTATAGTAGTTGGTCTGATATTTACGGAAAAGTTAAGATCTGAAAAAAGAATATACAATCCCCTTTTTATAGGCCTATCTACACTTTTAATAGCTCAAACTGAAGTTATATCAAGCTATATATACCAACAGCCTTACTATATGTATATACTTGGCGAGATAGGTTTAAGACTTATTGGAATAATTTTTGTTCTTTCCGGATTCATAACTGGTGTTAAATTCAAAGAAAAGACAGAAAAAAAACTTAAAGAACAGGCAGAGAGATATCTTTCTGTTCTTGAGAAAGGAAATGATATTATCGTAATAATACAGAATGGGATAATAAAGTATGTAAATAAAAAAATAAAAGATATTTTAGGTTACGATCCTGAGGAAGTTATAGGGATGCATTATATAAATTTTATACCCTCAGAATATCACGATAAATTATCCTCCCCTGATCTGACAAAGAAATTTGAGATTGAACTTATAACAAAAAATAAAAACAGAATAATAGTTGAAGTGAGTGCCTCTGAAACAGATTTTGATAACAGGACTTCACATATATGGATAATCAGAGATATAACAGAAAGAAAGGAAAAAGAAAATCTATTAAAAGAGACTATGGAGATGCTTGCAGTATCCCAGAAACTTGCAAGACTTGGAAACTGGCAGTGGTTTGTAAATTCAAATAAGTTCTGGCTGTCAAAGGAAGGATGCGAGATAATATGTGGAGAAAACAGGGAGTTTAACGGATATATGAGAGATTTTTATAACTTTGTACATCCTGAAGATAAGCCGCTCCTTATATCAAAAAGAAAAGAAGCGCTGGAGAGAGGCGTATCATACGAGTTTGTTTACAGAATTAGGAAAAGAGAAAACAGACCCGAGGTTGTAATAAGGGAAATAACAAAAGTTTTAAAAGACGATGAGGGAAATATATCAAGGATCATAGGCATTATACAGGACGTAACAAACCAGACAAAAACTTATCAAAAGATAATTGAGAATGAAGAGAAATACAGAAATCTCTTTGATAACTCAAACGATGCGATAATTATACATGACCTAAATGGTACTATAATAGACGGAAATAAAAAATCAGTAGAGATTTTTGGATACAACAGAATAGATTTAGCCCTTATAAATATTCAGGATTTATACCTTGATGAAGAAATTCTAAAGTATAAATGGGCTGTAAATAAACTGTTAGACGATAGATTTGTTAAATATGAAACGGTTCTAAGATCAAAGTTAGGAAGAACCTTTCCTGCCGAGATATCCTCAAGTCTTTTTGAGATAAGAGGTAAGAAGTACATACAGGATATTATAAGGGATATAACAGAGAGAAAAAGATCAGAGCACGAACTGAAACTTGCCTCCATGGTTTTTGAATACACACTTGAGGGGATTCTTATTCTGGATAAAGATGGAAATGTTCTTAGAGTAAACAAAACATTTGGTGATATAACAGACTATTCTGAAGATGAGATATTAAATCACAATATACTGAATATTCAGCCCTTTAAAACAAACGAAAGCTTTATGAGACAGATCTGGAAAGAAGTTAAGATAAAGGGGGAATGGCAGGGAGAGTTTTGGGGAAGAAGAAAAAATGGTGAAAACTTCCCTATGTGGTTCACATTCATATCAGCTAGAGGAAATAGGGGACAGATTATAAATTATATACTGATTATCACTGATATAACTAATAGAAAGATTGAAGAGAAGAAACTAAAAAAACTTGCTTTTTACGATGGGCTTACAGAACTTCCTAACAGACTTCTTTTTTACAACAGACTACAACACACAATTTTAAAAGCAAGAAGAAACAAAGAGTATGTTGCTGTTATGTTCCTTGATCTTGACGGATTCAAACAGGTTAACGATTCATACGGTCATGACGTTGGTGACGAACTTCTAAAGGAGGTAGGTAAAAGACTGCAGCATACTGTAAGAAAAATTGATACTGTTGCAAGACTTGCTGGTGATGAGTTTACAATTATTATAGAAAATCTGAACAGCCCTGATAATGTTAATGTTATAGCAAAAAAAATACTAAACTCCTTTAAAGAACCTTTCAATATTAATGGAAACAGCATAAAAGTGGGAACAAGCATAGGAATATCCGTTTTTCCTATAGATGGCTCTGATGCTGATACACTAATAAAAAACGCCGATATGGCTATGTACCTTGCAAAAAAATCTGGAAAAAATAGATATGTAATTTACAGTAAATCAGATTGAAGATAATATATCTTTTAAAGCTTTTTTATCTAAATTTTTATCTTTGTAGTAACACTCTTCAAACAGCTTAACAAATTTAAAAGCTTTTTCCCTTAAATCAGGATCGTCAATCCTGCTAACAAACTCTTCAAGACCTTCGTAGCTGTATTTACGGTATCCTTTCTTTTCCATTTTATTTAAAAAATATCTTAATATCCTGTCTTCTTCATTTAAAAAATGATAATTTTTCAAAGATAGATACACAAGCAGTAATAACAAAATTATGATAAAAGGAAGTATAAAATACCAGCCTAAACCAGTAAAATCTGGTTTTTCAACAATCCCTTTAATTTTATTGATTATGCCTACCTGCTTTTGGATATCAAAATTTACAATAAAATTTATCCATAAAAAATGTAAAGTTTCAATAAATCTTTTTACCGCATTATCAGAGAAATTATTTGAAAAATAGTTTCTATATGTTCCAACCGGTGTCGGATCAATTCTCAACCATCTTCCATTTATATAAGCTTCAACCCAGGTGTGGGCAAATTTCTGTGGAACAATATAATACTTACCTATATCATTGTAAAAACCTCCTTTATACCCAACCACAAGCCTTGAAGGAATACCATTTATCCTTAAAAGTACAGCAACAGACGATGCAAAATATTCGCAGTTTCCATATTTCTTGTCAAAAAGAAATTCCCACAAAGGGTCTTTAGAATCAGGAAGATCTTTAAGTGAGAATCTATAGTTTTTTTCAATAAATCTCAGTATATTCTCAAGGGTTTTCACCTGTGTACTTCCTTTAAGATTATATCCCAGATCAATAATATCCCGAGATAATCCTTTTGGAATTTGAAGATATATCTGTCTGTCTATACTATCTGTTTCCACACTTTCTGTAAGAACAGAACTAACCCTGTATTTTATCCTCGTAAAGCTTATTTTTTTCGCTGAAAAGGATAAATCACTTTCCATCTTACCCGGAATTCCGTGAAATTTGAAAGGTTTATCAAGACTAAAAAGATATCTGTTTTCTTGCGGTTCCAAAATAATTTCCTGAACAATTCTTCTTCCATTTAAATAAGATCTTCCATCATTAGCAGATATTCTCAACCAAGATCTTCCATCAAAATAGTTTAGAGTTGCTCCTCTCCAGTAAAGCTGAGATTCGTCAATCTTATCCATTACTACTCTGAACGCAACAGAATCATCTTCCTGAATTGAAGATACATCGCCGAGCTGAACAATATCAGAAAAACCAGATTTACCTGATGACTGCTTAATGAGGAAATTAAACACAGGGTATTCAGTTCTCGGTAGAATAAGAAAGATCAAAACTGTAACAGGTATTGAGATTAAAGGAATCAATATTGATCTGAAAATTATCTTAAGAAAAACTTTTACAGGAAACGTTATATTTTCATCCTGTGTAACAAATGTAAGGAGAATCATAGATAAAACAATAAGAAAATATAAAGCCGTAAAAAATAAAAGAAATATCATATCCAAGGACATTAAAGCAGAACCTGCAAGAAGAAAGACAGATATTGTGTATATCTGCATAAAATCTCTGAATTTTTTGTTTTCAATAAGCTTTATTCCAAGGAGAATCAGTAGTGTTTGTGCAACAGGTGTAACAGGATCACTAAGATTAACACTAAAAAACATAAAAATAACAACAAGCAGTGAAATAAGGTTAAGAATATATCTTGGTAGAGGATACTTTTTCTTTAAATCAAAGTATATTCCAAGAATAACCATCAATAAGAAAGATAATAAAAATACAGGATCTATAAACCTAAAGATAGATAAAAAACCTGTCAATGAAACTAAATAAGAAAGCAGTAATAAAGCAGTTTTAACCTTTATTTTTTCCATAAACAGCAAGTTCCTTAAGCAGATTTAACTTATGTCTGTAAGAATATTCAGGTTTAAAAAATTTTTCTCCTGTTTTAAGTCCAAAAGGAACTGATCTTCTATAGAGATCAAGAATTAAATAAACTGCACAGGAAACTTTTTTCTCAATATTTCCTTCAATACTATCAATATCAATAACAACAGGTTTATTAAAACTGTTGCTGAACTCTTTTGTTTTTAGCTTTCCTGTCTTTGCAGATGCTTTCCAGTGTATATACTTAAGAGGATCTCCTGTTTTATACTCTCTTATAGAAATAAGATCTCCTTCATATCCTTTTTTATATGTTGAGATCTCTTCCTTCTTTCTTGAATCCTTTCTTTTATCTGAGAACGCCACAGATTTTTCAGGCTTTGGAAAAACAAAAAATTCATAATTCAGATTTAGATCAATACACCTTCTAAAAAAATTAAAAGGAAATACAGAACATATATATATTTTTTCAACCCTGTAAACGCCTCTTTCAGAAAATATTTTATTGATAAATGTTCTGTACTCGGTATTGTTTTCAACATATGGTATAAAAATATCCTTATCAAGAATTTTTATATTTAGGATGTATGATGGGATAAATCGTTTTTTATTTTTTATTACTACTTGAAAAATTGCTTCATTATTTGCATATATTTCCTGTGGAATCTTTAATTCAATATCAATTGAGGTTATATTCTTTTTACCTGCAAGACCTGATATACCCATAAAGGCTAACATTGAAGAAACAATCAAATAAAGAAGATTATTTCCTGTGTTTACAGCAGAAACACCTAAGAAGATAGTTAATCCTATAAAGACCCAGCCCGCCTTAGTTATTTTTATTATGCTGGGGTTTTTATCTCTTCCAGTAATGACCTTACTACCTCCTCTTTATTTATATTTTCATACTCATCTTTGAAAAGAACCCTATGTGGAATCGTATAAACAGCAAGTTCTTTAATATCTTCAGGTATCACAAAATCCCTCCCTTTAAAGTATGCGTTTGCTTTTGCTGTTTTCACAACAGCAAGAGAACCTCTTATAGATAATCCTGCTGAAAAGAATCTTCCATTCCTTGTAGCATCAGCTATGTCAAGCACATAATCTACGATCTTATCTGAGACATATACCTGATTTATTTCATCCTGTATATTAAAAATCTCGTCTATATCCATAATTGGTTCCACACTGTAAAGTTCTTCCCTTCTACTTCCTCCTTTCAATATCTCTTTTTCAGCTTCTCTTGTAGGATAACCTATACTTATTTTCATCATAAACCTGTCCATCTGTGATTCTGGTAAGGGGAATGTCCCAAACTGTTCAACAGGATTCTGGGTTGCTATAACAAAAAAAGGTTTAGGCAATTTATACGTTTCTCCTTCCATTGTAACCTGTTTTTCTCCCATAGCCTCAAGCAAAGCGCTCTGTGTTTTTGGTGTAGCTCTATTTATCTCGTCAACAAGAACAATATTGTTGAATATAGGTCCAGGATGAAACTCAAACCTCTCAAGATTTTTGTTGTACACAGATAAACCTGTTATATCTGTAGGAAGAAGATCGCTTGTACATTGAACCCTTCCAAACTGTAATCCAAGAATCTTAGCTATACCTATCGCAAGAGTTGTTTTTCCAAGACCTGGAAGATCCTCAACAAGAAGATGACCCTTTGAGAAAAATGTAATAAGAGAAAGCCTGAGAGGGATCTCTTTTCCGTGTAAATACTTAGATAAAATATTTACTATCTTAGCTATCTTATCATTTTTAATTTCCATATCTTACCCTAAAGCTGAATATTGTCTATCAGTCTCGTATTTCCTACAAAAACTGCGATAGCTATTATATCGCCTCTTTCGGCTTTTTCTTTACTTTCAAGGGTTTCAGGATCAACTATCTCTATATACTGAATTTCTCTAATTTCTGGATGTGAGTCCAGAACTTCTCTTACAGCCTTTTTTAACTTTTTTACATCATAAATGCCTTGATAAAAAAGTTCTTTCGCTCTAAAAAGTGATCTACTCAGAGAGAGAGCAGCTTCTCTCTCAGTTTTAGAGAGATACTTATTTCTTGATGACATAGCAAGACCATCTTTTTCCCTTACAATCGGACAGCCGACAACCTGGACATCCATATTTAGATCTTTAACCATCCTCTGTATAACTTTTAACTGCTGATAATCTTTTTTCCCAAAGTAAGCTCTATCAGGTTTGACAATATTAAAAAGTTTTGCAACAACTGTCGTAACTCCTTTAAAATGTCCGGGTCTAAATGCACCACACAGTTTTTCTGTAATACCTTCAACAACAACAAAAGTCGAGAAACCTTCAGGGTACATCTCACTGTAAGAAGGATAAAAAACGAAATCAACTCCCTCTTTTTTACATATATTCAAATCCCTTTCTAAATCCCTCGGATATCTATCAAGATCCTCGTTCTTTCCAAACTGTAGAGGATTAACAAATATACTCACAACCGTTATATCGTTTTCTTTTTTGGAAGCTCTTATAAGGGAAATATGTCCTTCATGAAGATATCCCATTGTTGGAACAAAACCTATCGTCTTATTTTCCTTTCTTATTTTTTTAACAATATCTTTCATTTCAGATACACTTTTTACAAGCATACTTTTCCTCTCCTTCTATTTTTTGTTTATAATTATTATATAGATTAATAAATTTTAAATAATTTATGGAGAAATTAGATGATAACAAAGATACTGTGGGAAACTTTCTCAGTAGCCCTCTTGCTCTATGGATTGTATCTTGTTTATGTTTTTATCTGGTTTTCAGCTTTCAGAATTACAGATATAGACATACAAACTTCAAAGCTTATGGCAGGTTCGGTAATAGGTATCATTCTAATTATCTCCTCTTACCGGTGGTTTAAGAAAAAGAAAGAAGAGATCAGAGCATTAAAAGAAGAGGCTGAGTGATGTTTGTTCAGATTGACGAAGGTATTTTTGTAAACTCCGATATGGTAACAGCTGTTGAACTATCCGTTGTGAGTTCCGAACCTTACGGTGAAATATATAGATGGGCATTTTACACAACATCAGGTGAAAAATCTGTTTTTTTCAGCAGGGATTTTGACAGCAGGGAAGAAGCTGAAAACTGGTTCGAGAATATAAGGTTTATGATTAATAAAGGTTAAGCAGTGGATATTAAAGATAGATCTAATCAAATAGAAAAAACAATTGTTTTTTCTCCACAGAGGGTTATTGAACTAAAAGATTTACTTTTTGTATGTGATAGAAATGAACACTGTGTACTTTACTCAGAAAGTATAGATCAGACAGACACAGAAATAGAAAATATTAGCCTATCAGACAGCTCAGGAAACATTATAAAGCTTTTAGATCTTGCGAAGGATCTTATAGAAAAAGAAGAAAACCTTTACAGTTACGATTTTTCGTTAATAACCAGAGATAGAGATATACCAGTATATATATCTATCTCAACAGTTCATCTTAAAGACGGAAATAAAGCTGCTGTTATTTCTGTGAGGGATATTACATCTTTAAGACAGGCTGAGGAAAAACTGAATCTTTATGAAAGGATATTCCATGAAGCACAGGATGGTATAGCCGTTATAGACAGCGAAGGAAGATATGTTATTCAAAACAGATCACACAAATATCTTACAGGATATTCAGATGAGGAAATTATTGGAAAAACACCCGCTGTATCAATTGGAAAAGAAAAATTAAGCTATATAATTAAGAATGTAAATGAAAATGGAAAGTTTAGAGGCATAATTGATCTCAAAAGAAAAGACGGAACTATTTTAAACATTGACCTTTCAGTATTTCCCGTTAAAAATAAAGACGGCAAAATAATATACTATGTAGGTATAAAAAGGGACTTAACTGAGATAATAAAAAGGGAAAAAGAGCTTGAAAAGCTTAACAAAAAACTTGAAAAGCAACTTTTTACAGATTCATTAACAGATCTTCCAAACAGATTAAAACTCATTAATGATATAAATAACTCATCAGAACCTAAGCTGGCTATTTTTAATATAAATAGTTTTAAAGAGATAAACGATTTTTACGGACAGGAAATAGGTGATGAACTGTTAATACAGGTCGGCAGGAAGATAAAATCTCTCATAGATAGAGATCTGTACCGCGTATATAAACTTCCAGGTGACGAGTTTGCTCTTTTATCAGATAAAGATGTAAGTTTAGACCAGTTCTCATTAAAAGTTAACAGTATCATAGAGTATATAAATGAGGACATATTTATATGCAGGGAGACAGAAATACATATATACCTGACCGCTGGATATGCGTCAGGTAAGGAAAGACTTATAAGCAGAGCCGATATGGCACTAAAATACGCAAAGCAGCATAAAAAAAGAGTTCAGCTGTACTCTGAGAATCTTGGAATTGAAAAACAGTATATACACAATATAACAGTTATGAAAAAGATAAAAGAAGCCCTAAAGAAAAATATGGTTGCGGTACATTTTCAGCCTGTTTTCAATAATAAAACAGGACTCATAGAAAGTTATGAAACACTTGTAAGGCTTAAAGACAATGCCGGTAGCGATATTTTCCCGCAAACATTTTTAGAAATAGCCAAGAAAAGTCCTATATATCCTGAAATAACTCTAAGAATTATTGACACAATTTTTAATAAAATAAAGGATCTCCCTCACAAATTCAGTATAAATATATCTGTAAGGGATATTGAAAATAAGGATATTTATAAAAGGATTGTAAAATTTCTAAAGGAATGCCGGAATGATATTATATTTGAGATTCTTGAGTCTGAAAGTATAAAAAACTACAGTACAGTAACTCGTTTTATAAAGGAAGTAAAAAATCTTGGAGCAGAGATAGCAGTAGATGATTTTGGAAGTGGATATTCAAATTTTGAGTTTATATTGAAACTTGATGTTGACTACATAAAGTTAGACTCTTCCCTTATAAAAGATATAGATAGGAATATAAACTCCCAGATTATAGTAGAAACTATTGTAGGATTTGCTAAAAAGTTGGGTAAGAAAACAGTTGCAGAACATGTTCATTCTGAAACAGTTTTTCAGGTCGTTAAAGAACTTGATGTTGATCTTTCACAAGGGTTTTATTTTGGAAAACCATCTCCTAACATCTTGAGATGATCTTTTTAAGAACGTTTAAGAACTTAAGGTTTTCTTCCTCTCTCCCTACAGAAACCCTAAGATAATTATCAAAACCAAAAGCTGGTCTAATAACAACACCTTCTTTTAAAAGCTCTCTGTAAACCTTGGAGCTATCTTCAACTTTAAACATAACAAAATTTCCCCAGGACGGAACAAAATGAATCTTTAAAGATTCAAGACCTTCATAAATCTGAATTTTACCTTTTTCATTCATCTCAACAGAAAACTGCACAAATTCCTGATCTTTGAGCGCTTCCAATGCGGCAGCCTGTGCAAGATGATTTGTATTAAAAGGCTGTCTAACTTTTTCCAGAATCTGAATGATCTCTTTTTTAGATATTCCATAACCTATTCTTAAACCTGCAAGACCGTAAACTTTTGAGAACGTTCTCAGAACGATTATATCTTTTTCGGGAATTTCAGGATTAATTCTTCTTATATAGTTTATACCATCCGGAACACCATGTTCTCTTGCATACTCAAAATAAGCTTCATCCAAAACAAGAAGAATGCCATCAGGTAGATCCCTTAAAAAGGTTTCAAAATCTTCCTTTTTGTTTGCAAAACCAGTAGGATTACAGGGGTTGTCTATAAATATTACTTTTGTTTTATCTGATATATTATCAATAAGAGTCATTAAGTTCCTTTTAAAGTCACACTCTATAGGAACCTCTCTAAACTTTCCACCAGATATTAATGTAACAAGCTTATAAACCACAAAACTACCTTCAAAAGCCAGAGCTTCGGAACCATCAGAAAGAAATGCCCTTGCAATCATATCAAGAACATCATTTGATCCATTTCCAAAAACTATCTGATCAGGATCAATACTGTAAAAATCTGACAAAGCTTTTCTTAAGTAGTAAGCACCACCATCAGGATAGTAATTTATATTTACGGCTTCTCTTTCTATAATCCTTTTAACAAAAAGAGAACATCCAAAAGGATTTTCATTTGATGCTAATTTTACAACTTCTTTAAGCCCAAGCTCCCTTTTAACCTCTTCTACAGGTTTGCCCGGCTCATAAGGTCTTACATTTTTTAAAAAGGAAGGATAATTTATCATCTTTTCCTCATAAAATCTGTATCGAAAATGATTACATCTACAGTTTCCCCATCTTTTATCTCTTTCACACCGATATCAATAAGACCAAAACCATCAGCATAAAGCATACTTGTTAGTATATTTGATCCTTGTTTTTTATAAGCTTTTGCAACAAAACCTTGATCTGTAAGCTCAAGAGATACTTTCAAAAACTCAAGTCTTTCAGCTTTTTTTCTTTTATATCCTCCTAAAAGTTTTGCTTTTACAACAGGGTCAAACAATAGGCTTTCGCCTCTCATTTTCCTTACAGCAGGTTTTACCATTGTCTCAACGACGGTCATAGCTGCAACAGGATTTCCAGGAATACCAAAGAACAGTTTTTCTTTATTCTTACCCCAAACACCAAAAGCAACCGGTTTCCCGGGTTTCTGTGCAACTTTCCAGAACAAGATCTTAACTCCCAATATATCTGTCACAAAATCTTTAACCAGGTCATAATCTCCAACAGATATACCACCTGTTGTCAGAAGAATATCACAGTTTTCAGCATAGGAAAGTTTTTGTCTAATATCCTCAGGATTATCCTTTGCAAAACCAAGTATAACAGGCTGACCCCCCATTCTTTTTATCTGACCATAAAGGGAGTAAGTATTTGATGTTCTTATCTGTGAAAGTTTAGTTAATGGTTCTCCAAGATCTATTATCTCATCACCTGTTGTAATAATCCCTACAACAGGTTGCTTATAAACGTAAACTGTTGGTTTATTGACAGATGATAATATTCCAAGCTCCGCAGGGGTGATCTTCCTGCCGGATCTAATAAGAAGGTCTCCTTTCCTATAATCATCACCCTGTGATCTTATATTAGAACCCTTAGGAATCTCCTGAAATATAAAAACCTTTTCATCCTCAACTTTTGTAAGCTCTTTCTGGACGACTGTATCTGCACCTTCAGGTATTAGACCACCTGTATATATATAAGCAGCTGTTCCTTTCTCAACTTTTACAAGTTCTCCTCCTGCTTTTGATTCTGCAACTATTTTAAGGACAGCAGGACTGTCTTCTGAAGCTCCTTTTATATCTTCATATCTAACCGCAAAACCATCCATACCACTGTTGTCAGCCGGTGGATTATCTCTATCTGCATATATATCTTCAGCAAGTACTCTTCCTAAAGCATCGGACAGAAATACTTTTTCCTTTGAGAGAATCTTCGTATTATCAATTATGATCTCAATTGCCTCATCAAATCTTATCATGACACCACCCCTAAAACATCTCCTGTAATGGTTTTACATTCAAATTCTTGTCTTTAAAAGATTTTATAGCCTGTAAAGAAGCATAAGCTGCCCTAATTGTAGTAAAGTAAGGAATTTTGTGTTCAACTGCAGCCCTTCTTATATAGTAAGCATCCGATCTTTCCCTTTTTCCTGAGGGAGTATTTATTATCATCTTTATCTCACCATTTCTGATCCTGTCAACTATATTAGGTCTTTCTTCTGAAAGCTTATTTACAAGAAAAGAATCAATACCATGTTCTTTTAGAAATGTGTGAGTGCCCTTTGTTGCGAATATATTAAAACCAAAGTTTACGAGTCCTCTTGCAAGATCAATTATCTGAGGCTTATCTCTGTCTGCTACTGACAAAAATATATTTCCTTCAGAAGGAAGAATAGAACCTGTAGCAGCCTGTGCTTTAAAATATGCAATCCCAAAATCTTCATCTATTCCCATAACCTCGCCTGTTGATTTCATCTCTGGTCCTAATAGTGGATCCACCTCAGGAAACCTATTCCATGGAAAAACAACCTCTTTTATAGAGTATCTTTTAAAATCTTTAGATTGAAAATCTGTTGCAGGATGAACCTCTTCCATCCCAAAAACTTCAGGAACAATATCCCTGAGTTTTTTACCAACAATTATCTTTGATGCTATCTTTGCAAGAGGATAACCTACAGCTTTACTTACAAATGGAACTGTTCTTGATGCCCTTGGGTTTACCTCTATTATGTATATCTGATTATCTTTGACAGCAAACTGGACATTCATAAGTCCTTTAACTTTTAGAGCCTTTGCCAGCAATTTTGTCTGCCTTTTTACCTCATACATTACTTCTTCTGGTAGTGTATAAGGAGGAATACATGTTGCACTATCTCCTGAGTGTATCCCCGCCTCTTCTATATGTTCCATGATAGCGCCAACAAGAACATCCTCACCGTCAGAAACAGCATCTACATCGAGTTCAATGGCATCTTCAAGAAATCTATCTATTAAAAGCGGTTTATCCTCTGTAACATAAACAGCCTCTTCTATATAGTTAAGCAGTTCTGGCGTATCATATACAAGCCTCATAGCCCTTCCACCAAGTACATATGAGGGTCTAACAAGTACAGGATATCCTATTTTTTCAGATATTATAATCGCTTCTTCCTTTGATCTTGCTATACCGCTCTCAGGCTGTTTAAGTCCGAGATTTATAACCAGATTTCTGAACCTTTCTCTATCTTCGGCTATATCTATACTGTCAGGAGATGTTCCAAGAATATTAATACCGGCATTCTGAAGGGGAACGGCAAGCTTTAAAGGTGTCTGTCCTCCAAACTGAACAACAACTCCAATAGGCTTTTCACTTTCTACAATATTTATAACATCCTCATACACTATAGGTTCAAAAAACAATTTATCAGAAGTATCATAATCAGTTGAAACTGTTTCAGGATTACAGTTAACCATTATAGCTTCGTATCCTTCCTCTTTTAAAGCCCAGACACAGTGGACACATGCATAATCAAACTCTATCCCCTGTCCTATTCTGTTTGGACCGCTACCGAGTATGATGATTTTACCTTTTTTCACTCTGAACCTCCTGAAGTTGACTATACATATTTTAACTATTAATTTATAAAAATAACAGATATAAAAAGGGGAGAAAACATTATGTCTGAGTATCATTATTTTAAATCTTATCTTACTTATCATGCTGCCATTGATTTAGAAACTGAATACGGAAGTCTTCCAGTCTATTTCAGTTTTAAATTAGGTAAAGTGAAAAATAACACTATTGAAATTGAGAAGGTATCTCCCCCTGAGATGGAAAACCTACTTCTCTATCAAAAAAACATTAAACTTTTCCTAAAAAAAGGCAAAGATGTGATTATATTCGAATTTAAAAATATAAGGAAATCACAAAAATCAATAAAAGCGAATTTTATTTTCAAAGGTAAGGATAAAAGAGCATATTTTAGATTAAATATACATAGATCCTCAAAGAATAAATTTGTTTTAAATAAAAAGTTTCAACTAATTTCTTCAAGAGTTCACATAAAGGACGTTTCCCTTAATCCGCAATCATATAAAATGATTACGGGTATCGGAATTGTTGTTCCCGATTATATAAAACTTATAGTTAATAAAGGTGATATTCTTACAATAACGGGTCATAAACTCAAGATAAAATTTGAGGTCAGATGGATAGAAAAAGACGAGATTGGAGGCAGAGTTCTCTCAGCAGATAGGGATTCCTATCAGATTTTATCAGCCCTTTATCATGATACAGTTGACAACTTTTTAAAAAGGTTTAGATAACTATTTAATAAAAAGTCTTATGCCAGCCACACCATAAGCACCTGTATCTAAAACATCAGGAATTTTATCCTCTGTTATACCACCAAGAGCGTAAACAGGTATATTTATATTTTCAACAACCTCTCTCAATTTATCCAAACCAACAGGTTTACCCTTTCCCGGTGATTCAAAAACAGGCGAAAAGAATATATAATCAGCTCCTTCTTTCTCAGCCTCAACAGCAGAATCTAAAGAATGACAGGATTTTCCTACTATAAGATCAGGAAATTTTTGTTTAACAACACTAATAGGAAAACTATTCTCAGGAAGATGTACACCGACAGCACCTGTCATAACAGCTATATCAACCCTCTCATTCACAGTAAAAAAAGCATCATATCCTTTCAGGAGCTTTTCCATAAGCTTTGCATACCTGAACAGCTCAAAACTCGAAAGATCCTTTTCTCTCAACTGGAAAAATCTGATGCCAGAATCAAGCATCTTTTTTATCTGGGTTTCAAAATCGTACTTAAACTGCTTCCTATCTGTTACAGCATAGAATTTTTTTAAGATCTGGTGCATCTTACCCTTTATCCAGATATAGTATTACTCCAAATATTATGACAGCAAGTATTACCATACCAATTATTATTGCAGGAAATAAGGTTGAGGGATCCATTAATCAACCTCCTGAATTTTATTTATTATAGAATTATATAACTAATATTGGTATGGAGGAAATTATGATACCTGAAGAAATACTTCAGATTTTAGCATGTCCTGTATGCAAAAAAGATCTTATATACACTGAAGTATCATTTATATGTAAAGAGTGTAAACTCGAGTATCCTATTATAGATGATATTCCTGTTTTTCTTATTGAAGAAGCAAAAAAACTGAGTGAAGAAGAAATTAAAAAAATAACTGAAAGGACATGATGAGAGATATTATTATCACATCATTAAAGGCTTTTTTAATTATTATAGTCCTTTTCCTACCAATATATTTAATAAAACCTTCCGGAGAAGAAAAGATATATAAAATAGAAAGGGTTAATCCTGAAAACTTCCATCTTAAAATAGGAAAAGAAGGTGGAACTCTGAAGAGAGCTCTCTCAGGTGACGCAAAAACATTCAATCCGGTTATGGCACAGGAAACATCATCAACAGCCGTTATAGGAGTTCTTTTTAACGGTCTGACAAAAACCGATCTTAAAACACTTTTACCGGAACCTGATCTTGCGGAAAAGTGGGAGAGGGATGATTCAGGCAAGGTGTGGAGATTTTACATTAGAAAAAATGCGAAATGGTTTGATGGGAAACCTGTTACCGCAGATGATGTTGTTTTTACATATAATGAAATCTACTACAACCCTGATATACCTTCATCTGCAAAAGATATGCTCATAATAGAAGGAAAAAAATTTAAAGTTAGAAAGATAGATGATTACACAGTTGAGTTTGTAATACCAAAACCTTTCGCACCTTTCTTACAAGCTGTAGGACAGCCTATACTTCCCAAACACATACTAAAAAAATATATAGACAATGGAACCTTTACATCAGCCTGGGGAATAAACACGCAACCTGATAAATTAATAGGAACCGGTCCTTACAGACTTATTGAGTATGTTGTTGGGCAGTATGCCGTCTATGAGAAAAATCCTTACTATTACGAGCAAGATAAAAAAGGTCAGAAAATACCGTATATAAATAAAATAAAAGCACAGATCATAGGAGATCCTGACGTAAGACTTATAAAATTTCTTTCAGGTGAAATAGATTATTACGGTGTAAGACCTGCCGATCTTCCCGAATTACTGCCTAAAGCGAAAGAAAAAGATTTTACAGTTTATAATCTTGGTGCAACACCGTCAACATTATTTCTTGTATTTAATCAAAATCCAAACGCTCCCATACCAAAATATAAACTCAGATGGTTCAAAAATAAAATTTTCAGACAGGCGATCTCTTTCGCTGTTGACAGACAGGGAATTATAAATATCGCTTATAATGGTCTTGCCTATCCTATATATACAGCAGTAACACCTGCAAACAGAAGGCTCTTTGATGAAAATTTTTATCCAAAATATCAGTTCAATCTTAAAAAGGCAAAAGAGATGCTCCTGTCTATTGGATTCAAAGAAGGAAGTGACGGCTATCTATACGATGAAGAAGGTCACAAACTAAAATTTACATTAATAACAAATTCTGGAAATAAGGAAAGAGAGATAATAGGAAATATACTTAAGGATGATTTAAAAAGAATAGGAATAGAGGTAAATTTTCAGGCAATAGATTTTAATAATCTTGTTACGAGACTTATGTCAAATTACGACTGGGAGGCTGTCATTATAGGACTTACAGGAAGTATGGATCCATATTTTGGCCAGAATGTATGGCTCTCTTCAGGACATCTGCATATGTGGTATCCAAACCAAAAAAAGCCTGCTACAGATTGGGAAGCAGAGATTGACAAACTTTTTAATAAGGCTGCCGTAGAGCTTGATTCTAAAAAAAGAGACATGCTGTACATGGAGGCTTTCAGAATAATAGGTATCCAACAGCCCATGATATTTATAGCTGCTCCTGAAGAACTACTTGCAGTTAGAAATAAACTAAAAAACGTATTTCCAACAGTATGGGGATGGTACAAAAGCGAGTATGTTTATATAGAGGAGTAGTTAGATAACAACCTTATTTTTACCTGTTCTTTTTGCTCTTAGCATTTTTTTATCGGCTCTCTCTATAATATCATTTACAGTCTCATTTGGATGTAAAGTTGCACCTTCAACCCCCACGCTGACTGTAACCCTAATAGTATTCTTACCACATATAAGTTCTCTCTCTTCTATCTTTTTTCTCAGTTTTTCCATAACTTTATATGCATCTTTTTTCTCAGTAAAAGGCATAAAAATTAAAAACTCTTCCCCTCCAAATCTAAATATAAGATCAGATTTTCTCAAACTTCTCTGAAGAATACCTGCAACCTGTTTTATTACACAATCACCGAGAAGATGTCCATAACTGTCGTTTATCTTTTTAAAGTCATCAATATCCAGTAAAGCTATTGAAACTGGTCTGCTGGATATTTTTGATATCTGGTACTGATTGTTGAGTATAAACTCCATAGGTCTTCTGTTCAAAACACCTGTCAGAGGATCAATATTAGCGTCTTCAACACTCCTGACAGCTATTTTTACTGTCAAAAGGGATAAAAACTGTGCAGAAAGCTTCTGAAGATTTATATAATCATAAAGAAGGTTTGTAAAATTTCTTTCATCAATACTGTAGTATATATCAATAGCAGTTTTATGAATCTTTTCATGAATATCTTTAAGAATATTGAACTTCTTTCTGCTAATATTTAATACTGTCTCATCCTCAAGCAAACGGGAAAATTTACATTTATTTACATCAAGTTCAACACTGCTTTCTTTTCTTAATTTCTTAATATCCTCTATAATTTTATTCAACCATACAAGATGCTCTTTTACATAGAATCTAAGTTCTTCTTCGGAATATTTAACAGTTCTAAGCTTTTCACGAATAACAACCTTATCTATCTGAAGAAAAGAGTACAGGTACCCGTAGGCAACTGAATTTCTTAAAAGCAAATAGACTCTTTCAATCTTTTTTAAAGTCTTATCAGGATTAAGACTGAAATCAATAAATTTTTTTTTAATAAAGCCGGAAAGGAGATATTCCATCCTTTCGAGATTACTTAGTGTAGCACTAAAAGGAATAGACATGGAAAAATGCATTTTACCGAGTATAAATCCTTTTCTTTTTACATTATTTATATCATCCTCAATACCTGATATAAACGCATCCATCTGGATCTTTTTTAATTTTTCTACTTCTGATCTATCAAAGTATTTTTGTTGATAAGGATTTTTAAGTATAACTGAACAGAGTTGATCAAAACCTTCTGCAAATATACTTTTTGCAAGTTTTATTTCTAAGTTTTCATCCATTTTAACAAAATAGCTCCAAATAAATAATCGTTATTAGTTTCAAATACTTATTATGGATTTTTATTCACAAATTTTCAATATATATATAATTCTTATCTTTGATTTTTTCTGAGATCTGTGAGTATTTTTGTTATTTTATCAACCATTTCTGGATCAACGTAATTCATAACTTCCCCTGCAAGTCTTTCTTTCATATTATAGATTATGTAAGCTGCTTTAACAGGATCTGTCATTTTTGAGATTTTTTCTCCTGCCATCTCAGGATCCATTTTTTCAAAGACTTTCGCAAGTTTTTTGTATCTTTCTTTTTCCGCCTTTTTCAGAAGATTTTTTATACTTTTTTCCTTATCTTCAAGAGATTTTTCCTTCTCCTCTATCTGCCTGAGTATTTTTTTCTTCTCTTCAATAAGTTTTTTTATCTCTTCCCTCAGTTTTATTAATCTATCTATCTCCTTTTTTATCTCTATCTTCTCAGCTTTTTGATTGTCAGCAGAGTAGGATGTAAATATTAAAGAAAGGCTAACGCCTATTATTAAAAGAAGTCTCAGCAATCTGTATCTCCTTCTTAAGTTCCTTTTTAAGAGCATCTCTGTTTATATTTTTAATATATTTCTCTACGCTTTTTTTCTCGGCATTTTTTAGTTTGACTTGAAGCTTAACAGCCTCCTTTTTCATCTCAAGAAGATCTATTTTCTCATCAATAAGAGATATCTCTTTTTCAAGACTCTTTAGATATTCAACTTTATAATGAAGACTGCTGACATCTTTAAAAGACTCTTCCTTTAGTCTTGTGTATCTGTCATAAAGCTCATTTCTCTTAGATATTAAAATGGTAAGCTCCTTATCTATATTTTCTATCTTTGATCTGTAAATTCTTATATCAAAACTTAATTTTTTCTTAAAAAGTTCTAAAATCCTCATCAAAAACCTTCTTACTTACCAAGTCCGAAAACATTGGAAAGGGTATTTATATAATTAAAGTAAGCAGTTATTGTTATAGCCTCAACCAACTGTGTTACAGAATATCCAAGAGACATAATATTATCTATTTCTTCTTTTGTTATTTTATAATTATCTTTTCTTGATGCTCTTATACAAAATCTCAAAAGTTCCTTTTCTTCCTCTGGAGCATTTATATAATCCACACCTTTCAGCGTCTCCTCTATCTGTTCTTCGGACATACCGAGCATTCTTGCTATATTTTTATGAACATCAACACACATAGGGCAGTTATTTTCCTTAGATATAAGAAGAGCTATTCTCTCCTTTGTTGAATATGGAAGTTCTGTTTCCTTTAGAAGAAGAGTTTTTACACAGTTATCTGTCATAAAGTATATATCTTTCCTTATTGCCAGTAATCTGAATATCTCTCCAAGCTTTCCAGTTTTCTTAAGGATCTCCTTTGCAAGTTTTTGGATTTCAGGATCCATCTCCTCAAGTTCAGGTAATTTAACGTAAGCCATTTTAATACCTCCGTCAGATTTAATTGTTAATAATTATAAGACTCATTTAATATTCAATCTACCCTTTTAACTAAATCAAACGCTGTTTGACAAAACTTTTTATAAAGTTTAGACTAATTTAAACTATCAAAATATGGAGGCCGCCAATGGGAGAGTATAAAAGACCAGTAGTATCGGTAGTGGGAGCCGGCAATGTGGGAGAGCATGTCGCAAACTTAATAGCCATAAAAGAGATAGCAAACGTAAGGATGTTTGATCTTGCCAGACAGACTGAAGATAAGGTTTATGAGATAGTGAAAGGAAAAGCTCTTGATATAAAACAGATGGCGGCAGCGATAGGATGCGATGTTGAGGTTGACGGATATACGGTAACGGCTGAGGGAGAGGGTTATGAAGCACTTACTGGTTCTGATATTGTCGTTGTTACAGCAGGGTTTCCAAGAAGACCCGGAATGAGCAGAGATGATCTTCTATCAAAAAATGTTGGGATAATAAGAATTATATCAGAGAGAATAGCTCAATTTGCACCAGAAGCTATTGTTATAGTTGTTTCAAATCCTGTAGATGTTTTGACTTATGCAGCATTAAAACTTACCGGGTTTCCTTCAAATAGAGTAATGGGAATGGCAGGTGTCCTTGATACAGCAAGATTTAAAGCATTCTTATCTATGGAACTTAAAGTTTCTGTTAAAAATATAAACGCTTACGTTCTGGGAAGTCATGGAGATGATATGGTTCCCCTGCTTTCTGTATCTAATGTAGGAGGTGAACCACTAACAAAACTTTTACCTGAAGACAGGTTAAAAGAAATAGTTGAGAGAACAAAGTTTGGCGGTGGAGAAATTGTTGGTCTTATGGGAACTTCAGCATATCATGCTCCCGGCGCTTCTGTTGTTGAGATGGTTGAAGCGATCATAAATGATAAAAAAGAGATTCTCCCATGCTCAGTATATTTAGAAGGAGAAGTTGCCAGATTTTATGATGCAGATGACGTCTGCATTGGTATTCCAGTAAAACTTGGAGCTCATGGCGTTGAGGAAATACTTAAGCTTGATTTTACGCAGGAAGAAAAGGATCTTTGGAGATCTTCTGTAAACTCAGTAAAATCAGGAATTGAAAGAATAAAAGAACTTGGACTTATTTAAGAGGTTAGTAATGAGAGAGATACAGGCTTCTTTAATAACTGAAGCGGTTAAAGATCTTGTGATGGATACTGAATACAATATTCCGGAAGACTTTATACAATCTATAAAAAGATCTGTTGAAAAAGAAGAATCTCCTATAGGAAAGGAAATTCTTAATGAGATACTGAAAAATGCAGAGGTTGCATCAAAAGAGAAAGTTGCTTACTGTCAGGATACAGGATATCCTGTTTTTTTCATTGAAGTAGGACAGGAAGTTCATATAACAGGTGGAAATATAAAGGATGCAGTAAACGAAGGAGTAAGAAAAGCAACAAAGGAAGGATACCTAAGAGCTTCCCTTGCCTTTGATCCCATTTTTGAGAGGAAAAATACAGGAGACAATACACCAGCATTAATTTATTTTGATATTGTTCCGGGAAATAAAATAAAAATAAAATTTGCAGCCAAAGGAGGAGGTTCTGAAAATCAGAGTAAACAGACAATGTTAAGGCCTGCTGATGGTATTGAAGGGATAAAAAATTTTGTTCTTAAATGTATAGCAAATGCAGGTCCAAACGCCTGTCCACCTTTTACAGTTGGTGTAGGTATAGGAGGTACATTCGACTACTCAGCCGTTCTTGCAAAAAAAGCCCTTTTCAGACACATTGGCGAGAGGCATCCAGATCCAAAAATAGCCGCATTTGAAAAAGAACTTCTCGAGCTTGCCAATCAACTTGGAGTAGGTCCACTTGGGTTTGGAGGAACTACAACAGCTGTAGATGTAAAAATTGAAGTTGCACCAGTTCATATAGCTTCTCTACCTGTAGCCGTTAACATCCAATGTCATGCTGCAAGGCATAAAGAGATTGAAATATAAGGGGTATGCAATGTCCGAGACAAAAAAGATTAAAACACCTTTGACAGAAGATATAATTGAAAATTTGAGAGCCGGAGATAGGGTTCTTATATCAGGATATGTTTATACGGCAAGAGATGCAGCACATAAAAGAATGATAGAAGAGTATGAAAAAACAGGTAAACTTCCTTTTGATATTAAAGGACAGATTATATACTATGTAGGACCTACACCTCCAAGACCGGGACAGGTAATCGGCTCCGCTGGTCCAACTACAGCTTACAGAATGGACAAATACACACCAAAACTCCTCGAGTTGGGCTTAAAAGGAACAATAGGAAAAGGATGGAGAGGAGAGGAGGTTAAGGAAGCTTTAAAAAGATATAAGGCCGTTTATTTTGCAGCATACGGAGGAACAGCGGCACTTTTATCCAAACATATTAAAAGCGTAGAGACAATAGCTTATGAAGATCTTGGACCTGAAGCTGTAAGAAAACTTTACTTTGAAAACTTCCCTGTAATTGTTGCAAACGATATTTACGGAGGAGATGTATTTGAGGAGGGACAAAAAAAGTTTAGAAAGCTAAAAGTCTAAAAAGAATAAGAAAATAAATAGGAGGCATTCAGATGAAAGTACACGAACATCAGGCTAAAGAGATATTTGCAAAGTATGGGCTTCCTGTTCCTAACGGTTATCCTGCATTTACAGTAGAAGAAGCGGTAGAAGCAGCGCAACAATTAGGAAAATTCCCAGTAGTTGTAAAAGCCCAGATACATGCTGGTGGTAGAGGTAAAGCTGGTGGCGTCAAGCTTGCGAACAATCTTGATGAAGTTCAAAAATATGCGGCAGAACTTCTTGGAAAAACACTTGTTACGTTCCAGACAGGTCCTGAAGGACTTCCTGTTAGCAGAATTTATATAGAAGAAGGAACAAACATAGACAAAGAATTTTATGTGGCTATTACCTTAGATAGAAGCAAATCAAAACTTATCATAATGGCCTCTTCAGAAGGTGGTATGGAGATAGAGGAAGTTGCTGCTGAAAATCCTGAAGCAATTATAACAGAGGTTATAGATCCTTTCTTAGGATTAAGACCGTATCAGGCAAGAGAGATAGCATTAAAACTTGGTCTCCCAAAAAATCTTCTCAACAAAGCTGCAGGAATATTCGTGAAACTTTACGACCTTTATATGAAAGAAGATGCATCTATGGTGGAGATAAATCCTCTTGTTCTTACAAAAGAAGGTAATATTGTCATTCTTGATGCAAAAGTTGATTTTGATGATAATGCCCTGTTTAGACATCCAGACATTATGGAGATGGAGGATCCTACACAGGAATCTGAACTTGAGGTAAAAGCAAAGCAGTATAATCTTAACTACATAAAGTTAGATGGAAATATAGCATGTATGGTTAACGGTGCAGGACTTGCTATGGCTACTATGGATACAATTAAACTCGCCGGTGGAGAGCCAGCAAATTTCCTTGATGTTGGCGGATCAGCAAATGCTGAACAGATAGCAAACGCTTTTAAAATTATCCTTTCAGATCCAAATGTAAAAGCAATATTTATAAATATATTTGGTGGGATACTCAGATGTGACAGACTTGCTGAAGGAATAATACAGGCATCAAAAGAGGTAAATCCCCACGTTCCTATTATTGTCAGGATGGAAGGTACAAATGTGGAACTTGGTAAAAAAATGCTTTCAGAATCAGGTTTAGATCTTATTCCTGCCGATACGATGTGGGAAGGTGCCAAAAAGGCTGTAGAATTAGCAAGTAAAGCATAATACAAAGAAATACAAGGAGGAAGAAGATGAGCGTACTTGTTGATAAAAATACAAAAGTTATAGTACAGGGAATAACAGGAAGAGAAGGTTCATTTCACGCTACCCAATGTAAAGCTTACGGTACTAAGATAGTCGGCGGAGTTACACCAGGAAAAGGCGGACAGGAAGTAGAAGGAATACCTGTTTTTGATTCAGTGAAGGAAGCTGTTAACAACACAGGTGCAGACTGTTCCCTTATATTTGTCCCTCCTCCATTTGCGGCAGATGCCATTCTGGAAGCTGTAGATGCAGGGATAAAAACTGTTATATGTATAACAGAAGGAATTCCTGTTAATGATATGATACCTGTTAAAAACTATATAAAAACTTACTATCCTGATACTGTTTTAATAGGTCCAAACTGCCCAGGCGTTATAACTCCAGAAGAAGCAAAAATAGGAATTATGCCCGGACATATATTCAAAAAGGGAAATGTAGGCATAGTGTCAAGATCTGGAACTCTAACCTATGAAGCAGCATTTCAACTCTCAAATAAGGGAATAGGGCAGTCAACGGTAATAGGAATAGGTGGTGATCCCGTACCGGGAACAGTATTCTCAGATGTTCTTAAATGGTTCCAAGAAGATCCAGAAACGGAAGCTATAGTTATGATAGGAGAAATAGGAGGAACTGCTGAAGAAGAAGCAGCCGAATTTATAAAAGAGCATGTCAACAAACCTGTTATTGCATACATAGCTGGAGTTACAGCGCCTCCAGGAAAAAGAATGGGTCATGCAGGAGCTATAATTGCAGGAGGAAAAGGGACTGCGGAAGAAAAATACAGAGCTCTTGAATCAGCTGGAGTAACGACAGTAAAAAACATATCAACAATAGGTGACGTTGTTGCAGAGGTTCTTGGGAGATAAAAATCAAACAGCGTTATAAAAACTTGATTTTATAAATCAAACAGTGTTATATTTTAGGAACTAAATAAGACTCAAAATAAATAAGGAGGATTCCGCTATGGCGTTCGATTTAACAATTAAGTATGCCGGTGAAGGTGGTGAAGGGGTTATATCTGCAGGTGACTTCACCATGAGAGCCGCATCAAATTTAGGTTATGAGGTTGTGACATTCAAATCTTTCCCTGCTGAAATAAAAGGAGGATATGCACTTTCACAGGTTAGAATGTCTGATGAAAAGATACTATCACAGGGAGACGGTTTTAATATTCTCGTCGCTTTTAATGGTGAAGCCTATGAGGTAAACAAACCACTGCTTAAAAAGGGAACAGTTCTCATATGGGACGGTCCAGAAGGTGGTGATTTTGAACCAGATATTGAAGAACTTGAAGCAAAAGGCGTTTTCGTTTATGCCGTACCCATGTCAAAAATAGCCAAGGAAGACGTTGGTGCGTATATCACTAAAAACGTTGTTGCTATGGCAGCAACATTTGAACTTTTCGGTTTTCCAATAGAAGTCCTAAAAGAAGAGATAACAAAAAAATTCTCCAAAAAAGGTGAAGATGTAGTTAATCTTAACTTTAAAGCTGTAGAAGCAGGAGTTAACTATGTTAAAGAAAATATCAAAAAGATAGATCCTTACAAAGTTCCAGGACCACTTCCTAAAAAGGATGTTATAATCCTTGAAGGAAATGAGGCTATAGCACTTGGAGCAGCTGCAGCTGGAGTACAAGTATTTGCAGCCTATCCAATAACACCCGCTACAACCGTAGGAAACTACCTTTCTCCAATAATACTAAAAACAGGTGGATTTGTATATCAGTCTGAAGATGAGATTTCATCAATGGCAGCTATTATTGGCTCGTCTTTTGCAGGAGCAAAATCAATGACTGCAACTTCCGGACCTGGACTATCACTGATGCAGGAATTAATAGACCTTGCGTCTATGACAGAATTACCAGTTGTTGTTGTTGACGTACAAAGGGCGGGACCATCTACAGGAATGCCAACAAAACATGAACAGGCTGATCTTTTCGCAGCTGCTTTAGGCGGACACGGTGATGACCAGAGAGTGGTAATAGCACCTAAAAATGTTGAGGAAAATTTCTACCTGACTATAGAAGCCTTCAATCTTTCTGAGAAGTATCAACTTCCAGTTATAATGCTTACTGATGGTTCTCTTTCCCTTAGAGCTGAAGCTATACCAACTCCTGATATAAAGAAAATTAAAGAAAATCTAATAGAAAGACCTGTCGTAAGAAAAGAAGAAGTCAAACCTGAGGAGTTAGATAATCTTTTCAGATATGCGATTACTGAAAATGGAATTTCACCTGTATTCGTTCCAACAGTGTCACCTAAACCTTATACAGCCACAGGACTTGAACACGCTGAAAACTCCAGACCGAGAACAACTCCAAAAGAAAGAACTATAATGATGGATAAAAGATTTAGAAAAATAGCGAACATAGAACAGGAAAATCAGCACCTTTTAGAATGGGACTTGGGAGATCTACAGGAAGGAGAAAAAGCCGATATAGCCGTTGTAGCATGGGGGTTAACAGCATCTATTACGCAGGAAGCCGTAAAAAGACTTAGGGAAAAGGGCTATAAAATAGCGGCTTTATATCCAAAACTACTCTATCCTGTTCCAAAAAATGCACTTGAAAAACTTGCATCAATGGCGGATCAGATACTTGTACCAGAGGCTTCATATCTTGGTCATTTTGCAAGATTTATTAAAATGTTCACAAACGTTCCTCAGGAAAAGATTGTGCAGTACAACATATACAGAGGCGAGCCTTTCATACCAGCCGAGATAGAAGAAAAAATTTTAGAATTAGTAGGACAGAAAACAAATGCTTAACATAAATATCTTAAAAAGGAGGATTTAATGATGGAATATATCAAATTAGAAGAGAAGCTCCCACCTAAGGAGTATAGGAGTGATATAGAACCAACATGGTGTCCTGGATGTGGAGATTTTGGAGTTGTGACAGCATTAACTAAAGCTTTCTCCGAGGAAAAATTTGATCCTACAGCCATTACAATGACATCTGGAATCGGATGTTCTTCAAGACTGCCGTTATGGATGAATGCTTTTGGGATCCATACGGCTCATGGTAGAGCTCTTCCTGCAGCTGTTGGAGTTAGACTCGCAAAACCAGAAACACCAACCATAGTAACGGCGGGAGATGGTGATATATTCTCAATAGGAATGGAGCACTTCCCTCACACAGCAAGAAAAAACTTTAATATAACATTGGTTGTTATGGACAACAGAATGTATGCTTTAACAAAAAATCAAACATCTCCAACCTCAAGGCATGGGTACAAAGGTTCTTTAAACCCTTACGGAAATATAGAGGACCCTTTCAATACGATTAAATTTGCTATCGCTTCAGGAGCAACATTTGTCGCACAGTCTTATTCAGGTAATCCAAAACACTTGGCAGACACGATTCAGGCGGCAGTTGAACACAAAGGTTTCTCATTTGTAAATGTTCTCTCACCATGTCCTACGTTTAACAAGATAGACACATTCAAATATTACAAGGGAAGACTTATAGACATTAATAAAGAGTTAGGTCACGATCCATCAGATATGAAAGCTGCTCTTGAACTTGCATCACACGTTTTAGATGCAGATAATCCAGAACTTGAAGATGCTGAACCTTTCAAAGGCAAAAGACCTATAGGTATATTCTACAAAGTAGAAAAAGAAACATTTGAGGAAAGAATAGCCAAACTAAAAGAAAAATTCGCTCCAAAGGATGGTAAAGAACCTGACTGGGACGAAATACTTTCTAAATATAGACCATAAACATATTAAGGCCGCTCTTAGCGGCCTTTTTAAATAAATGAACACTTGACAGCAAACATTTTAGAAATATAATTAATATTCCTGCTTAAGATTTAAAGCTTGACTTTAAAAAAAAACTCACATATACTACTTATCTGCTTTAAGCGGCTGAGGTAAAGGCGCTAAGGCTACATGGCAGTAGAATAGGGGGGCCAGATGTGCGGAAAGGAATGAGTGGAGAGTTTGATCCTGGCTCAGCGCGAACGTTGGCGGCGCGCCTAACACATGCAAGTCGAGG
>CAZFKX010000012.1:0-49286 GCA_964519345.1 uncultured Aquificales bacterium
TTACTCAGCCTTAAGAATGCTTAAGAAAGCTTCCTGAGGAAGTTCTACTTTTCCAAGTTGTTTCATTCTTTTCTTCCCCTTCTTTTGTTTTTCTAACAGTTTTTTCTTTCTTGTGATATCTCCACCGTAACATTTAGCAAGAACGTCTTTTCTAAGGGGTGCAACCCTTGCAGAGGCTACAACTTTTGATCCAATTACAGCCTGTATTCTTACCTCAAAAAGCTGTCTTGGTATTACCTCTCTCATTTTATCAACAATATTTCTACCAACCCTGTATGCTTTGTCTTTATGGACTATAAATGATAATGCATCAACAATTTCTCCGTTTATTCTTATATCCATCTTTACTAGATCTCCAGGCCTATAATCTTTAAACTCATAATCAAATGATGCGTAACCTCTTGTCGCAGTTTTTAGCTTATCATGAAAATCAAATAAAACTTCTGCCATTGGTATATCGTATCTTAATAGAACCGTCTTTTTATCTATATATTCAAATGATTTCTGGATACCTCTTTTTTCCTGAACAAGCTGTATTACTGCTCCAACAAAATCATTTGGGGTTATGATGTTAGCCTCAATATAAGGTTCAAGTATTTTTTCTATCTGTGAGGGATCGGGCATCTGTGAGGGATTTCTTACCTCTATTTCTTCGCCTTTTTTTGTAATAACTCTATATATGACATTAGGAGCTGTTGTAATAAGCTCAATGTCATACTCTCTTTCTAATCTTTCTTGAACTATTTCCATATGAAGAAGTCCTAAAAATCCACATCTAAATCCAAGACCTAAAGCAGGAGAACTCTCCATCTCATAAGTAAGGGCAGCATCATTTATTGAGTACTTTTCAAGAGCATCTCTAAGATCCTCAAAGAGTGTTGATCCTGTAGGATATAATCCGGCATATACCATTGGTTTTGCTGGTCTAAAGCCTGGAACAGGTTGATCGGTGGGATTTTTCGCATCTGTGATCGTGTCTCCGATCCTTATATCTCTAACATCTTTTATAGCGGCTGCTATGTAACCAACATCACCTGCTTTTAAGCTTTCAAGCTGAGTCATTGTAGGAGTCTGTGCTCCTACTTCTGTAACCTCAAACTCCTTTCCTGTTGACATTAGTTTTATTTTTGTTCCTTTTTTGACATCTCCATCAAATATTCTTACAAATGCTACAGCACCTCTATAAGGGTCATAGTAAGAATCAAATATAAGTGCTTTTAAAGGTTTATCTTCTTCACCATCAGGTGGGGGGATCTTATTTACTATAGCTTCAAGAATATCCTGAATTCCTATTCCTGCTTTTCCTGATGCAAGTATAGCTTCTTCAGGATCTAAACCAAGAACGTCAGCTATCTGTTCTTTTATTCTTTCTATATCAGCAGATGGAAGATCTATTTTATTTATAACAGGTATGATCTCAAGGTCTTGTTCAAGAGCCTGCCAGAAAGTTGCGATAGTTTGAGCTTCTATTCCCTGTGTAGCATCTATTAGAAGTAGTGCACCTTCACATGCGGTTAGAGATCTTGAAACTTCATACCCAAAATCAACATGACCTGGTGTATCAATAAGATGAAGTGTATAATTGAGTCCATCTTTGGCTTTATAGTTCAATCTTACAGCCTGAAGTTTTATTGTAATTCCTCTTTCTCTTTCTATATCGAGGGTGTCAAGGATCTGATCCTTTTTTTCTCTTTCTTCAACAGCACCTGTGTATTCCATAAGTCTATCAGCGAGAGTTGATTTACCATGATCAACGTGGGCGATAATTGAGAAATTTCTTATATTTTCCATTCTTTTGCTCATCAACTACCTCATGAAAAAATTTTTAGAAGATAAAATTATAATATTTTTTTAGGATTTCCATACAGTCTGCTATTTCATAGCTTTTCTTAATGCTTCCCTTAGAAATTTCCTGAATTTTTCTTCAGTTACTGCACCGTAAATAATTATTAGTTTTTTTCCTCTTGGTGTGATTATGTATGTTGTGGGTGTTCCTGGAACAGGAAATCTTACAAAATTCTGTCTGTGATTTGGGTAGATAGGAAATAGAGGATCTGACAGGTCTCCAGTTTTTGAGTCTATGACCATACCTATTATCTGAAATTTATCCCTAAACTCTTCCTCCTGTATCACTTTTTTCATCACAGGAATTTCTTCTATACATGCTGAGCAAGAGTATGCCATAAAATTTAGAACAATAAGTTTGTCCTCAGGTAGTGGAACTGGATTTGTATTGATATCTATAAGAATATACCTGTGAGTTTTTTTACTGTCCGTTTTATCTTTTTTCTCACATCCTTCAGTTAAAATAATAAAAATAAGAAGTATATATAAGATTTTTATTTTCATACTTTTTCCTGGACTCTTATAACCTTTCCAAAAAGCTCTAAGGATTCTACAACATCTTTTGGAACTTTTGTTGTCCTCTCATCTTTCCCATCTCTCAGGATTACTTTTCCTTCTTCTTCACCTATATATTTAAATAATCCCCACTGACCTTTCTCTCTAAAAAGGACTATATCGCCTTCTGAAGGAACTAAAGGTGGTATCTTTCCTATTAGTGTCCATACATTTCTGATTTTAATCCAGAATGTGTTTTCTTTAAAGTTCTGTACCATATCAACAAGCATAAGGGGTGTTTCTACATCAGACAGTTTGTCCATCGTATTTTCATCTACAAGTTCGTAAGCCTTTAAAAAAACGGTTGGTATAAGTCTTTCCATTTAACCCTCACATCTATGAGCTTTTTTTAATGGGATAAGAGTATTCCTTGTCTGTTCTTTAAGTATATTTATAGACTGGGCTGTCATAAAAGATGCATGTTCAAGATTTATTATTGCTGATTCAATATCTCTGTCTTTTGTACTGTACCTAAGCTGTCTGAACTGTTTGTGAAGTTCATCAAGATTTGTTCCAAGTTCATAAGCCAACGTAAATGTTTTCATAATAAGTTCGTCTATTTTTTGTTTTTCTTTTTCAGTCATGTTTTCCTCCTAAAGATTTAGATCCGCAAATATAAACAACACCTGTATCTGTTTTCGCCCAGTGTCTTGTTCCTGCAGGAAGATCAAGTCTGTCTCCAGCTTTTAAAGTTATTTCTCCATGC
Organism: uncultured Aquificales bacterium; assembly: GCA_964519345.1. GTDB lineage: Bacteria > Aquificota > Aquificia > Aquificales > Hydrogenothermaceae > Persephonella. Next base: position 3,107 of record CAZFKX010000012.1, read on the forward strand.
TCTGTTCCTATAGTTATTTCACCTTTACATATCCATCTTACTTCTTCATAAGGGTGAGTATGCCAGTCATAAAAAGATCCTTTTTGATCTTCCCAGACAAATATATCTTCATATCCTTCTTCCTTAAGAATTTTCCTTATTTTTTCTGGATCTTTTATTTCTGTACTTATTATTTTCATTTCTGGCTTAAAATACTCCATGTTTCATGATCTATATTATGAAGAATGTATTCAGGGGCTTTTACCTCGATTATGTACTTACCGTCTATCTTCAAAGGTTTTCCCGTATTATCTGTTTTAAACTTTACCTCGCCAGTTTTTTTATTACCTTTATAGAACTGGATAGTATTATCTTTCTCAATTATTCTGGTAATGCCGTGCATATTCATCTGTCTAACTATAACATCCTGTATGAATTTTTTATCAGAAATAGAGAAAACTCTTTCATTTATCTGTTCATTGAAATGTTTGTCATTAAGCCATACAAGGAATGCAAATATGATTACTGATATATCAATAATTAAAAGTGATATTCCATACTTTCTTGGAAGGGTAAAGAAGGTGATTACCGTGAATACCGTGAACAATCCTATAGCAACTATATAAAGCTTATTTGGACTCATATAATTCTCCGTTACTGTCTTATAATTTCTACATCCTCAGGAAGATCTAAACGTAGATCAATTTTTTTTCTCATGTATTCAATATCTGGAAAATGTAGCTCAACTATACTATCTTCGCCGTATAGCTTAATTTTATATATTTCCAGATCTTTTTTTATGATAATCTCCACCTTTTTTATCCCTTTTTCGTTTAAAGGTAAAAGGGATATCAGAATACCTTCGTCTGTTTTCTTTTCGTAATTTACTTTGAATATATCTTTGAGTGATCTATTTTCCATAAATATTTTAAATATCTTTACAATAAGAAAATCGTCAGACAAATCTGAGATAACAGCTTGTTTTTCCTCAGGTGTATAAATAGTACTTTTTTTTCCTTCTACAAGTATGATCTGTTTATAGGGGTCTTTATACACTATTTTAAGCTTATCTGGCTTTGTTGCGTAAAGTTCTCCTATAAATGTCTGAGGTTGATCAAAGCCTTCTATGGTATTTATCTGTAAAAATTTACCTCTAATAGAAGACACACTTTTTATTTTTTTTTCAAATTTATCAAGAAAAGGGGATCCGTAGGATAAAGAAAAGGCTGTAAGTAAGATAATTAGTATTTTTCCCATATTTTCTCCCTTATCAGTAAAGCCACATAGCAAGTTTTTTTCTAAACTCTTTTGTTAATGGATCGGACTCGCCAAGAATATTGAATATAGCTATCATTGCCTTTCTTCCAGCTTCCTCTTTATATTTCTTATCTAACTGTACAACTTTTAAAAATTTCTCCAGTGCTGATCTGTAATCTTCATGGATTGCTGAGCATGCACCCTCTTTTAAGAGTTTGTCAAGCTCGTTTTCAGACTTTAGATTCTCACACCAGTCCTTAAACTTTATCAATTCTTTTAAAGCTTGAGCTTTAGGGTAGTATTCCTTATCGTATTCTTTAATGTTGCTCAACAGATCCTCTGCTTTATCAAGTTTGTTTTCTTTTATGTATAACTTTGTAGCTTCAAGTATTATCTTTTTATTGTCTGGATACTGGTTTATAAGTTTTTCGTATATTTTTTCAGCTTCTTCAAAATTTCCTGCCATATACTCCATATATGCTTCTTCAATATATTTATCTATCTCAGATTTCATATGTTTTGATAGGATCTCTCTTATCTTATGTTCAGGTAATGCACCGACAAATCTGTCAACCTCTTTTCCGTTAAGAATTATTCTTACATCTGGAATTCCACTGACTCCAAACTGATTTGCTGTAAGACTGTTCTGGTCTGTGTTTATTTTTGCAAGTACAAAGTCGTACTCTTTGGATAGTTTTTCTAAGATAGGTTTAAGCATCTGACATGGACCGCACCATGGCGCCCAGAAATCGACAACTACAGGTTTTTCATAAGACTTTTCTATAACAAGCTTTTCAAAATTCTCGTCCGTTACATCTATTGAGTAGCCCATTTTAATCCTCCTTCAGATATAATATATATTTATTAAAATATCCGAATTTAGTCTGTTTTTCAAATATTTTTTTAGTATGTAAGACTAATATATCAGTTTTGGACTGTTTCTCTTTCGACAGAATTTTTAAGTCTGCATACAGCACATATCTCATTAAAGGAAGGCTCTCCACATATCCTGCATTCTTTAATCTGTGTTTCTTCTTTTTCATAATATTCCTTTATTATCGGATGCATATTTTTGAGGAAGTTTGTATAAAACTGCAGTTTTGTCCCGGGGTGTTTCTCTTCAATTTTCGATAGAATTTCCTTATACTCAATAGATGAAGCTCCTTCTGAAAATGGACATTCATACTCTATATACTCAATTCCATTAAAAAATGCATACATCGCACTTTCCTTTTCGGTAATTTTGCACAATGGTTTTACTTTTCTTATGAATCCTCCTTCTTCTTTAAGAACAGGATACTGTTTTCTTAAATATTTAACATCCCAGTGAAGCGTGTTTCCAAAAAGCAGAGCAACTTCATCGTCAAGATTGTGTCCAGTAGCTATTATTCGGTATCCAAGTTTTTTTGCATAACTGTTCATATAGTATCTTTTGACTGCTCCACATGCTGAACAAGCAGGTTTTTTTGTTGACTTGTTTATCACGGGAATAGGAGCTATCTCATCTTTCAGGGAGATAATATGTAGGGATCTGCCTATTTTTTTTGAAAACTGTACACTTAATTCTTTAGAATCCTTAGAATACTGATCTATACCAAGATCTATATAAAATCCATCTGCTTCATATCCATTTTTTATTAGAACATTCCAGAGTGCAAGACTGTCTTTTCCCCCTGAAACGGCTACCAGAATACGATCTCTTTTTGAAAACATTCTGAACTCTTTTATAGTTTTTTCGATTCTTTTTTCAAACCACTGTATATAATGATTTTTGCAGAGAGCCAATCTATGATGGGGTAAAAACACGACAGCTTTCCCTTTTTCTCCTTTTGCTTTACATATTGTGCATCTACTGCCTTTTTTTAGTTTTTCCATCTCCTTCCTTATCCTCCTGATATAGCGTTTACAACCTTTACACTGTCTTCTTGAGTTATAAGGTCATCCTCTGAAGCTATCTCTCCATTTTTTGCAACAAAAGCATGTTCTGAAGATAGACCAAGTGCTTTTAATATATCTGATGCTTTTACCTTGTCTTTTTCAAAAAATAATGTTTTTTCTTTACCTCTGTATTTTACTTTTATTTCCATTTTCCCACCTCTTTTTTATTGAACAGAATGAAATATATTTTAACTGAAGAACAGTTCAAGAGTTTTTATAAACATATTTTTCAGATACTTTATTCTTTCCTTTTTTATTTTTAACCTTTTTTCATCAAACCATGGGTCTGAAAGGTAAAATTTTCTGTTTAGTTCTATCTGAATCCATGGAACTGGTTTATTACCATAAGTTCTTGTTATATAACCCCCTGAAAAAGGGACATTTATTTTAACTTCATTTTCTGGAAGGTTAAAAGCCTTGATAAAAGCCCATTTTAACTTTTCTGTTGTTTTATAATCTGATGATTTTCCGTGTACATTGCCAAGGCAGATCATTGGTCTTTCTTTCCCTTTGTCAGGTGAGATTTCTGGAGCTACGGATGCCATTGAATGACAATCAAATGCTATTTTTATCTCAGGATTTTTTAAGGATTTCTTTATTTCTTTGTGATAAGGAAAGTAGTATTTCTCAAGCAGTAAAGCTATCTTTCTTTTATCAAGAGGTTTTCTGTATATCTGTACACCATAACATGTTTTAGTTTTAACAACGCCATCTGGGTTTTTTGGAGGAAGATCATCTGGGGCCCTATTAGGATCAACAAATGCTCTGGCTATATCTGTTTTTACAATACTAACAGCCATTTCTCCAATATCGTATATATCTGTTGTGAATGGATCGGAATCATCAAAAATATCTTTATCTGACAGTACAACTAAATTTTTTACTTCAGGTGGTATTTTCCATCCACCATGAGGAATAGATATTAAAACAGGGAACATTATAAGCCTCCTGCAGTTCCATCTCTTCTGATATCAGATACTCCCTGAAAACCGCCGTCTTTTTTCCTGAGTATAGCATGTATGGAACCAAGATAAAATGAGAAAGGTTCCCTTTTATCAAGTCTATAACCTTCTCTTTTCAAGTAATCAATAATCTCCTGATCAAATCTGTCTTCATAACTTATAAGACCTCCAAGGGAACTGTGTATTCTTGGTTGAATTACAGATTTATCAATAGACATATTTAGATCGGCAATATTCATAAGAAATTGGGTCAAGACAGAAAATATTCTTTCACTTCCTGGACTTCCCATAACAAGCCATGGTTTATCATCCATAAACACTATTGTTGGTGATACTGTTGCCCATGGTACTGAATTTGGTCTAAGATAATAGGGGTGATCAGGTTTTCTATAATCAAAATCCATAAGGTAGTTATTGTAAAGAAATCCAAGTCCTTCAGCTGCGGCTTTACTCCCGTAAACTCTCTCAATTGACTGCGTAAGGCTTACAGCCATATTTTCATCCATTACAGATAGATGTGTTGTTTCTTCTGTGTATTCGTCATATGTTTCATGAATCGGAAGATGGAACTCTATTGATTCCGCTATCTGTTTTACTTTTTTTGATGCATACTTTGGGCTCAGCATTCTTTCGGGTGTTATCTGGGGATAAAAATTAGGATCGTAAGGTCTTCCTGTTCTTTCTAATAGTGCTTCCCTTATTATCTCTATAAGAAGATGTATCTTTTTTATCTTATCAGAGTGAAGTTCTTCTGGTGATGTTGCATCAAGCATTAGTAAAGCGTATATAAGAGGTCTGCCTGCTCCTGGCGGGGGCATTGTGTATATTTTCAGTCCTCTGAATCTGCCGACCACAGGTTTTCTCTCAATAGGAAGGGGTATGAGAGAAAGATCATCATATCTTAGCAGACCTCCGTTTTCTCTCATATCTGCATCTATCATTTTTGCAGGTTTCCCCTGATAAAAGTACTCAAACCCGTATCTTGCAATATCTTCAAGAAGATTGGCAAGATCATGTTGCTTGAAAAGATCTCCAGGACTGTAAGGCTTTCCATTTTTTAGGAAGTATTTTCCTCCTGAAAATGATGGAATTTTTTTGAAGTTCTCAAGTTCCCTTCTCTGGAGATTATGCTGTAAATCTGTAATTCTGTATCCTTCATATGCTATTCTTATTGCAGGTTCAACAACTGTTGACCATGGAAGTTTTCCGTATTTTCTATGTACATATCCTAAGACTGCAAGTGTACTTGGAACTGTTGTTGCTCTGTAACCTAAGCCTTTATCTTCTTCATAAATGGCGCTTACATGTGCAAGGGAAGGTGCTCTTGATGATCCATCTATAGCTATTACTTTTTTTCCTGTATATATGATCATCATAGTCTGACCGCCGATTCCACTTCCCTGAGGTTCGCATACAGATAGTGCAAGTGCTGATGCGACAGCAGCGTCAACAGCATTCCCACCCTGTCTAAATATTTCTATACCTGCTTGTGTAGCTTCAGGAAATGCTGTTGCAACCATACATTTTCCAGATTCAGAGAATCTTATACCATCGGCTTTAAAGCCCTTCTCTATCTTTTTCAGATCCATTTTACTCCTCCACAAGATAGGGATATCTTTTTACAGCTGTTTTCAGTATTTTCTCTATAAGATCCTCGTATGAGTATCCTGCTGTACTTGCTGCTTTGACAAATGATCCGGTAGTTCCAAGACTTGCCTGTGAATTGATCTCAAGTATATAGATATTTCCGTTTAGATCCATTCTGAGATCTGCTCTTGCATAATCTCTCAAACCCAAGATATGAAATACTTTTTTACTAAGTTCCTGCATTTTTTTTGTTTTTTCCTCGTCTATATGTGCCGGACATATCTTTTTTATTGGTTTATGTTTTTTTAAGTATGTTGTCTGTATTGCGTCAGGATTTCCGCCAAAATCAAACTCTAAAACAGGTAATGTTTCAAGATCTTCATCATTTCCAATAAGTCCAACAGAAAACTCTCTCCCCCTGATAAATTCTTCAACAATTGCATCCTGATGAAATTCTTCAGTTATTCTTGAGACAGCATCTTTAAGCTCATCTACATTTTTTACGACTTTTATTCCTAAGGATAAAGCTTCTTTGAGAGGTTTTACTATTGCTGGGAATCTTACTTTTGAAAAATCCTGATCTATAGAAGAATAAACATGAAAATCAGGCGTTGGGATGTTGTAGTATTTTAGAATTATTTTTGTTACTGCTTTATCAAGTGCAAGTGTATGACCCTCTGGAGAAGAACCTGTATAAGGTACTCCAAGCATCTCTAAAAGAGACGGTATATGTGCGTATCTGTCTTCACCTTGAATTCCATATGAAAGATTAAAAACTATACCTCTGCCTTTACTGAAAAAATTTTTCAATCTGTCAATTATTTCTATATTTCCGTCAGCTATCTCAACATAATGTCCTTTTGCTTTTAATGCATAAGCGATCTTATTTATGGTTTTAGGTGAGTATATCTCTTTTGTTTGTTTTGGAAGTTTGAATAAGACTTTTGAAAAGTCGCTATTGTATATAATAAGAACTCTCATACTAAATCCATAGACAGGTTTATTATATTTTTAACTTAAATCAGATTTTAAAAAATAAAAGTCCAGCTATCTCAAAATAAAATCTCTGAGAATTTTTGCATGATCAAAAACAAGCTTTTCAAAAGGTATATCTTCTAATTTGAATATTTTTACTTCCTTTGCATCACTTTTTGCCTTTGGGATTCCATAAGATCTACATATATATGTTATAGAGACGGTGTGAAATCTTGGATCTCTTTCTGGATCAGAATATACGCCAAGAAGTCCTATGATCTCAACATCAAGGTCTGTTTCTTCTTTCATCTCTCTTTTAAGAGCCTGTTCAACACTTTCTCCTATATCTACAAACCCTCCTGGTATAGCCAGTCCAAAAGGAGGATTTTTTCTCTCTATAAGAACAATACCTCTAAATCTTTCATTATGATCAAAGAGTTGTATTATACCATCTACTGCAACAAAGGGTGTTTTTACAGCCATTTTCAGCACCTCAAATATTAATTCTACAGGAATTATCATCCAGATATCTTAATTATAATCAATTATTGATTGTGATCAGTGAAATAAAAGCTGTATAAAACTAAACTTACTTTATGTAGTAATCCGCAGGAAATGGAGGGGAAGTATCGTGAGGAAATTTTTAAGCTTAGTTCTGGCTTTAGGGATGCTTTCTGTTGGTTTATCTTATGCTGGTGGTAAGGATGTAGAGAGGAAGCTTATGCAGTTAGCCAAAAAGAAAGGCTGTACTACCTGTCATGATCTTGATAAGCCGAAGAACTCTGTCCCATTCAGGGTAATTGCGAAAGAGTATAAAGGGAAAAAGGATGCCGTTGAAACTCTCGTCAAAAGTATCCTGTATGCAAGCTTTGGAAAGTGGCAGTCTCTTGGACCTAAGAAATACGGCATGAAGCCAAGAGCAATATACATGCCAAGACAAAGGCAGGTTACGGAAAACGAAGCAAGGGAGATAGTCAAACTGATACTTTCCTTAGATACAAGCAGTGTTAAAACAAAGTAAAAGTAAAAAAAGTAAAATTGGAGGGTTTATCCCTCCTTTCTAATTCCTTTCTAATCGTTTAAAAGACTCTCAAGTTTGCTTTTATTTATTTTTACTATCTTTCTCTCTTCTATAAGACCGTCATTTTTTAACTCTCTCAATGTTCTTGAAAGTGTTTCAGGAGTTATATTCAGTATAGATGCTATTTTTGTGTGCTTTAAACTGAAAAAAAGATCTTCATGTTCTTTTATGAATTTTGCTACTTTTTTCTTTGCATTTTTCTCCATTAAATCTTCACAATAGCTGTAATTTTTCTCAATTTTATTGGCAAGATACATTATCATCTCTCTCATAAAATTTCTGTTTTTATCTAAAAATTTTGTAAGATTTTTTGTTTCAAATACGATCAATTTTCCATTTGATTCCATCTCGGCTGATATTGGATAGCTAATTTTTTTTATTACCGCAAACTCTCCTATGAACGATGGGGGGAGGATATAGTTCAATGTTATATCATTCCCGTTGTTTGACGTTTTGTATATTTTCACAACACCTTCAATAAGAAAAAATGTATTCTTTGGAGTATCTCCTTCCCAGAAAATTATGTCTCCCTCTTTTCTTTCTATGATTTTTGATATAGATTTAAGATAAGAAATTTCCTTATTGTTCAAAGATTTAAAGAATTTTGAATACTCCATGGCACCTTCTGAAAAAGAGATTTAATAAAAAGGTAATTTTTTAATACCTGTCAAGCCTTGATTCAGGTCAATGTTTTTAAGGTTTTATATCCATAACTTATTTATCAAAATACCTCGGAGGTGTAGTATGAAAAAATATCTGACGGCGGTACTACTTGGTATAGGAATAATTTCTATTCCTTCCACTGCAGGAGAAGATATGAAGGAATTTATTAAGAAAAAAGGCTGTTTCGCATGTCATGATGTTTCTAAGCAAAAGTCAGGACCGCCTTTAAAAGCTATAGCTAAGGAGTATAAAAGTAAACCTGATGCTGTAAAAACGCTTGTTACAAGTATAACGTCTGGAAGTATGGGCAAATGGCAGGGATTGGCGAAAAAATATGGATTTAAGGTTAATATGATGTATATGCCAAGACAGCATGTATCTAAGGAAGAGGCGGAAAAAATAGTGAAATATATACTTTCGTTAGAAAAATAGGAGGTGTGAAAGATGAGAAGAAAATGGAGGCTGGGAGTGATCTCAGCTTGTGCTGTGGGCTTTTTAGCCTCAACTGCACATGCACAGAGCCCAGCTGAGAAAGTTTATGTTCCACCGGGAAAACATGATGAGTTCTATGCGTTCCTTTCAGGTGGTTTTAGCGGACAGCTTAGTGTTTATGGACTTCCGTCAGGAAGATTAATCAAAGTTATACCTGTCTTCTCCGTTTATCCAGAAAATGGATACGGATATTCAGAAGAAACAAAGCCGCTCTTGATGACAAGCCATGGTTTCATACCATGGGGCGACACACACCATCCGGAACTGTCGCAGACAAATGGAGTTCCAGATGGAAGATGGATATTTATAAATGAAAATAACACTCCAAGAGTTGCAAGAATTGATCTGAGAACATTTGAGACTATTGAGATACTTGAGATACCAAACTCAGGCGGTAACCACGCATCAGCATTTGTTACGCCAAACACGGAATACATTACAGCAGGAACGAGATTTTCAGTGCCGATTCCTCAGAAAGACGTTCCTATAGCAAGTTATGCTGAAAACTTTAAGGGTACATTGACATTTATAAGAGCCGACAAACCTGGAAAGATGGAAATTGCATTCCAGATACTCGTTCCAGGTTATGATTACGATCTTGCACACTGTGGTAAAGGTCCTTCTTACGGATGGTGTTTCTATACTTCTTATAATACGGAGCAGGCGCATACTCTTTTAGAGATAAACGCGTCCCAGAAGGATAAAGATTATATAGCTGCTGTTAACTGGAAAAGAGCTGAGCAGTGTATAGCTGAAGGTAAGTACCATGTAATGAAAACAGAATACTATCACAACTACATACCGGATCCTGAAGGTGATAGAATAGCTGTTTCAGAAGTTAAAAAAGAGGTTAAGGTTATAATTCCTAAGGAATGTAAGGGGGTTCTTTATTTCCTTCCAACACCAAAATCGCCTCATGGTGTTGATGTTGATCCTTCTGGCGAGTACATAATAGCTGGCGGTAAGCTGTCAACGGTTCTGCCAATTCATTCTTTCTCTAAGATGATAAAAGCCATTAAAAATAAGGATTTTGTCGGAGAGGTTGACGGCATTCCTATACTCAGATATGAGTCTATCAGTTACTGTGAAGTTCCAAACCCATGTTTAGGACCATTACACACAGAATTTGATGGAAAGGGATATGCATATACTTCATGTTTTATAACCTCTGAAGTTATAAAGGTTGATTACAAAAAATGTAAGGTTGTTGATAGAGCTCCTACATACTACGCTGTCGGTCACCTTATGATTCCTGGCGGTGATTCAGCAAAACCCTGGGGTAAATATCTTCTTCCTATGAATAAAATAACGAAAGATAGATTTATACCAACAGGTCCAGAACTTTTCCATGTTGGGCAGTTATACGATATTTCCGGTGGAAAAATGCAGCTGCTCAGTGATATAGCCGAGATAGGCGAGCCTCATTATGCTCAGGCTATACCAGCAAGCCTGGTTGCACCAAATACACTTAAAATATTTGAGCTGGAAAAAAACGATCATCCTTACGTAACCAAGTCTGAAGAAGAAGCAAAAGTTGTTAGAAAAGGAAACAAAGTTCATATTTACATGACAACAATAAGATCCCACTTTACACCTGACAATATAGAAGGTATAAAGGTTGGAGATACTGTTTACTTCCATGTTACAAACATTGAGCAGGACTGGGATGTTCCACACGGATTTGCTATCTATGGTGCTGAAAATGCCGAGCTTCTTATAATGCCTGGAGAAACGAAAACGCTCGTATGGAAACCTAAGAAACCAGGTGTCTATCCTTTCTACTGTACAGATTTCTGTTCTGCCCTCCATCAGGAGATGCAGGGATACGTGAGAGTATCTCCGAAAGGAGCAAAAGTAACTATTAAATATGGTACCGGCGAAGAAATGAAAACAGCTAAATAATGGAGGTTTTTAATATGAACGTCGCTTCAAGAGGGCTTGTTGCCCTCGCTTCTTTGGTTCTAATCGGTGTTTTCTTCTTTCCTCTCTGGGAGATAACACTAATAGCCCCTCAATATCCTGAAGGTTTAAGGATGTTTATATGGGTAAATAATATAACAGGTGGTTCTCCACACGATCTTTACAATATAAACCTTTTAAACCATTATATTGGAATGAAACCTATAAAGCCTGAGGAAATTATAGAGCTAAAAATAATGCCATTTATATTTGGATTTTTAATAATATTTGGCTTATTAACATCTATTCTTGGAAATAGAAAACTTTTAATAGCATGGGTTGTGCTTTTTGTTATCTTAGGGATCGCCGGTATAATTGATTTTTATCTATGGGAGTATGATTACGGACATAACCTTGATCCTAAGGCGCCAATTAAAATTCCGGGAATGGCTTATCAGCCGCCTCTTATTGGATGTAAGATGCTCCTTAATATGAAGGCATGTTCTTTTCCATCAACAGGTACCTATATCGCCACAGTATCAATGCTAATAGGACTGATTTCAGCCGGTGTTGAAATATTTAGAAAGAGAGGTTAATATGAACGTTCTGAAGGGAGGTAGCTTTACTCTTTATATTTTTCTTATTTTTTTTATTTTTTCCTGTGAAAAGACAAAGGCACCAGTTCCTATAGAGTACGGCATAGATAAATGTGATTACTGTCAGATGAAAATAATGGATGATAGATATGGATCCGAACTTGTAACATCAACTGGAAAGGTTTATAAGTTTGACAGTGTTGAATGTCTTGCAGGTTTTTATCTGAAAAATAAAGAAAAGATTAAGATACATTCTTTATGGGTAACAGATTTTCAGGAAAAAAAACTGATTCCTGCCGAAAGAGCCTTGTATCTTCACTCTAAGGATCTACCAAGCCCAATGGGAATGAATCTTTCGGCCTTTAAAACAAAAGAGGAACTGGATAAAGTAAAGGTAAAATATGGTGGTAAAATTTTAAAATGGGAAGATGTTCTTAAATTAGTGAAAGAAAAATGGCTAAATAATAAACATAATCATAAACATATGATGCATATGTAAAAATGAACAGATATATCTTTCTTATGCTGATAATCCTAACCTTTCAATTACTACACTCTTACGGAGATACTCTTACCGTATGCAAGAAAGGCTGTAAGTATTCATCTATTAAAGAAGCTCTGTCTTTTGCTAAGAATGGAGATACTATAGTTGTAAAGAAAGGTGTTTACAGGGAAGGGAATATTGTAGTGGGTAAGTCAGTATCACTTGTAGGGGAGAACTATCCTGTGCTTGATGGTGAAGGTAAATATGAGATAATGACAGTAAAGGCTAATAATGTTTCAGTTGAGGGTTTTGTTTTTAAAAACTCTGGCAAAAGCTATATTGAGGATATAGCTGCATTAAAGGTTATTGCATCTAAAGGATGTATTATCAGGAAAAATAAATTTTACAAGAACTTCTGGGCTGTATATCTTGCGAAGACAAAGGAGTGTTTAATAGAGGAAAACTATATAAAAGGTCCCGCAAAAAGAAGAAAGATAGCTGAGAAAGGTGTTACTGAAACGGGATTTGGAAATGGCATTCATCTGTGGTACTGCAGGTATATAACGATAGATAATAACTATATATCAAATCACAGAGACGGTATTTATTTTGAGTTCGTTAAGGACAGCGTTATTATAGGAAACATAAGCGAGGATAATCTCCGTTACGGTCTTCATTTTATGTTTTCACATAGGGACATTTATATAAACAATATTTTCAGACATAACGGTGCTGGGGTTGCAGTTATGTACACCAAAAAAGTTCATATGGAAGGAAACAGATTTGAGTACAATTGGGGTCCTGCAACATTTGGTCTTTTACTTAAAGATATAACTGACAGTTATATAACCCACAATGTATTTTATAAGAATACTACCGGTATTTTTTCCGATAATACTGTAAGAACCAAAATAGAAGAAAACGATTTTATAGAAAATGGTTTGGCCTTAAAGATATACTCAAATTCAACAGATAATCTAATAAAGCATAACAACTTTATAGAAAATACATTCAATGTTGTTACAAATAGTTTTCACAACCCAAACAGATATACAGAAAACTACTGGAGCGATTATAAAGGTTTTGATCTAAATAGAGATGGCATTGGAGATATCCCCTACAGACCCGTGTCGCTTTTTGGTTATTTTACAGAGAACTATCCTCAATCTATAATACTTACAAGAAGTTTCTTTATATACCTTCTTGATCTTGTTGAGAGAATATTTCCTATGCTTATACCAGAATCGCTTGTGGATAATAAGCCATTAATGAGGAAGTATGCATGGTAGAGATAAAAGATCTTTTTAAAAGGTTTGGCAAAAATGAAGTTTTAAAAGGCATATCTCTTACTATTAAAAAAGGAAAGGTCACAGCCATACTTGGTCCTAATGGTTCTGGAAAAACGACCCTTATCAAATCTATACTTGGTCTTGTGATACCTACATCCGGGAAAATAGTGGTTAATGGGAAAAATATAAAAGGAAACTACACATACAGGAAAGATATAGGATATATGCCTCAACTTGCTGTTTTTCCTGAAAATCTGACTGTGAAGGAGCTTATAAAAATGCTTATAGATGTTAGAATGGATGGATATAATCCAAAAATAATGGAAAGTTTTGTTGAAGGACTTGGCATAAGAAAATATTATGACAAGAAGTTAAAAACACTTTCTGGTGGAACAAAACAGAAAATAAATGCTCTTATAGCTTTTATATTTGATCCGCAGATATTTATACTTGATGAGCCAACAGTAGGTCTCGATCCTGTATCAAGCAGTTTTCTCAAAGATAGGATTAATGAGGAAGTAAAAAAAGGTAAGCTTATTATACTTACGTCACATATAATGAGCGAGGTTGAAGAAGTTGCTGATGAACTCGTTTTTCTACTTGAAGGAAGAGTTTACTTTCGGGGGACGGTCAAAGAGATTATAGAAATGTCAGGTGAAAAAAATCTTGAGAGAGCTATAGCAAAACTTATGGAGAAGGAATACAATGCTAAAGCTTCTTAAATATGAATTTTACAATATGTACAGAAACAAATGGATAATATTTTATTTCCTGTTTTTTCTTTTGATTACAACAGTTCTCTTTTACTTTACAAAGGATTCGGTTAAAGTTTGCGCAACGCTTTTGAATCTAACTTTACTTGTTATACCTTTGATAAGTCTTATACTGGGAACTATATTTCTTTACGATTCAAGATCTTTCATTGAGCTATTACTTTCTCAGCCTATTAATAGAAGATCAATATATATAAGCAAGTATATTGGAATTGCAATTTCACTTTCTTTAAGTTTTGCTGTAGGTGTTTTATTTCCTATTCTTTTCTTTTATAGGGATGTAAGTATTGATTATAAGTTGTATGCAAGCGTTGTTATTTCAGGAGTGATGATGACTTTTATATTTATATCCATAGCCTTTTTGATAGGAACTATTTTTGAGGATAAAGTCAAAGGATTTGGAAGTTCTATCCTTACGTGGCTTTATGTTACGCTTATATACGATGGAATAATACTATTTGTTATAATATACTTTCAGGAATATCCTCTTGAAAAACCTGTTCTTTTCCTATCTCTGATAAATCCTGTTGATCTTGCGAGGATCTTTGTTGTGCTTCAACTTGATATATCCGCCCTTCTTGGTTATACAGGTATTATTTTTAAAAGATTTTTTGAGACAGATTTAGGGATGATTGTTTCTTTTTTGAGTATGTTTTTATGGATTATTGTTCCTTTTTTAATTGGGCTTAAAATATTTAATAAAAAGGATTTTTAAGGAGGCATTATGAAAAAGATATTTTTTATGCTCGTTCTTTCAGGTGTTTTAGTCTCAGCTAAAGCTGAGGTAGATTTATTGAAGACGGGAAAACAGCTTGCAAGACCATGCACATGGTGTCATGATACAAAAAGAGAACTGATAGCTCCTTCATTTAAAGAGATAGCAGACAGATACAGGGATATCCCTGACGCAAAAGAGATATTATTCAATAGTATAAAAGAAGGCAGTAAAGGCAGATGGAAAAAATGGTTTGAAAAAGGTTTGTATATGCCTCCTCAAAAGCCTTATTATTCTGATAAACAGATATATATGATTGTTGAGTGGATATTAAGTCTGAAATGATCAATCAGACATTTTGACTTCGGCTTCCACTACTTTTTTTCCTGATTTTTCAAATATAACTGTTATTTTGAATTTTTTTCCAGGCAACAGTTTTTCTTTAAGTTTCATAAACATTATGTGGTAACCGCCTGGCTTGAGTTCTACTTTTGAGCCTGCAGGTATCTTTAATTTTTTAATATGTTTCATTTTAACAACATTATTTTCTTCAACAGTAGCGTGTAGATCTGCCATTTTAGAGATATTAGATTTAACGGCAATGAGGTAATCATCCTCATTACCTCTGTTCAGTATAACCATATACCCAGCTGTCATGTTCATTGTTGGGGGAACAGCTCTTATCCATGGATCTTTTATCTGTATATCAGGCTGAGAATATACAGGAAATAGCAAACCTGTAAAAAGAAATATTAAAACTTTTTTCATCTCATTTCTCCATTTTTAATAATTTTACCATCTGAATTATATCATCTGCTATTCTTTTGGGATTGTCCTTTCTTGACGAGTAAATAAGTTTAAGAATACCCCTGTTATCTAAAAGGTATATGAAGGCTGAGTGATCCATAAGATAACCAACATCAGGGTTGTCTTTTACAGGTACTTTTTCATAAAAAGCCCTGAAACTTCTTGCGACCTTTTTTATCTCTTCTGGCTTTCCTGTTAGACCGATTATAGTTCCGTCTTTATCATAAAAATTAACGTATTCTTTTAGTTTGTCTGGTGTATCTCTTTCAGGATCAACAGATATGAAAAGAACTTTTACGTACTTCTTGTAATCTTTAAGATTCTCGAGAACCTCTTTTATACGGAGCATCGTTGCAGGGCAAACATCAGGACAAAAAGTATATCCAAAGAACACAAGGACTATTTTGTCCTTAAAATCTGAAAGCTTAACCTTTTTCCCATTGTGATCTGTAAGAGTAAAATCATCAATTTTTTGAAGGTAAGGAAGTCCGTAAAACTGATAAGCAGATGCAGAAAAAGTAATAGATATTATAAATAAGGCCAGTATTAATCTTCTCATACAAACCCCTCCTTTAAATATAGATATTAACCTAATTTATATAAAAACCATTGATCTCAGTCAAAATTTGACTTTGGTCAATGTTTATTTAGATTTATAACTATAAGTTAATACTGATATGTTTTTAAGTTGAATTAAAGATAAAATTATGTTAATTTTAAACAAAAAATAACAGATTATAAGGAGATGGAGGTGTCTTATGAAAAGACTTCTTTATACGGCTGTGGCTGTTCCTGTTATCTTTTCCGTTTCAGAGGCACAGGTTTTAAAGATCAAGAAAATAACTGTGGCTGAAGAGATTGTTGAAGCAGAGACTAAAGGAGAAACAAAAGAGGTTTTTGAGGAAGATATAAAAATAACAAGGCAGATAGATATTGGAGAGATCCTATCTAATCTTTACCCAGAGATAAATCATATCAGAAAGGGGGGTACAGCCAACGATATAATTATCAGGGGGTTTGGTAGGGATAATATAAACGTTCTTGTTGACGGAGCAAGGATATACGGAGCCTGTCCTAACAGAATGGATCCACCTATATTTCATATGTCAACACCGCAGATAAAAGAAGTTCAGATACTTGAAGGACCTTTTGATGTTTCAAATCAAGGATCTTTAGCAGGAACTGTTAATCTTATATCGAAAGATCCAGAATCAGGTATGGGAGGATCTCTCGGGTTAACAGGAGGGTCTTTTTCCTATATGAGTGGAAACCTTCAGGTTTATGGAGGAAGTGATAGAATAAAAGCTCTTTTTGGTGTGAGCAGACAGTACTCAAAACCTTATGAGTCTGGAGAAGGTAAAAAATTTACAGAATATCCAACGGGAAAATCTGCCTATAAAAATAGCGAAAAAGATCATACAGCTTTTGATATAACAAATATATGGGGTAAATTAACTATATCTCCAAATCCAGAAAATCAGTTAAAAATAAGCTATGCATACGATAATTTTGAAGATGTTCTCTATCCTTATCTTATGATGGATGCTGTTTACGACAGAACACATAGAGCAAATATTGATTATACGAGTAGTTCCTTAGGCTTAAAAATATCTACTTACTGGAATAAAGTGAAACACGATATGCAGGATAGATGGAGGGTCAGCTCTATAGAATGGACTGATGGAACAAAATCAACCCGTGGATATATGATGAAAACACTTGCTAAAACTAAAACTTATGGAATAAAGATAGAAAAAGAATACAATCTGAGGACGGTTAAGATAAAAACGGGAATAGACGGATATGTTAGAAATTGGAATGCTGATAATGAGCTTATGGCACTTGACAACAGCGGTATGATTCCTGACGTAAGTATAAAGAATATAGGAATTTTTGTAAAAGGTGATAAAAAGGTAAATAGATGGATATTGTCGGCAGGTCT
The DNA here is from genome assembly GCA_964519345.1 of uncultured Aquificales bacterium. GTDB lineage: Bacteria > Aquificota > Aquificia > Aquificales > Hydrogenothermaceae > Persephonella. Next base: position 20,546 of record CAZFKX010000012.1, read on the forward strand.
TAGGTATGATAAAACAAAATCAGAAGCTGATAAAAACGCATTAGGATCGGCCAACAGAAATCTGTATGATCAGTACTATACGGGCTACTCTTTATCAAAAACAGACAACTATCTGTCAGGAAATATAATAGCAAGATACAAGCTTGATAGAAGATCAAGCATTTATTTGGGTTTTGGACATACTGTTAGAGTTCCCGATCCAGTAGAAAGATATATAGCATTGAAAAAACCCGATCCATCAATGATGACACCTACAGATGTTCCAGACTGGGTAGGAAATCCCAACCTGAAGCCTGTAAAAAACAATGAGATAGATGCTGGAATAGAGTACTATGTAGGAACATTTGGTATAAAAGGAAATATATTTTACAGTAAACTTAAAGATTATATATATCTGAATAAAATTAAAGACAGTTCAGGAACATTAAATGCTGTTTCATATCAGAATATAGATGCTCACATATACGGTGGTGATATTTCTTTACTGGGAATACTTACAGATACAGTCTCTTTGGAGATAGGTACTGCTTATCAGAAAGGTAAAAAAGATAGTGGAAATTATAATGATGATAATCTTGCAGAGATTCCTCCTTTAAAATCAAGAATAGCTGTAAAATACGACAATGGGGCTTTTTACGGATTGCTTGAGACAATATATTCTGCAAAGCAGGAGTATATAGATGAAGATCTCGGTGAACAGACTACAAAGTCATATTTTGTTGTAAATATAAAAGGTGGTTTTAATCTGGGAACGAGAATATTCGTAGGTGGAGGGATAGATAATCTTCTTGATAAAAACTACTATACACATCTTTCATATCTGAGAAATCCGTTTATGGCTGGAACAAAGATACCTGAACCAGGAAGATTTTACTATATGAACTTTAACTGGGTGTTTTAGATAAATTCTTGCAACTTTTGGAGTGTTATTATAACCTGCCTTAAGGCAGGTTTTTTTATTTTAAGCAGGCTGTTTTTCTTTTTTTACGGGAATAAGACATACATTTTCTGGGCTGTAAGCTTCAACCCTGTTTTTACCTTTATTTTTAGCTGAATAAAGGGCTATATCTGCTTTTTTTATAAACTCAGATATATCTTCTCCATAATTATACTCTGCAACACCAATACTTATTGTGATTTCAGGAATACTGTGTATATTTATATCTCTAACAAGTTTTCTTATTTTTTCTGCTATCTTTTTTGCTCCTTCAGAATCTATATTCGGACATATTATCATAAATTCTTCCCCTCCAAACCTTCCAAGTGTGTCGGTTTTCCTAAGATGTTTTTTTATTGTATCTATGGTTATTTTTAAAACCTGATCTCCTACGTTATGACCATAAGTATCATTTATACTTTTAAAATTATCAATATCAAACATAATAAGGGAAAGATGGCTTCCGTACCTTTTTGATCTTTCTATCTCCTCTTCAAGTTTTTTAAAAAGCTGGTATCTGTTAAAAGCACCGGTGAGAGGATCAGTGGTTGCCAGTTTTTTTATTTTTTCATATGAGGAAAGTAATGCAGATTCAAAGATATAGGCAAGTACCATTATTACAATATAGGCGGAGAGAGCCTGTCTTATCTCTGCAGAGCTGTAAGGGATAGGTACTATATTAAGCTTGTTCAGAAAAGAAAGTATTACAACCACCCCTATTAATACTATATTCCAGATCAACCCCCCTCTATTTCCTTTTAGAAAAAAGGATAAGAGAGGATACGTATAGATCCAATATATAGCCGTATTTGCTATACCTCCGTGTATTATTATTCCTGTAAGAAGGATTATCATCCCTATAAGAATAAAATTTTCAGCAACCCTTATTAATTTCCCATCTGATATTTTTAGTAGAAGTATGTTTATAACTGCGCCGGTTGCAACTATAAACTCAAAATAAGCTATTGTGTACTCCTTCCCTACAAAATGTATAAATGAGAATACATAAAGGGCAAAGGCTCCAAGTATGGTAAAGGAGTAAATCAGCCTGATTTTATCTATATCTGTTTCTTCCATCAGATTTTTTTCGTTTTTATTTATCACTTTTACACCTGAAGGGTTTATTCCAGTTTTATAACTTTCATATTTTTTCTTATTATCAATTACATACGATTATTAAATATTTTAAAGGTAAAAATACCCATTTTCAAAAAAGTTGCTGTATAATTTCCTTTATGTTTTTAAAAGCCTTATCACTACTTTATGGATCAGGTGCATACTTACGGAGAAAGATTTATATGTCTAATATTTTAAAACCCAAAAAATTGCCACGTCCTGTTATCTCAATAGGTAATCTGTCTGTTGGAGGAACAGGGAAAACACCTCTAACAATATATACAGCCAAAAAACTTATCCAGACTGGATTTAATGTTTGCGTTCTGTCAAGGGGATATAAAAGAAAATCAGATGAAACACTTATTGTATCAGATGGAAATGATATATATGTTGATTGGAGTTACTCTGGTGATGAGCCTTACTTAATGGCAAAAAATGGTATTCCTGTTGTGGTCTCAAAGTCGAGATACGAAGGGGGAATAAAGGCGTTAGAATTTATGGAGGTTGATATATTTATTCTTGATGATGGATTTCAACATTTTCAGCTTTACAGGGATATTGATATTGTTACTGTTGATGCTACAAAACCTTTCTGGAATGACAGACTTCTTCCGGAAGGAAGATTGAGAGAACCGAGGATGTTTTATAAATATGCTGATGTTATTGTTGTAAATAAACTTTTTTCTCTTAAAAAGCAGGAGATTAAGAAGGTAGTTGATAGATTGAAAAAATTGGATAAACCTTTTTTCCTTTCCTCTGAAAGTGTTGAAACAGTTACAGACGGATACACGGAATATCCTATTGAATTTCTTAAAGGCAAAAAGGTGGGTGTTTTTTCGGGTCTTGCCAATAATCAGCAATTTTTCAATACAGTAAAAGACCTTTCTGAAAGGTTTAACTTTCAAGTAATAGAATTTGTTTCTTTTCCTGATCATTATAATTATACAGATCTTAAATTTAATAAAACACCAGATTTATGGCTTACAACTGAAAAAGATCTAATAAAAATAAAAGAAAATACAAATATTTTTGCTCTAAAGTACACCTTAGATTTAGATCCTGAGTATCTAAATATATTAATTGAAAGATTGAAGTAAAATATATATCTGCCGAAATATCTTTTAAAGATACGAGAAGAGGTTGCTGTGATGGAAAACACAGAAAAACATCCTTTTGATATAGTTTTGAAACTTATGATAAACGGTGAGATAGATCCATGGAATGTTGATATTGTCGAACTTGCGGATAAGTATCTAAATGAGATAAAACAGATGAATATACCTGATTTGAGACTCGCTTCAAAGGCATTGTCTGCAGCAGCCGTTCTCTTAAAAATGAAAGCAGAAGCTCTTGATATTGGAAATGAAGAGGAAGAAGGAGAAAAAATAAGTAGAAAGAGAGTTTTTGGAATAAAAAGGTTTTATACGATAGATGAGATAGCACATGTTCTTAAGAAGTATGTGGCTCCTGTTATTGAATTTAAACCTAAGAGAAAGTATATCAGAAGAAAACCTTATAAAAGAAAGCCAAAGGCGATTGAAATACCTCTTTTCCATGCCACTCTTGAAGAAACAATAGATATGCTTGAAAAAGAGTTCAAAGAACTTGAAGGGGTTGTAACGCTGTCCCAGTTAAATCATCCAAATAAAGCTCAGGCATTTGTTGCACTTCTATTCTTAAATTATGAGGAGATCATAAATATATATCAGGATGAACATTATGGTGAGATATATATAGAGAAGAACAGTCAAAAAATTAAAAAAATCGCCTGATTATTTTATGGGAGAACTTCCTGTTAGAACCTTCCCAATATCAAAATCCGATATTATGCCTATCAGCTTTTTGTTCTCCAGTGAATCCACAACAGGAGCTATACCTATGTTATTCTCAATAAATATACTTAAAGTATTAAATAATGAGAGATCAGGGGTTACACATATTGGATTTGAGTTCATAATATCCTTGACTTTAAGCTGTCTCATATCCTGATTACATGCTTTTATAAGATCGGAATCAGAAATAACGCCTATCACCTTTTCATTCTCAACAACAGGAAGAAGTGATATTCCGTATTTCTGCAGGATAAGTCCAACCTCCACAACAGGCGTTTCTTTATTTACAGTTATTACTGTTGATGTCATAACATCTTCAACTCTATACTGCTGTAAAATTAAAAATTTAAACTCATCCTGATGAACCGGAGAGTTTATTTTATAATCAACCTGACTTTTGAATATGCTTTTATCTCCAGATAGGAAATGAGAGATTGCAACCGCTATTATTGCTGGTACAAGAAGCTGATAACCTCCTGTTATTTCAGCAACGAGAATAAGTGTTGATAATGGTGCTTTTGCTGCAGCGGCAAAAGTTGAGACCATTCCTACAACGGTTAAGGCAGTAATATTAAAAGATGAACTTTCCTGAAATCCAATAGCAGAAAGTATGTAATAAACAGAAGCTCCAGTTAGCCCACCTATAACAAGGGAAGGACCAAAAACTCCTCCAGAACCACCGGATCCAAGGGTAAAAGAAAAAGCAAGAATAACAACAAATATACTCACAACAATAAGTAAGGGTGAAAGATATATAAGATTTCCTGACATTATCATCTGTAACCAGCCGTATCCTGTTCCAATAGCGATAGGGGTAAACATTCCCATTAATCCAACAAAAAAACCACCAACAGCTGGTTTAAAGATCGGGTGTATGCCCAAAGAATTGAATATTTCCCTTGATCTGTCAAGGGAGTATATCATAAGTCTTGCTATCATTGCTGTTGATATTCCTAAAAATAGGTATGCTACGGCGTCATTAACAGAGAGACCATTAAACTGCGGAAGTTCTATATGAAATAATGGAGAAAATCCTAAAAAAGATCCAACAACAATAAAAGCTATAAAAGAAGCTATAAAACTTGGTATAAGGGTTTCAGTTTCAAAATCCTTTTTATAAAAAACTTCTGAACTGATAATAGCTCCTGCAAAAGGAGCTTTAAATACACCTGCTATACCTGCTCCCATACCAACAGCCAAAGCTATGTCTTTTTCCCTATCTGAGAGCTTAAATATCTTTCCAAGAAATGAACCTATACCTGCTCCTATAAGTGCAATAGGGCCTTCCTTTCCTGACACACCTCCGCTTCCTATGGTTATGGCAGCTGTTATAAGTTTCATTACTGATGTTTTAAGGCCGAGATACTTTCTGTGGTGAAAAGCTTTTATTGCAGCATCTGTACCTACACCTGCTGATTCAGGTGAAAAGAAGTAAACAAGAAGTCCTACAATCAGTCCGCCAAGAGCTGTAGATATAGGCAGTAAATAGGCTCTTTCCATATTAAAATGAAAGAAGTCTGTGCCTCCTTCGCCAAAAGTAGATGGAGGCTGGTATGATACTATACCGCCGAGAAAAAAATCAGAGGATATTTTTATGGCTTTCAAAAATAAAATTGCAAAAAGTCCAGCAAACAGACCTATAAGAACAGGGAGAATGAAACTTTGGTAATTAAATCTGTATCCAAATAAGTTTTTCAGCAATTTTTCACATTATAAAATTTTTTAGTAATAAAATTATATATTAACAAAACCATCGTATTTGGAAACTTTGTAGCTAAAAAGTAAAAACTTCATCTATCCTAACGAGGATCTTTTCTTTTTTGAAAACAGCTCTTAACATAAGAGCTATAGAGAGATTTATTTCATCTCTATTTGTTACCACAATAAAGAGCTCATAATCTTTCAGATCAGCTATACATTCTTCTTTGAATGCATCACAGTTGTAAGAAGCAACATCAACAGTTCTCTGCAGTTCTTCTATCTTATCTCTGTCTTTGTCAATAACAGCTATATTATAACCTTCCTCAGATAGTTTTTTTGCAAGGTAACTTCCCACAACTCCAGCACCTATTATACAGATCTTCATATTTTCTCCTATAATGAAGAATGTAGCCAGAGATAATTTTAAGATTATAATTATACCTGTTGAAAGTCAAATCATTTCTTGAAAATAAAAATTTTAGAAATAAAATAATTCCGGTATGGAAAGATATCCATCTTATATCAAACTTTACGAAGAGGATAAGCTTAAAGACAGGGTTGATTTGCTGTACTCTAAGCTTGAAAGCTGTGATATATGTCCTCATAAATGTGGTGTTGACAGATTAAAAGATGAAAAAGGTTTTTGTAAAACAGGTGAGAAGATTTATATATCATCATTTTTCCCTCATAGGGGTGAAGAGTTTCCCATAAGAGGTTATAGGGGAAGCGGAACGATATTTCTATCTTACTGTAATATGAGATGCGTTTACTGTCAGAATTATGATATAAGCCATTTTGGAGAAGGGAAACTGTACAGTCCTGAAGAGCTTGCATCTATAATGCTGTATCTTCAGGAGGAGGGCTGTCACAATATTAACTGGGTTTCTCCATCCCATGTTGTTCCACAGCTTGTTAGAGCTCTTTATATAGCTGTTAAAAACGGACTTAGCATCCCTGTGGTTTATAATACATCTTCATACGATGATCCGGATACATTGAAAATGTTGGAAGGTATAGTTGATATATATCTACCTGATATTAAATATCTTAATGAGGAATACGGAAAAATGTATTCAAAGGTGAAAAATTATCCAGAAATAGCTAAAAAGGCTATTATGGAAATGTATAGACAGGTTGGAGATCTTAAGACCGATGAAACAGGTATAGCATACAGAGGTATTCTTGTAAGACACCTTGTTCTCCCAGAAGATATATCAACAACAAAAGAAGTTGTGGATTTTCTTAGATCTGTTTCACCTAATATACATTTAAATATTATGCCACAGTATCATCCGTACTATAATGCTTTTAATTATCCTGAAATTTCAAGAAGACTAACATCAGATGAGTTTCTCAGAGCTTTCAAGTATGCTCAGGATTCAGGTTTAAACCTGATAGCTGATTAAAAATTGATCTTGGTTATTGACAAAAATTTTTATCTAATTTATATTACATTGAGATTAAATCTCAATATATGGAGAGATTATGAGGAGAATATTTTCAATACTACTGCTTACAGTTGGATTTTCATTTGGAAAGAACAGTTCTGAAAAGCCTTTTATAGAAGAGCATCTATACCATAAACACAGGTTTGATTTTGTAAATGCATCTGTGTTTCAGCAAACTAAAGATTTTAGTGCTTTTTACAATACTACACATCTTTTTATGTATCTTGATCTGTCAGAAACTGAGCAACTGTTTATAAACAACTCTTTAACCTTAGGAAATGGTCTAAATAATAGATTTTTAAAAAGAGGTTTTACAGTTCAACCTTCAGGAGATGATCTGGAAGATGCAACAAATAATATAAACAATACTGGAAGGAAGTATATATTAGAGCTCTGGTATAAAAGGAAGTTTGATAAATCTGTTTTCATAGCGGGTATAATAGATTCTGCCTCATTTATAGATGAAAACAGATGTGCGAATGATGAGCATACACAGTTTTTAAATCCAGTTCTTATAAATAATCCTATCGCTCCTATTTACTCATATAATCCAGGAATATACATAAAAAAAGGAAATGATAAATTCGCTATAAAAACGATTTTTATAAAAAACACACCTGACACAGGAAATACAGGTATTTTACAGTTTAATTTTAGTAAGGATGGTATTAATATAAGACCTTACTACTACCATACATTTGCTGACTATGAAAATAAAGGTATTGGGATCTCCTCAGATATAACTGTAAACGGTAAAGGTATTTTTATACGGGGAGGTAAAGGGTTTGATAATAATGATATATTTTTATCGGCTGGATTTCAGCTTGAGTCTGTAATAAAAGATGACAGGATAGCATTTGGAACAGGTTATATAGATCAGGACAGAAAAAAATATGTGTATGAGATCTATTATCTTTATAAATTCAACTGGTTTTTATCATGTTCTTTAGATCTCCAGATCATTAAGGAAAGAAAATCAGAGAATATCTTTGGACTACGAGTTTACATATCATATTAAGGAGGGATGTTATGAGCAGAGAGGTATTTAGAGAGATGGATAAACTTTCAGAAGATGTCTTAAGAGCTCTTCAAAGTGCAGAAAAATATGATGAGAAAATAAATATTTTTAAACTCTACTATAGAATGCTTCTTTTAATGGAAAGAATTAAGATTGAGGAAAACTACTCCTGTGAAAAATTTAGAAGATTTATTGGGGAGGAAAAATGAGATTGGTAGTTTTTATTTTGATATTACCTCTTTTTGCTTATGGAGGCCTATTGATAAAACCTGAAGAGTCTTTGAAAAGCCTGTTTCCAGAAGGAAAAATACAGAAAAAAAATATACTTCTAAGTAAAAAACAGGCTGAAAAGGTAAGAGAACTCTCAAAAATAAAACTTAAGAGTAAAATAATAACAGTTTACATTGTTAAAAAAGATGACAAGAGTACAGCTTACGGAATTCTGGATACACACAAGGTAAGAACTAAAAATGAGGCTGTTCTTTATGTTCTTGATGATAGTTGTAGTCTGTTGGATATAGAAATAATAGCTTTTTATGAACCTCCAGAGTATATTCCATCTGATAGATGGCTTTCGATTTTTGAGGGAAAAGGTAAAAAAGAAGATATAAAGCAGATACCAAATATAACAGGAGCTACGCTCTCAGCAAGAGCTATAAAAAAACATGCTGTAAAATCAATAGCAATTTGTAGAGTTCTTTTTGGGGATAAAAGATGAGATATCTGGTACAGCATAAAAAGGCTAAATATATAAATTTTCTTGTTATATCGTTGTGTATATCTGTTTATATATACCTTGTTTTTGCATCTGTTTTAAGATATGAGATGGGGTATATCTATCCAGATCAGATAACTTTATATATTAAAGGAAATCCTGATGAGTTTTTAGAGCCGATTCCTTTACTGTCGCTACTTGAAGAGATACATATTTATCTATTTATAAATATTATGCTTTTTCTGATCTTGTTTTCTATAAGTTTTAGAACATTTTTTCCAGACATTTATAAGGTCTTGTTTGGTTCTGCTGGACTGTTTTTTATTCTGTTAGAGTCTATTGGAAAGCTTGCCGTTTATTACGGCTTTACAGCTTTTTCTCTATTTTCTTCCGTATCTTTCTTTGTCTATATATTCATTTTTTTCTTTATAAACAGTGTAAATCTTTACTGTTTTGTTAGGGGTAAAATTAGATGAAGTATATTTTTATTCTCATAATGCTCTTTTTGCTTACTGTAATCTTTCAGATCTTTACTGGAATATGGATATTTTATGAAAAATATTCTTTTTCAACTGATCTGATACAAAAAAAAATACTGGGAGATCCAGAGAATTTTATAAATCCTGCTTCTTTAGAAGGCTTATTAGAAACGACTGTGCCTCATATTGTCTCGCTATCTGTCATATCTTTTGTAATATTTCATCTATTCTATTTTACAAAGATAAGCTGCTTGAAGATATACCTTTTTTCTGCCGTATTTTTAACAGGTATTGTAAACAGTATTTGCAGTATATTAATTCTTAAGATCTCTCCTTTATTTTCTTATCTTAAAATCTTTTCTTTTATTTTGTTTGAGATCTGTCTTGTTTTATCTGTTCTACTGCTTTTTTACGATATTTATGTCAGATCTAATAAAGTTTAAATCTTCCACAAATCTGGCGATATTCTCACTTACAAAAACTTCTTTACTGTTAAGTATAATTATGTATCCTATATCCTTGGTTTTTAAAAATTTAAGGGCTTTTTCAATCGGCATAACCGATACTGCTGTAGCATATCCGTCAAGCTCCGTATTGTTTCCATTCCATATAAGGGTTGCTGATACTATATTTTCCTGTGATTTTCCTGTTTTGGGATTTATAAGATGATTGAATTTGCTTGATTTTATGAATCTTTCGTATGTACCGCTTGTTGATACAGCTGCTCCTTTAACTCTTGTTTTGAATCTGAGAATATATCCTTCTCCGAATGGATCTTTTACGTATATTGTACATCTGTGGACACATCTTATATCTCCTGAAGCAAGTATGACACCCCTTTTTATCCCGTTCTTTTTAAAAAATCCATAAACAAGATCAACAGCATATCCTTTTCCTATCCCTCCAAGATCTATCTTTGTATCTTTATCTATTACTACACGACTGCCTTGAAATTTTATACCTGTGCATGGATAACGTCTTACACTTTTTTTCAAACTTTTTTCATCAGGGATTCTTTCATTATCAAATCCAAATCTATAAAGATCTGATGTTACTTTCCCAACTGTTATATCAAAATAGCCATTGGTTTCTCTGCATATCTCTATGGATCTTTTTATTATATTTAGCGTTTTTTTGCTTAATACAGCTTTTTTATTTTTGTTTAAAAAAGATATTTCCGAGTTTTCCTTGTAGATAGAAAGCTTACTGTCAAGCTCTTTAAATATATTAAAAGCATTTTCAAGAAGCTTTTCCTTACTTTCAGGGATTTTTATTGTTATATAAGTCCCCATTATAATTTTTGTTCTAACAGATAGATTCTCAGAAAAGGTTTTACCGGAAGCAATAAGCATAATTAAAAAAATAACAGTAATCATCATAAAGTATGACAAAAAGTTTAATATGTCATAAACATTATAGACTAACCGCTTTATAATTGCAATTGAGATCAAATATAAATTAGAGGTGAGCGTCATGAATAAAAGATTGATATCCACGTTACTTGTCTGCTCTACAACTGTTTTTGGACAGTCTATAGAGAATAAAATCTTAGAATTAGAACAACAGCAACAACAGTTGATTGACGAGATAGCACAGCTTAGGGAGGAGATAGCTATTCCAGAACTAAAACCACAGACATTTTCAGGAATGGGCTATGCTGCTTCTAAGGTTTATTTTTCTCCGCAAGGGCTTTCAATAGGTGGTTATGGGGAAATTGTATATATGAATTACGACTCTTCATCAAATAAAGATAGAACAGATACTTACAGATTTATTCCTTACATAGGCTACAAATTTACAGAAAGAATAATTCTAAACGGGGAGATTGAGTTTGAACATGGAGCAAATAATGAAAGAGGTGGAGAGGTAACAGTTGAATTTCTATATATTGATTTCCTTTTTAATGAATGGGCAAATATTAGACTGGGTAATTTTCTAATCCCTGTTGGAATAACTAATCTTTTACACGAACCTATATTTTTTAATTCAGTTAATAGACCTGAGGTTGAGACAAAAATTATTCCTTCTACATGGAATGAAAATGGCGTAATGCTTTTCAGCAGTAAGGATAACTGGAATTACTATTTAGCCATAGTTAATGGATTTCACGGAACTAAAAAGGGTGAGATAGGATTTACAGCGGATAAATGGGTTAGGGATGGAAGACAGGCAGGAGCTAATGCTGTTGCAGAAGATTTTGCTGTTGTTGGAAGAATAGACTATACAGCTTTAGATGGTTTTTTCATTGGAGGTTCTGTTTATCATGGAAATTCTGGACAGGGAGAGAAATACAATAATCAGAAGATAGATGGAACGGTGACAATTTATGAGATTCATGGAAAATACCGTTTTAAAGAGTATGAAATTACTGGTATATATGTTTATGGATCTCTTAGTGATGCTGATAAAATTTCATTTTACAATGGAGAAGTTATAGGAAAAAATGTTTACGGATATTATATAAATTTTGCTTATGATGTTGCCCATAAATTGGGAAAGGATTTTAATCTTCCTTTGTTTATCAGATATGAGAGGTATAATACACATTACAACGTTCCTTTAGGTTTTAATCCAGATCCAAAAAATGACAAAACTATATGGACTGTAGGCATAAACTACAGACCAATCCCAAACGTTGTCCTTAAAGCTGATTACCAGTTTAGAGATAATAAAGGATCCGGAGAATCAAACATATTTGAGCTTGGTCTCGGTTTTATCTTCTAATGGAGGGATAAGGATGAAAAGAATTTTTACTGTCTTGATAGCCGGGATTTCTATGTTAAGCTGTGATATAGGAAGTTTTGATATTTACGATCCTGTGGGAGATTATAAATCAGACGATTCTCCAAGAATCGTTGCAGGATTTCCTTACTTCACAAAGTACGAAAATCCCACAGCATATATTCCTCTTGAATGTTATACAGATACAGGTAAATTGAAAACAGGTACTGCTTTTGCTAATCCTTGTTATGTATGTCATAACGGCGGAAACACACCGGTGGATAATGCAGGCGATTGGTTAAATCAGATAGACTGGTTGAGATTCCCTTCAAACGACAATCCATGGCTTAATGCTGTGGCACCCGAGAAAACTTCTGTATATTTAGGGCTTATAGCGGGAAGGTATGATCCTAAGAATTACGGAGAATACCAGCTTTATTTTGTACTTTCTAACGGTATTGATCATTTCAGAAGTAATAGAGAAGGGGTTTGTAGGATATTGGGCTATAATGAGTATGATTTTTCTTCAAATAGCTGTAATAAAAGCTCTGGATCTATAGATTTCTTCGATGCTTTAGATTTTTTAAATATAAAATCCTCAAGAAATATACTTACAGATCCTTCTTTAGTAGGATATTTAAACCCAGACGGTTCTTTAAAACAGTCGCTTTTCCTTCCTTCCAAAGAAAGATCATATAAGTTAAATGGAAGGTATATACAGGTAGTATTAACACAGAAGTTTGTTTATGGTAGAGATTTATTTCCATCTTCTTTTGGAACTAAGGAAGGTGGAAACTCACTGGAAGGAGAACATTTTCTTACCATGAAGATATCAGGTCCAGGATTTGAGGAAGAAGGACTTATAACAGTATTCAAAACATTTCTCAGCTATTAATCCAGGGAGAGCCTTCTCTCCCTGCTTTCAGATAGAATCTTTATTAGACTATCTTCATCCTCGTTTTTTATGTAATTCCTTAGTTTTTCCATTGAATGTATAAACTTATCTATTGTATGTAATACCTGTTCCTTATTTTCTATAAAAATATCTTTCCATACAACAGGTGAGCTTGCAGCAATTCTTGTAAAATCTTTAAAACCTGCACCGGGATATAAAAACAGATCTATATTTTTTTCTTTTGAAAGTTCAATAAGGGCATCAACAAGAGCAAATGCAACAGCGTGTGGAAGATGAGAAACTGCAGCAAAAACAAAATCATGGACAAAAGGATCCATTATCTCAACTTCTGAACCAAGATCCTCCCAGAACTTTTTTATCTTTTCTGTATATATATCTTTCCTATCGACAGTAAGAATAACTTTTTTCCCTTTAAAAAGACCTATAACGGCATTTTCTACTCCTTCCTTTTCGGTTCCCGCTATCGGATGAGCACCTACAAAAACAGCAGGTTCAAGTATGCTCTCAAGTTTTTTGACAAGTTCTCCTTTTACACTTCCAACATCTGTAACAACTGTACCTTTTTTAAGAAAAGGTTTTATACTTTCAGCCAATTTTATAAAAGTTTTAACCGGCGTGGAAAGAATAACAAGATCAATTTCATCCCATGGAATCTTTTCTATATTTGAAAATCCTTGGTCAACAGCACCCAGTTCAACAGCTTTTTTTATTCTATGTTCGTTAAGATCATAACCGTATATATTTCCTTTGAAACCTTCTTTTTTGAGGGATAAAGCAACAGAACCTCCTATAAGACCGAGACCTATTATAAGTATATTCTTAAATCCGCCAAAATCTTTTTCCAAAATCACCTCCTATTTAATGAGTAATACAGGTATAGGTGATTTATTCATTATAAAAGATGTTGTACTACCAAGGATAAGTTCTTTAATCCTGCTTTCACCGTAAGCTCCCATTACAAGAAGATCATATCTGTCTCTATTTTCCTTTAAAAAGTTTTCTATCTCTTCATCAGGATATCCGTATTTAAAGACAGCTTCAAACTCAAAATCAAGGTATTCGTTTAGAAGATCTGTTATATGTTTTTCTTTTTCACTGCTTTTTTCTTCTAAAACTGTAAGAATGGTTATATTTTCTGGCTGAAGAAAACTATATATGCTGTTTAAGTATTGGGCTGCATGAACGGATTTTTCTCGTCCATCAAATGCAAGAATAATGTTTTTTATCTCTCTAAAATTATTAGAAACTACCATTACTGGACATTTTGATTTTCTTGCTACAGCCTCGGTTGTTGAACCTAAAAAAAGAGGAGCGTACTGATTGTGTATTCCTTTTTTACCCAGTATAATAAGGTCTTCAGGATCTGACATATCTACTATCTCATTAGCGACAATACCAAATGCCTGTGCTATCGAACAATCAGCACTGCCTTCCCTACATCTTCTCGCAAACTCTGCAAGTAACGCTTTGCCTCTCTCATCAAGAACTTCTTTTATCTTAGGCGTTATTTCTGAGTATGTGGTAAATCCAAGCGCTCCGGCGATATCTTCTATAAATGGAGATTCAAGAAGTCTTATATCAACTATATGTATCCCAACAACGGGTCTTTTAAACTTTTTTGACAGGTATATCCCGTAGTCTGCTGCTGTCCAAGAGTTTTTTGATCCATCAATACCAACAAGAATTCTTCCTATCATCTTTTCACCTCTTTTTCTTTGTTAAAAACTTTCCAAGAATTAATAATCTCCTGTAGAGCTTCTTTGTAATCTTCTTTTTCTGTTTCCCAAACCATTACACCAGCCCTTGCAAGATTCCATCTAACGTCAAAATTCATAGGATGATGTTTTGCAACAACAATATCAACACCTATCTTTGTGAGTATATTTCCTGTTTCTTTTTCATCAGGTTCGACAGGTATCGGCTGCCCTTCATGGATTTGATAATCCTTTGAGACATCAATAACAATTATGCTTTTAGCCGAAGAAAAATCTTTTATCTTTTTTTTCTCACATGTTAAAAAAGCTATTCTTAACCCTTCCTGTCTTACAGGTTCGTAATGTATGAATATAGAATCAATGTTAGGTATCTGCTCCTTTATCTCTCTTTCTATCTCGTCAACTATTCTATGAGTCTCTCTAAGTCCGTAATTATGTAAAAGAAGTTCTATGTCTAAGAATTTAAAGCTCCCTGCAACTCTTCCCCTTATATGTTTTATATCAACAACAGCTGGATGTTTATAGATAATTTTTTTAATCTCATCTATCTCTTCTTTCTCTAAGGATACATCAAGCAAAACCTTTAGACCTCTCATAAATATATCCCATCCACTATGGAATATAAATAGTGCGACTATTACAGCGGCATATTTGTCTAAATCTGTGTATCCAAAATATGTTCCTATCAGACCTCCTATAACGATAACAGATGAAAGAAAATCAGCCCATATATGCTGTGCATCTGCCATTAATGCTGGAGAGTGCAGTTTTTTTGCAGCTTTTAACTCAAGTTTTGAGTATATAAATGTTGCTATCATAGCAAAAAACATTACGGCTATGGCTATATCAGTATGCTTTATAACCCTTTCAGATTGAGAAAAGAAAGCTTCTCTAATGATCTCATAGGCTGCAAAGAATAGAAATATAGCTATAAGTATTGCAGCTATATTTTCTACCTTGTAAAGTCCGTAAGGAAACTCTTTTGTCTTTTTCGCTGCAAGTTTAACGCTTATTAAAGATATTATTGATGCTATAAGGTCAGAAAAAGAATGTATAGCTTCAGCCATTAAGGCAAGACTGCCTGTTATAACAGCAAATATAAATTTCAGTATAGATAAGGTAAGATTGAGTAAAAGAGAGCCTAAAGCCCATCTTTCTTTAAGCTTTTGATTCTTTGCCTGTTCAATCATTACCCTTACATTCCTTTATAAGTCTTACAAATTCGTCAAATATATAAAGTGAGTCGTGAGGGCCGGGAGAACTTTCGGGATGGTACTGTATAGAAAACACAGGATAATCCCTTAGCTTTATACCCTCTATAGTGTCGTCATTAAGATTTATATGCGTTATCTCAATATCTGACGGCAACTTATCAGGATCTGTTGCATAATTATGATTTTGTGATGTTATCTCAACTCTACCGGTTTTCAGATTTTTTACAGGATGGTTTCCTCCATGGTGTCCAAATTCAAGCTTGTAAGTTTTACTTCCTACAGCCCATGAAAGTAGCTGATGACCGAGACATATACCAAATAATGGTATGTCGGAACGTATAAGTTTTTTTATCTGATCTATCTGAAAATGCAGTACTGCCGGATCCCCCGGACCGTTAGATAAAAATATCCCGTCAGGATTAAATTTTATAATCTCGTCCGCCGTAGTATTGTGTGGAAAAATTGTAAGATCAAGACCTCTTTCTGCAAGCAGTCTGAGAATATTTCTTTTTACTCCATAATCAATAACTGCAATTTTATATTTTCCTTCTTCCACAGCTTCATAACCTTTAGGCCATTTCCATGTTCCCTCATTCCATTTATAGATTTCCCTATGGCTGACTTTTGATACAAGATCAAGCTCCGATATGTCAGGAATTGATCTTGCTTTTTTAACAGCCTCATAAGGATCTATATTTCCTATCCCAATGTAACCTTTCATAACTCCATACTGTCTTATTATTCTGACAAGAGCTCTTGTATCTATCCCGCATATACCAATAACATTATTTTCATCAAGATACTCTTGAAGACTTTTTTTGCTTCTCCAGTTAGATACAACAGATGAGAGATCCTTTATAACGAATCCGTTTACATGCACCTTTTCAGACTCTACATCCTCATAATTTGTTCCATAGTTTCCAATTTCAGAAGGAGTCATAACAACAATCTGTCCTTTATAAGATGGATCTGTGAGAATTTCCTGATATCCTGTCATAGAGGTGTTAAAGATAACTTCTCCACCTGTTTCTTTTTTATTTAATCCAGAGAATGCATAGCCGTAAAAAAAATGGCCGTCCTCAAGTGCTAAAATAGCTTTCTCCATTTATTACCCCACATAAATGATTTTCAATATTTTATCATTGATTGACCTGTATCAGTGGAATAAAATTCATATAATTAGTAATAAAACTTTAAGGAGAAAATATGAAACTGCTTATATCGCCTGCAAAAGTAAATTTAGGGCTTTGGATAACAGGAAAAAGGGAGGATGGTTATCATGATTTAGTTACTGTTTTTCATACAGTTGATTTTCATGACAGGATCTTTATAAAGGAGTATCACAGTGTAAGGGTGAAAACATCATCGCCTCTTATTCCTGAAGACAGCGGCAACATAGTATATAAAGCTTTAAAAAGTTTTGAGGAATGGACGGGTATATCTCCTGAGGTAGATATTTTTATAGAAAAAAATATCCCAGTAGGTGCAGGTCTTGGAGGGGGAAGTTCAAATGCTGCCGTCGTTCTCAAAGAGATAAATATTATGTATGGAAACCCTCTGTCTGATGAAGAACTTTTTAAGCTGTCATCAACTGTTGGTGCTGATGTACCGTTCTTTCTTAAAGGAGGTCTCGCTATAGCTGAAGGTATAGGCGATAGACTTGAATTTTTAGACAAAAAGATAGATAAAGAGATATTCATAATCTATCCCGGAATTCAGGTATCGACAAAAGAGATATATTCAAAGGTCAGCCCCGATATATTGACAAAAAAAGAGGATTTACATATAATAGATAGTCTGTTGGATGATTTTGAGAGTTTTTTAGAGAACATGGAGAATACGCTTGGTGAGATAGCTTTGGAAAGTTATCCACAGATGCGAGAGGTTTACAACACATTAAAGTATATTGGTTATAAACCTTTTGTGTCTGGAAGCGGAAGTTCTATTTTTGCCTTTGGAGAACCAGGGACTGAAGTAGAGAAGATCTGTCAGGTGAAAGGCTGGAAGCTGATAAAAACAGTTCTCAGATAGATGGTGGGGAGTAGTTCAGCTGGCAGAACACCGGTCTTTGGAACCGGGTGTCGCAGGTTCGAGTCCTGCCTCCCCAGCCATTATTATCTTAAATTTTAAATTCCGTAAAAATTTTATGCGGAGGATATTTTGAGTAAACATATAAAGCTTATTACTGGAAATGCTAACCCGGATTTTGCAGAGAAGATAGCGGATTACCTTCATGTACCTCTTGTTGATACGCTTGTTACAAGATTTAGCGATGGCGAAATAAGGGTTCAGATAAAAGAAAATGTTAGAGGGGCTGATGTTTTTGTTATACAGCCTTTAACACAACCGGCCAATGACCATATTATGGAACTTCTCCTTATTCTTGATGCTTTAAAAAGATCTTCAACACACAGAATAACAGCTGTAATTCCTTATTTTGCATACGCAAGGCAGGATAGAAAAGATAGACCAAGAGTACCTATATCTGCAAAGCTTTTAGCCGATATTATAGAAAAGGCAGGTGCACAGAGAGTTCTTACAGTTGACCTTCATTCAGCCCAGATACAGGGTTTTTTTGACTGTCCTGTTGATAATCTGTACGCACTTCCAGTAATTCTTGATTATCTTAGAAGCAAAAGTCTTGAAAATATGGTTATTGTTTCTCCAGACGCTGGAGGTGTTGAAAGAGCAAGAATGCTTGCAAACAGGCTTGGTGCAAGCCTTGCAATAATTTATAAGAAAAGACCTGCACCTAATGTTGTTGAAACACTTGACGTTATAGGCGATATAGAAGGTAAGAACGCCATTATAATAGATGACATAATAGATACTGCAGGAACTATAGTTTCAGCAGCAAATATGCTGAAAGAAAAAGGAGCGAAATCTGTTATAGCAGCCTGCACACATCCTGTATTTTCTGGTCCTGCTGTTGATAGGCTTAAAAATTCAGAAATAGAAGAAATTATCGTTACAGATACTATCCCCACTACTGGGAAAGAGTTTGATAAGTTGACAGTTCTTTCTGTAGCAGAACTTGTAGGTGAGGCTATAAGAAGAATAAATATAGAAAGTTCAGTAAGTTCACTGTTTGTATAAGGAGGTAAAGTTTAGAGATGATCCAGAGAATAGAATGGCAGGCCATTCCAAGAACAACAGGTAAAAAAAGTGAGGTAAAAAGCTTTAGAAAAAAAGGTTACATCCCTGTTGAGGTTTATGGAAAAGGTAGGGAGAACGCACATGCATACATTTACTGGAAACTTCTTGCTGATAGACCAAAAGGCATGTTCCTTATTGATCTAAAGATTGAGGGAGAGAAAGAACCGAGAGTATGTATTTTAAAGGACGTTCAGTATAACTATCTTGGAGACCAACCTATACATATAGATCTTTATGAGGTTACATTTGGCGTGGAGCTTGATGTTGATGTTCCTGTTGAGCTTGTAGGTAAGCCAAAGGGTCTGGAAGTTGGTGGTGTTTTAGAACAGCATCTCAACACAATAACAATAAGAACTGTTCCGAGAAAGATACCTGACAGAATTGAGGTTGATGTTTCAGATCTTGATGTTGGTGATGTTCTTCATGTAAGGGATATTACGCCTCCGGAAGATGTTAGAATAATGGAAAACCCTGACGAAGTTATCGCTGTTGTGATCGAACCTGAAGTTACTGAGGTTACAGAAGAAGAGGCCGAAGAAGAAACAACTGAATAATGATAAAAGCTGTTATAGGTCTTGGTAATCCAGGAAAACAATATGAAGAAACGCGCCACAATATTGGCTTTATAATAGCCGATGTTGTGGCATCTTTGCTTAAATGTGATAGAAAATATATAGAGAGATGTTTCTCACATATATATATCTGTGAAGATCACGATCTTCTTATTGTCAAACCTCAAACATATATGAATAATAGTGGAGTGGCCGTCAAAAATTTGCTTGAGGACTACAATCTCAAACCTGATGAGATGCTTGTTATATATGATGATCTTGATCTGCCTCTTGGTACGGTAAAACTGAAAAAGAAAGGATCAAGCGGAGGACATAAAGGGATACAGTCTATTATAGAAAGCATAAAAACAGAACATTTCCCGAGAGTTAAAGTTGGGATAGGAAGACCTGAAAAGAAAGAACAGGTTGTTGAGTATGTGCTTTCTCCTTTCAAGAAGGAGGAAAGGATAATAGTTGACAAAGTAATCTCACATACTGCCCAGTGTGTACTTAATGTGTTAAAATATGGTGTTGATAAATCATTGAATTTTTGCAATAAAAAGATTGTTTGACAATCCTTGCTTCCTGACAAGAATCAGGAGGCTGATTTAATAAAATCATCCATAAGGAGGTAAAGTGGTGCGTTATTACGAGCTTGTTTTTGTACTGAAACCTACACTAACAGAGGAGGAGATCAACTCAAAGGTTGAATCAGTCCAGAGTTTGATCAGATCAAACGGCGGAGAGATTTACAACTTTGAAAAATGGGGTAGGAAAGAACTTGCATATCCTATCCAGAACTTTAATTCAGGTTACTACTTTATTATGAATTTCAAAACAGATGATTATGAGCTTCCATCAAAGTTAGAGTATAATCTGAGACTTGACGAAGATGTTATAAGATTTTTAGCTTTTAAAACAAAGCCACCTAAGCAAGAAGAGGCTAAAGAGGAAATCTCAGCTGAAAAGGAAGAAGCAGCTGAGTGAGGAGAAAGTTATGCTTAACAAAGTTTTTTTAATTGGTAGATTAACGAGAGATCCAGAAATAAGATTTTTGCCAAGTGGTTCTCAGGTCACATCTTTTTCTGTAGCTGTCAATAGATCCTATAAGGTTAACAATGAATGGAAAGAAGAGACTTACTTTTTCGATGTTGAAGCATTTGGTTATCTTGCAGAGAGACTTGGAAAACAACTGAACAAAGGGACCCAGATACTTATAGAAGGACAGCTAAGACAGGATAGATGGGAGACAGCAGGTGGAGATAAAAGAACGAAAGTTAAGATTGTCGCTGATAAAGTAAGTGTACTTTCTGGAAAAACAGAAAAGGCTGAGAAACCTGAAGAAGAGCCTGAACTTGATATTGAAAACAGTATGGAAGATTTTTCTTCAGATGAAGATGTACCATTCTAAATTTTAAAAAGGAGGTAAAAAAGTTGGCTAATAATGTTAAGAGTCCAACAGCTCAAAATAAACCATTTTTTCAAAAAAGGAAGAAATACTGTAAGTTTTGTGCAGAAGGGAAAGAACCTAATTATAAAGATATTGATTATCTTAAGCAGTTTATATCTGAGAGAGGCAAGATAATTCCAAGAAGAATTTCTGGAACATGCGGAAAACATCAGAGAAAGCTAACAGTTGAGATCAAAAGAGCAAGACAGCTTGCACTTTTACCATACGTAATAATGTAGGAGGTTGAGCAGGAATGAAAGTAATTCTAACAAAGGATGTAGAAGGTTGGGGAACTATAGGTGATATTATAGAAGTAAAAAGAGGTTTCGCAAGAAACTATCTAATACCTAAAGGTTTTGCCCTCGAAGCAACAGATAGCCATATAAAACATGTACAGGAGATACTAAAACAGAAAGCGAGAAAACTTGAAAGAGAAAAAGCCAAAGCTGAAGAAATTGCAAAACAGCTTGATGGCCTTGAGATAGAAATAAAAAAATCAGTTGGTACTACAGGAAAACTTTTTGGTTCTGTTACAACCTCTGATATTGCACAGGCTATAAAGGAAAAAGGAATAGAGGTTGAAAAGAAGAAAATAATGCTTAGAAATCCAATAAAAAATATAGGGACTTACAACATAACTATCAGGCTACATCCACAGGTCAGTGCTACAATTAAAGTGAATGTAACACCTGAAAATATATAATCCAGAGCCTCCTTAGGGAGGCTCTTTATTTTGAATAATATATTCACTCAGCATAACTTATAACTTATAATTAACTTATCCTAAAGAAATTTTTGAGGTTTTGTATGGATCATCTTGATATTCCCCTTCCACATGATGAGGAATCTGAAAGAGCTGTTTTAGGTTCGCTTATGGTGGAGCCTTCAGTGGTTGATCTCGTTCTTAATATACTTAGGCCTTCTGATTTTTTTAACAGTAAACATAAAATTATCTATCAGGCGATTATAGATATATCGGAAAAAGGAAAAGTTCCTGATATTTTAGTTGTTAGAAATCATCTTAAAAGCAAGGGAAAATTAAAACAGATAGGTGGAAGTTCATATTTAGGACTGATAGTTAATGAAGCATCTCCTCCTAATGTTGTCGAAAGTATAGCAAGACAGATAAAGGAAAAATCAATAGCAAGAGGTCTTATACAGGTTTCTCAAAATATAATTCAGAAAGCAAAAGATTATAAAGACGTCAATGAACTTGTTGAAGAGGCAGAGTCTGAAATATTTAAGCTCAATGAGGAGAGAGCTATAACTCATTACTATGAGATAAAAGATGTGGTTAAAGAAACACTTAACATAATAAATGAACTTTCTAAAAAAGAGACAGTTATAACAGGAATTCCATCAGGATTTTACGATCTTGACAGACTTACAACAGGCTTTCATCCGGGTGATCTTATAATCATAGCTGCCAGACCTGCAATGGGTAAAACATCTCTTGCTCTCTCAATACTTCATAATATTTCTGTTATAGAAAAGATACCTTCAGCATTTTTTTCCCTTGAAATGTCAAAAGAACAGATCGTTATGAGACTTTTGTCATTAGAATCAAGAATTCATCTTAAAAAAATAAGATCTGGGTTTTTAAGTCAGGATGAGATACTAAAAATAACAGATCTTGCTTCTATCCTATCAACAGCACCTATTTACATTGATGATACAGCTTCGTTGTCAATTCTTGATCTGAGAGCAAAGGCAAGAAGACTTAAAAGGGAAAAAGATATACAGCTTATTGTTATAGATTACTTACAGCTTATGAGATCGCATAGAAGAACTGAAAACAGGCAGCAGGAAGTTGCCGAGATATCAAGAGGTCTTAAAGCCCTTGCGAAGGAGCTGAATATACCTGTTGTGTCTCTTGCTCAGCTATCAAGACAGGCAGAAATGAGAGCGGATAAGCGACCTCAGCTTGCTGATCTTCGTGAAAGCGGAAGCATAGAGCAGGATGCTGATCTTGTTATGTTTATACACAGGCCTGAGTATTACAAGAAAAATCCCACCCCAGAAGAGGAAGGTCTTGCCGAGATAATTATAGCCAAGCAGAGGAATGGTCCAACTGGAACTGTGAATCTTGCGTTTATAAAGGATATTACAAAATTTGAGAATCTTGCCAAACAGAGATTTGAAGAACCTCTACATGAGGAGACAGATGATCATAATGCTATAATAGATCAAACACCCTGGGAAAGCGATGAGCTTTTATCAGATATTGATATTACAGGCGAGGATATAACGGATATTTAGGATGGAAAAAATAAAAAACTTTGTTGAACATACAGGAGCGGCATTCTTATTATTTCTTGAAACTATAAAAGTTATAGTTCTCTCCCCTCCAAAAATCAAACATATACTCAAATACATGGAAGAGATTGGCGTTACGGCGGCACCCCTGATCGGTATAACTGGATTTTTTACAGGAGGTGTTCTTGTTGTTGAGACGTATCCAACATTTCATAAATTTAATGCAGAGTTTCTAATAGGTGCTCTTGTTTCTCTCTCTCTTTCGAGAGAGCTTTCACCTGTACTTGTAGCTCTTCTTGTTACAGCAAGGTCAGGTTCTGCAATGGCTGCAAATATAGGAACTATGAAAATTACAGAACAGATCGACGCCTTAAAGGTTATGGCTGTAAATCCTGTTAGATATCTAATAGCACCGAGGCTTTTAGCCTCCCTTTTTATGGTTCCCGCATTAGTAATTCTTTCTTATACTTTTGGACTTTTAGGCGGATACTTCGTAGCTGTAAACCTTTACGGTATAAACCCTTATCTGTTTGTTGAAAAAATGAAAGACTTTACGGAACTTTATGATATATTAGGTGGACTTTATAAATCTATGGGATTTGCAACGATTATAACTATAGTTTCATGCTATTTTGGTTATGTGACAAAAGGTGGGGCTGAAGGTGTTGGAAGATCAACAACAACTGCTGTGGTTGTTTCTTCCGTTCTCGTTCTTATAGTTGACTATTTCCTGACAGCAATTATCTATTAATTTTAATAATATTAAATATTTCTGGGGGCGTAGAAATGAAAAATTGTGTTATCGCTTTATTTTTCTTTGTTGGATTTATCTATACTTCTTTTGCCTTATCAATTGACGATGCTGAAAATTTGATGAAGGATTATATAGGGGGAAGTTCGTATGTATCTAAGATAAATGTATGTGAGAACGAAAAATATTTTGTAGGTGAAGTTTATCTGGAGGGGTATGAGAAAGAAACCGTTATCAGAAAAATATTTATAGATAAGAAGACAGGAGGAATTTATCCTACAATGTCTGAGGCTTTTAATTACTGTTATATGATGGAAAGGAAAAAATGAAAAAAATAGCTGTTCTTACAAGCGGTGGGGATGCGCCAGGACTTAATGCATGTATTAGAGCAGTCGTTAGAGCTGGGCATTACTATAACTGCGAGGTTATAGGTGTAAGAAGAGGTTTTAAAGGCCTTATAGAAAAACAGTTTGTCTCGCTTACACCTCGTGATGTGGGAGGTATTATAGATAAAGGGGGAACTTTTCTTTTGTCAGCAAGGGAAGATAGATTTTTAGAATATAAATACAGAAAGATAGCTGCTGATAATATAAGGGAAGAAAAGATAGACGGCCTCTTTGTTATTGGTGGAAATGGATCTTTTCAGGGAGCTTATCTTTTGTCTAAGGAGTTTGGAATACCAATTATAGGAATACCCAAAACTATAGATAATGATACCTATGGAACAGAGTACACTATAGGTTTTGATACAGCTGTGAATAACGCAGTTGATGCTATTGACAAAATTAGAGACACATCAGAGTCACATGAGAGGGTGTTCGTTATAGAGGTTATGGGAAGAAAAAGTGGATTTTTGGCACTTGCTGCTGGCATATCAACTGGAGCTGATGTTACCCTGATACCAGAATACCCATTTCCAATGCATGTTATAGTAAAATCTATAGTTGATGCCTTAAATAGAGGAAAAAAGTTTGCTATAGTTGTTGTTGCTGAAGGTGTTGCTTCGGCAAAAGAGATAGCTGATATTTTAAATGAAAAACTTAAACCATTTGATTTTGGTGGTGTAAGGTATTCGGTCTTAGGTTATATTCAGAGAGGAGGATCCCCCACTTCTTATGACAGGATAATGGCTTCAAGATTTGGTGTTTTTGCTGTAGAAGAATTTATGAGAGGTGGTAGAGATTTCATGGTTGCACTTGAGAATGGAAAAATACTGCCTAAGCCTCTTGAGGTTTCCTTTGGAAGAATAAAAAAACCTGATTTAAAGGATTTTGAGCTTAATAATATACTGACAATTTAAGATAAAGGAATAAATTTTGGATATGAAAATTACTGAAGTAAGGATATATCCTTTTGATACAGGTAGAATAGGCGGAAGGGTAAGAGCTGTAGCCGATATAACAATTGAGGATACTTTGATTATAAAAGGCATAAAGCTTGTAGAGTCTAAACACGGAGGTCTTTTTGTTACTTTCCCAAAGAAAATGAGTTCTAAGGGTATATATGTGGATATAATCCAGTCCCTTGATAATGAGTTCACTGAACAGGTTAGAAGGGCTGTTGTTGATAAATATAAAGAGGTAATGGGTTTAGCTTAATATTTTAAAAATCATATATTAGTGAGGTTAAAAACGTTTTATCGGTCTTTTTAATACTTTCAGAAGGAGGTTTGTTCTGATAAGCTATCTTCAAGCCTACACCCAGGGAAAGATATTCGTTTATTTTGACCTCTAAGGCTGTGTTTGAGTTAAGAAAGTAAACTTTTGTTTTATTAAGATCTGTTTCATATTTTAATTCTTGCTTGAATTTTAGATTTTCCTGAATATTCCAGGCATATTCCAGATTTAATCCGCCTGTTGGATACTCTTCTGATCCTCCTGTTCTGTATTTTTCAACGGCATAACCTAATGAAGCCATTCCTTTAAGTTTGTGTTTTTCTGTTTTTAAAATATCGTAACCAATTCCAGCTGATAAAACATTTCTATAATCATAACCGGAGAATTTGTCTCTATAGTAACTGTCCTCGGCAAAACCAAAAAACTTTTCAAACACAACCCTTTCTATTCTGCCGATGATTGTTAGTTTATTGGTATTTTCCCTTTTTTCAGCTTTACCGTATAAAAAATCTCCCTTTAATTTTAATCTTGTAGCGTTGAAATCTCTAATACCTTCAATTTTGGTGGCAAATGTTTCTGTTTCCGAATTTCCCGAGGTCTTAACATAAGAAAGTTCAGCATGAATATTCCATTTGTTTTTGTTGTTTTCAGCTGATAAAGACAAGGAAATAAGGCAGAACAATAAAAACGCATATAAAGATCTATTCATAATTTTATCCCCTCTCCTTTTTGAAAATAATAATATTAAAAGTTTATTAAGTCAATTATTTATAAAAAAATCGTCAAACAGTAGTTAAGGATACAGTTGTTCTCCTGTTTCAGGATCATATATAAATATAGCTTTTACAGGACATGCTTCCGCTGATCTAAATATCTCTTCTTCTTCTTCAGGGGTTAGATCCAATATAACTTCCTGCCTTTTGACCTGTTGAGCTTTTTCCATAACATCTTCTTTAGGTTTGTCCGGTTCAAGGATAACCGCTTTATGTTTTTTATCAAGTTCAATATATTTTGTCTCCTCTGCACACGGACCTATTCCTTCGCATATTGTTCTATCAACTACAACTTTGAGTTTTCCCATTATTTCCTCCATAATAATTTCTATTGATAATTCAGGCAATTATAATTATATAATCCAAACAAAACAAGGATTAAAATCATGAAAAATTTCTCTTTTGCTGTACTGTCAGGTTTTTTTATAGCACTTTCTTTTCCGGATTATTTTATTCCATTTATATATATAGCAGGTTTCTATTTGATTTTTAGAAATATAGAAAGAAAGGATCTTAAATCAAATATAGTTTTTTCCTTTATAGCAGGGATTTCTTTCTCAGTTTTTTCATTTTACTGGATAGTATCTGCATTAACATATTATGGAGAAGTTTCGTTACCTTCAGGTATTTTCCTTTTTTTACTATTTTCTGTGGCATTTAGTATTATACAGTTCGTTATTTTTTCAGTAGTTATTTATTTTTTAAAAAGAAGATACGGAGCTTCATATCTTTTTATGTTACCTTTTGTATGGATTTTAATTGAATTTTTTAGAGAGTTTTTTCCTTTTAGTGGATTTCCCTGGAATTTGGCAGGTTATACACTTTCTTATATTAATCCAGTTGCACAGCTTTCATCTGTTATGGGTATTTACGGACTATCTTTCCTTTCTATAACAGGAGCTGTTGCTGTTTTCTACTTTATACATTACAGAAATAGAAACTCTATATTCTTTCTCATTTCGTATATGACTGTTTTTGTTTTGATTTTTACTGTGGGAGCTTTGAGGATAAAGATGTACGAACCTTACGGTATTAAAAAGACTGTTGCTGTTATTCAAGGAAATGTACTTCAGGATGAGAAAACAAGATCTGAGAAGAAAAAAATTATAGATAGATATGTAAATATTATTAAAAAGATTAAAAGATTTCGACCAGACATTATAGTTCTTCCTGAATCAGCACTTCCATTTTATCCTTTATACGGAGAGCATTTTATCTATAAGAGATACTTTTTCAAAAATGTAAAGGATATAAAAAGACCTTTCCTTATAGGTCTTGATAATGTTTTTTTTGATAGGGAAAAGATAAACCTTTACAATTCCCTTGTTCTCTTTGATGAAAACCATGAGATAGTTGAGTTTTACAACAAAATAAAACTTGTTCCGTTTGGTGAGTATGTTCCTTTTCCTTTTAAGATCTTTTCAAAACTTTTTCCGTATCTTGAAGGATATGATTTTGTTTCAGGAAAAAATCAAAAGATTCTTTCTTACAGAGATTTTAAAATTGTGCCCCTTATATGTTTCGAAGCTATATTTCCATACTTCGTAAGTAAGTTTTCAAAGAAGGGTAATCTGATAGTAAATGTAACAAACGATGCCTGGTTTGGTAAATCCCCTGCTCCTTTTCAGCATTTTGAAATGGCAAGAATCAGGGCTATAGAAAATGGTAGATATTTTGTTAGATCTGCAAATACCGGCATATCTGCAGTGATCAATCCAGTTGGTGAGATTGAAGGATCTTTATCCTTGTTTGAGGAAGGGTATCTTGTAAGCGATGTTTATCTTATATCTTCTAAAACTTTTTGGATAAAATATAATAAAGTTGTGTACGGGTTTTTTGTAGTATCTTTTATTCTAATGATACTTGTATTGGAAGGATCAAGATTTAAGGGAACGGGGGTGTCTTGAAAAAAATCCTAAACAGTCATATAATATAAGCCTCTTACGGAGGGTGTAGCTCAGTCGGCAGAGCACAAGGTTGTGGCCCTTGGGGTCGCGGGTTCAAGTCCCGTCACCCTCCCTCCCTGTATTGAATTTATAAGAATATTTTGTAGTTTTTCAGAAAAAATGAGACTTTTTCATATAAGTTGAGACTCTTTTCAAATGAATTGAGACTGTAATGGAAAACAGAGACTACACTCTACTTTTTGCAGATGAATTATATCTTCCATCTAAACTTCGTGGATTTGTAAATGGATATTTTGTTAAAAGATTTAGTGCTGACAATAAAGAAAATATATTCGGTGAAGATGCAGAACTGCTTAAAATACCCATTCCAAGCTATTATTTTGATGAATTAAATTTAAAATTTTTATTGTATAACCATAGGGATTTTCCATATTTTTCAATACTAAAAGATTATTCTGAGCAAATGATA
>CAZFKX010000013.1:0-7372 GCA_964519345.1 uncultured Aquificales bacterium
AAACTTCCCAATATCATGGAATAATCCTGATAATGCGATGAGATACTTTTCCCCCTTCCTCTTATCCATCGCTTCCTCCCCCAATTGAATAGCAAGTTTTATTTAAACATTTATGATAAAAAAATGTCAAGAAAATAAATACTTTGGCATAACTCAAGCCAGAACCTCGCTAAATCATTTCTTTATTATTAATAACGATATTTTGAGAGAAATCTGACATTATCTTGATTTTTATTGTGGAAAACTGAAGAATCTTACTTAATGTATAATATATTACTAACGATCTTAAAGGGGAATATGAAAGCTTGAGAATAGGCTGGATTGATTATCTTAATACGTTACCTTTTAACTTTGAAAAAACTGGTCTAAATCCAGATTTCCATTACGATCTTATAAAAGGAGTTCCTTCACAGATAAACAATCTTTTATCAAAAAAAAAGATAGATCTGGGTTTTATATCCTCAGCACACTATATAGAAAATTTTTCGGAATATCTGATACTTCCAGATCTTTCAATAAGCTCTTTGAATAAGGTAAGATCTGTAATAATACTTTCTGACAAGCCTCTGGAAGAGATTAACGAGATATATCTTACGAAAGCCTCAAAAACATCAAGATACTTGACTATGGTTATATTTAAGAATTTTCTTAATAAAAATGTTAATTACCGTGATCTTGAAAATGAATATTTTTTAGATAAAGAAGCAGTTCTTCTTATAGGAGACAGTGCTATAAAATATGCTGAATCTAAGAAGTACAGCTATGATCTTTCAAGTATATGGTATAAGAAAACAAAACTGCCTTTTGTTTTTGCTCTCTGGTGTGTGAGAAAAGATTTTTATAAGGAGAACAAGGAAGAGATAAAAAAATTTCATAAAATTTTGAAAGAATCTAAAAATAAATTTTTTGAGAACCCTGAAAAGTATGTAAATAAAGATAAAAAAGCAGTTGAGTATCTTAAAAATCTGGACTACTGCCTTTCCTCTGAACATCTTAGAAGTCTTGAGCTTTTTTCAGAATACCTTTTGGAAATAAATATTATTCAAAGAAAACCGATCTTTCTTTTTGCAGAGGTTTAAAATGAGATATGTTGTATTTAACGGCGAAAAAGTTTATCCTTCAAAGGTTTTATGCGTAGGGAGAAATTATACAAAGCATATTGAGGAACTTGGTAATAAAAATCCTGAAGAGATTGTTTTATTTTTAAAGCCAAACAGCAGTATATCGGATTTTTTAATTAAACCTGATAAAAAATGCAGGTATGAGGGGGAGATATCGTTTATATTCAAGGATGGGAAGATAACAGGTGTAGGATTTGGTATTGATCTAACCTTAATAGAAGTCCAGAAAAGGCTTAAAGACAGAGGACTTCCATGGGAAAAAGCTAAAGCTTTTGACGGTTCTGCAGTTTTTTCAGAGTTTGTAGATATTAAGGATATTAATAACATAAAGATGGAATTGTGGATTAATGGAGAAATTAAACAATCGGGTGATCTTTCTGAGATGATTTATACAATAGATCAGATAATCAATGAAGTAAAAAGTTATTTCAGTCTTAATGATTACGATATTTTGATGTGTGGAACACCTGAGGGTGTTGGAGAGTTTGAAAAGGGAGATATTTTTATAGGAAAAATATTTTCTGGAGACAAACTTATAACCGAGGGAAGATGGACTGTAAAATAGTTACTGCAGATGGAACAGAAACTTTTATAAATCAGGAGTATAAAGAGGCATATCACAGTACGAAGGCAGGGGCATACACAGAAAGTCTGCACAAGTTTGTAAAACCCACAAAGATTATAGAAAAAGCTTTAAAAGAAGGTAAGATTTATATTCTTGATGTTGGCTTTGGACTTGGTTACAACACTGCAGTTGCATTGACAGAGTTGAGAAAATTATCAAAAAGTTCTTACGTTGAAATCATATCTGTTGAAAAAGATAGGAAAGTTTTTGATAGAATAAAAAAGCTGAACATACCGGAAAATCTTAAAGATGCTTTCTGCTTTATACTTTCAGGGCATTTTAAGGAAAACATTTATATATCTCAAAGTGATAATACCACTCTAAAGATTATGTTTGGCGAAGGAAGACAGATTATCAAAAATCTTTCTCAAAAAGATATTAAATTTGACGCCGTTTTTTACGATCCTTTTTCTCCTAAGGTGAATACAGAAATGTGGACAGTTAATATATTCAAGTTAATTAAAAGGCTGATGAAGAAAGATGGGATTTTCGCAACATACAGTGCATCATTAGCGGTTAGAAGAGGATTGATTGAAGCTGGTTTTAAAATAGGTCTGGTTGAACCTATTGGGAGAAAAAGCTTTTCTACAGTTGCAACTATAGAAGGAGATATTCCGCCTCTGACAGAAAAGGAAAAGAGGAGAATTGAAATTTCTCCTTATGCTGTTCCCTTTCGGGATAATGATAGTTTAACTTTGCAAAGAGAGATAATAAAAAGCAACTGGGAATTGAAAATTTCTAAAAATTTGAATAACATAAATAATAAAAAGGGGGAGTTGTCTTGAAAAAGTTTATACCTATGATCTTTTTATTAGGGTTTTTAAATTTATCTTTTGCTGGACAGGCCACAGCTGTTATATCTGTTAGTGTTGAAGTTAAGGGAAAAGATGAGAAAAAGGATAGGGGAAGTATTAAAAAAGAAAATATGAATAAGAATAAAAGCAATAATAATCAATCTAATAAAGACTGATCTTTCAAAAAATATATAAATGGAAAATAGCTGTTTTCAAGAATTTTAATATATTTTTCTATATCAAGGGGTCTTAGGTTGTTTATATATATTTCGAGAGGAATGCCTTTTATACTGCCGTCCTTGATATAAATTATATTTACCCTTTCTCCAGGATTTACTTTTATTCCTTCTTTTAAAAGGGTTCCTACAGTTTCTGATATATCTGTTCTTTTTCTATACTCTCTGGGATTTTTTGATATTTTTTTTCTTACAGCAAGCTGTAAAATATTAAAATCGCCTTCTTTTAATTTTTCTCTGTATTTTTCCAATATATCTTGCGTGTCGCTTAGCCTTTCTAAAAACTGTTTTTTATCTTTAGCTCTTTTAAGGACTTCCAGTATTTCTTTCTGAAACTCTTTAACAAACTGAGGTGCGTCTGATCTTCTAATTTCTATACCTCTAACCTTTATATTTCCGTTTTTAAATTTTCCATAAAATCTATTAGGCACGCCAACACCGTCATCTTTTGAAGGAAGAAACGCTATCCAGTCAAAGATACCTTCAAGATTTATTCTGAAATCCATAGAATTTTTATTAATCCCTTTAAATTTTTTTCTAAGCTTGTTGTTCAAAGAGATCTCAAGATCTATATAATCTTTTTCATCTACATTTTCTTTGTATATCCAGACTGAATCTGTCAGCGCATGGAGAAGTCTGAAACCTTTACTTTCTATAAATTCTTTCACGAAAATCAGAAGTTGTCTTCCTACAGCTGTTGTTGTTTCGTGGGATTCTATTCTACCGAAAACGGCATTTTTATAGCCTAAATATCCAAAGCTTACTACAAGAAGCCATTTCAAACCTTTCTGTCTCCTATTAAAGATATCTTTCTGCGAATCTGGATCTTTCATTAGCTCTTTATAGTGCATCCTTCTATTGAGCAGAAATCTTAAAGCTTTTGGCACTATTCCTTCTTTCTTTGTACAGATCCTGTAACCTGTGGGAAGTTTTGTTTTGCATTCTTTATGGGGACAGTTTATGGTTTCATATGAAAGATTGTAGTTTAGTATTATTGATGGATACATTGAGAAAAAATCAAACTCTGCAACATTTTCGAATATCCCAGTTATAGGTCTGAAGGAAAGACCCCCTTTATCAATCTCTATGAGTTTGTCTGCTGTTTTTGGATCTTCAGGATTATTTTTTCTAAAGGGAATAAGATATCCTTCTTCAAATGCTATTCTCATCTCTATTGAGGTTATGGGCGTTCCTATTGTTGTTCTCGACAACTGCTGTACAGGTATTGAGGATATTCTTGAAAGTTCAATGAGTCCGTCTAAGCCTATCTCATTATAAAAAAATGAGTTTTTTGGGTCTATATGGATTCTGCCAAGTAGATAAGTTGAGTCTGCTGTATAAACTGTTTGTCCATAAGAGATAAAACTTCTTCCCTTTTTTGTAAATGGAGGCGTTTTTGTTCTATTAAGATTGTCTATACCTCCCTTTATAAGATTAGGAATTATAATCTCATCTCCATAATCTACTATTAATATATCGGGATCTTTTTTTTTAAAATCGCGGATATATACTCTAAATTACCATCGTCAACAACAATTCCTGGTTCTCCTTCCATTTCTATATATAAAGGAGGTAGGTATTTAATCTGCTTTGGGTTTTCGCCTTCAAGATCGGGTTTTATTCTCATAATTCTAAGATTAAATATGCTGTAATCTGTATTTTCAAAACTGTCTATTTTTTTGAACATAACCTTTCCGTTATTTTCAACAGGTTTTACAGTACAGAAAGGGAATATTCTTTTTTCATACATAAATAACTGTGCCGGTGTCAGCTGTATATTGTAAATTTCCGTATCTTCAAAAATTCTGTTTTTTCTAATAAAAGATACCGTTTTAAGGTATATTAAAGGAGTGTTTGCTGTTATCTTATATACCTGTATCTCTCCTTTTATGAGATCTTTTTTTACTGTCTTCTTTATATCTATTTTTCTACTGAACCTTCTTAAAAGAATTTTTACAGCATCTTTTTTATCGCTCATATAAAAGTAAGGTTTAAACCTTCTGAAAACAGAAAATCTTCTTCCATCTTCTGACAGCATCCATATATGTATTCCAAAAGAGTCTGAATATATATCAAGGATCTGAAATTTTTTTCCTTTCATTTTTTATTTCCTGTATCTCTTTTTCCATTTCTATAAGTATTGAGATAATAACAGTCTCTATAGGATTTATACTTCCCGAATTTCCTACAGCCTGTGAATGAAACTTGGCGTAAGAAAAGAGTCTATCAAATATTTTTTTGTCCTCTTTTCTTAACGCTTTTCTGAAAAGTGAAAGCTCTTTTTTGCTTAGTTTTATTATTTGCGTTCCTGAAGGAACAGTTTTTCCCATTTTACACCTCAATTACTCACTGATATATTTGTGAACATAAAGCTTTCTCCTACAATAAAAAAAGGAATATCTACAAGTTTTATCTTTTCAACAACAGAAGATATATATATTCTTTTTTCTTCTTCGCTTATGCTCTGATCTTTAAGTATCTCGTCAATATCCGAGATTATAATAATATCTGGATTAGTGGTTATACTTTTGTTTATAGCTGTTTTTAGCTGAAAAACTGTAAAAACTCTAACTATTTTTATACGGCTCAAAAGTTTTTTAGGGTCTAAATTTTCAAATTTTGCTATGTTTGTTATCAGAAAAGGATTGAATCTATTTCCACAATCTATTAGAGACACATTTTTTGAGTTTTTTGTAAATTTGTAAAGCATGTAATGGTAATGGTACTTGCCGTTTGATATTTCTATCTTTTTCCACTGGTTTTCAAGCATGCTTATGGTGGATACTTCATAACGGATCATGCTTAGAACCTCCTTTTAAGTCCTTTGTAAGATCTGATGATTCCTTTTACTACACCTTGAATCTGAACTCTGTCAGCTTCATAATACATGGGTTCAAGGTCTTCATTTGCGGGAACAAGTTTTACAATTCCGTTATCTAACAGATAAAATTTTTTAAGTGTTGCTTCTTCCCTATCAATAAGAACAACAGCCGTCTCCCCATTTAACGCATAGTTTCTTTTTTCGACGATAATAATATCACCGTCTATAATATGTTCATCTATCATTGAGTTTCCTTTAACTTTAAGTGCATAACAGTTGTCGCACTGTATGAGATCTGTGAGATCAACATACTCAAATATATCCTGTTCTACCTCTATAGGTCTTCCAGCTGCTATATGTCCGTAAAAAGGAAATTTTAGAGGTTCTTCTTCAAACAGTTTTTCCCTGTTTATCTTTATTTTTCCCCTTCCAGTTTTTATCAGATAGCCTTCTTTTACAAGCTTTTCTATATGTTCATGAATTGTTGAGACAGCGGATAAACCAAAATGTTCCGCTATATCTTTAAGAGTCGGGCTGTGTCCATTTTTTGAAGAAAACCAGATTATAAACTGAAGAATCTCTTTCTGTCTTCTTGTTATCAATACCCTAACCTCCTGTTTTTAATATAACCGAAAAAAAACCGAAAATCAAGTCTTAAATGCTGTAGGATTTAGGATAATCTACACTTTTAATCCTCCTCACTAAAGTGAGGAGATACAAAAGCGGTCGTTTGCTTTGCAAACGACAACAAATTACCGTTTAACTATATGATTTTCAATTTAATCTTATATAATTTGCTTTTAATCGCTTGCCACCTTATACTATATGTGTTATGGGTAATAAAAGTTTGAAGCCTAACATTAAAAGAGCAAGAACGTGCGTTTATAACTGTAATTATCATATTGTTTTTTCCACAAAATACAGAAGGAAAGTTTTAACTGCTGAAGTTGAAGAATATATGAAACAAGTTTTACAGGAAATAGCTGAAGAAAAAGGATTTGAGATTGCTATGATAGAAGTTGGTGAACACAATTTTCTAAATTGAGGTGAACAAAGTGAACCAAGACCACGTGCATATATTTGCATCAGCTCACCCTAAAATAGCTCCGTCTTACATAGTCAAAATGATAAAAGGAATAACAGCAAGAAAATTGTTTTTAAAATTTCCACAATTGAAAAAGAAATTATGGAAAGGACATCTATGGAACCCATCATATTACATAGAGACAATAGGTTCTATAAGTGGCAAATCTATAGATTTGAGTGACTATAAGGAGTAGGATGTTATAAAAAAATATATAGAGAACCAAAAAAAGATATGATTGTAGAGTATGTATATAGATTTCGGCTTTATCCAGATGAAAAGCAACTGCAGTTTTTAAACACCCAATTTGGACACTGTAGATTTGTATACAACAAACTACTGGAAATATCTAAGAAAGAGTTTGAAGGAAAAGCAGTAAAATGGAACTACTACGAATATAAGAAATTACTACCACAATTAAAGCAAGAATACACATTTTTAAAAGAAACAAACAGCCAAAGCCTACAGGAAACAGTAAAAAACCTTGATAGAGCATACAAAAACTTTTTCAAAGGACAGGCAGATTTTCCAAAATTCAAAAAGAAAAAGTCAAAACAAACGATACATATACCACAGCATTTTGAAATAGAAAGAGTAAGCAAGAAAAGAGGACTACTCAAAATACCAAAACTAAAAACAAAAATACCTATAAAAATGCATAGAGAAATAAAAGGAAAGATAAGAAGTATAA
>CAZFKX010000014.1:0-18176 GCA_964519345.1 uncultured Aquificales bacterium
TGATGGTTTTATTCATATTACTCGTGATTGTAACTATCTTTTTTGGTATGAGGCTGGACTGATCTTTTTTTATTTAAAATTTCTAAATTTTAGTATAATAAGGTTAATTTTCAATATTTAAATCAATCAAGGAGGAACAAAGATAAATGTTTAAAGTTCTTGTTACAGATCATATATCAAGTGTTGGACTTGATATCTTAAATAAAGATGAAGATATAGAGCTTGATTATCAGCCTGAAATACAGTGGAATGAACTTTTAGAGATAATATCGGACTATGATGCTATTATAACGAGAAGCAGGACACCTGTCACAGAAGAACTCCTTGAAAGAGCTGAAAGGCTTAAAGTTGTTGGGAGAGCCGGTGTTGGTGTAGATAATGTTGATCTTGAAGCTGCATCAAAAAGGGGAATACTTGTAGTTAACACGCCTGGTGCAAATACTGTAGGTGCTGCCGAGCTTACTATAGCTCATATGTATGCTGTTTTGAGAAAGCTTCATCTTGCCCATGAGTCAATGCTTCATGGTGAATGGAACAGAAAAAAGTTTATGGGTGAGGAACTGGACGGGAAAGTTGTTGGTATTATAGGTTTGGGGAATGTAGGTTCTCAGGTTGCTATAAGGTGTAAAGCTGCAGGCTCAAAGGTTATTGCTTACGATCCTTATATACCCAGGGAAAAAGGCGATAGGCTTGGTGTTGAGCTTGTTGATACACTTGAGGAACTTATTAAAAGATCTGACATAGTAACCCTGCACTGTCCGTTAACTGAAGAGACAAGAGGTATGATAGGCAAAAAAGAGTTTGAGATGATGAAGGATGGTGTTTACTTCATAAACTGTGCAAGGGGAGGGATAGTTGATGAAGATGCAATGTATGAGTTTATGAAAAAAGGGAAATTTGCTGGTATAGGTCTTGATGTTTTTGGAAAAGAACCTCCTGACGACAGGATAAGAAGGATTTTTGAGTTTTCCAATATAAGCCTTTCTCCACATATTGGGGCAAACACATACGAATCTCAAGATAAGGTGGCCATAAAGATAGCAAATCAGGTGATAGCTGCCCTTAAAGGACAGTTTGTTGAGGCAGCAGTTAATGCACCTTTTACAGTTACTGAGGGTTTTGAAAACATAAAAGCTTATCTCCTGCTTGCTGAAAGGCTTGGAAGCTTTTTAACCCAATATGCAGGTGGGAACTTCAGAGAACTTCACGTTGAGGTAAGAGGATCTATAGCAGAACATATAAAACCTATTGTGGCTTATGTTTTAAAAGGTTTCCTTTCTCCGATTCTCGATAGACCTGTGAATATTATAAATGCTCCTTTTCTTGCAAAGGAAAGGGGTATAGAAATTGTTGAATCAACAAGGGAAGAGGGTCTTAACTTTAAGGAGTTTATTAAAATAACAGCTAAAGAGAATGGAAAGGAACATACTGTTGGCGGGACTGCTTTCTACGGTAAATTTCCTAAAATAATGTTGATAGATAAGTACTGGATAGATATAGATCCTGAAGGGGTAATACTTGTTTTTGAGAATAAAGATGTTCCAGGGGTGATAGCCAAGCTTGGTGAGATTTTGGCAAGACATAACATAAATATTGCAGGATTCAGACTTGGAAGACTTGAGAAAGGAAAGATAGCACTTGGTGCTCTTCAGTTAGACGAGAGAATCAATGAGGCGATATTAGAGGAGATCCAGAATATTCCTGAGATAATAAAAGCAAAAGAGATAATACTATAAGGAGGATATATACATTGTCGGAAAAAAAGATAAAAATTGCTATAGCTGGTGTGGGGAACTGTGCAAGTGCCCTGATTCAGGGAATTTACTACTACAAGGAAAAACAGAATATTGAAGCAAGCGGTATTATGCATGAAGAAATAGGTGGATATAGACCTTGGGATATTGAGGTTGTAGCTGCCTGGGATATTGATGAGAGAAAAGTTGGTTACGATATATCTGAAGCTGTATTCAACCCTCCAAACTGTACAGCTATTTTTCAAAAAGATTTACCAAAAACAGGAGTAGAAGTTAGAAAAGGTAAAGTTCTGGATGGTTATCCTGAACATATGAAAAATTATCCAGCAGAAAATGCTTTTGTTCTTTCTGAAGCCAGGGAGGATAGTCTTGAAACAGTTACAAAAGTTCTTGTTGAGTCTGGAGCTGATGTCCTTATAAATTATGTTCCGGTCGGTGCTGAGAAAGCCGCCAGATTTTATGCAGAAGCATGTTTAAAGGCCGGTGTTGCTTTTGTAAACTGTATGCCTACGTTCATTGTTTCTGATGACGAATGGGCTAAGAAATTTGAATCAGAAGGTATTCCAGCAGTAGGAGATGATATAAAGTCTCAGGTGGGTGCAACTATAACACATAGAGTTCTTACTCAGCTTCTTCTTGATAGAGGAGTAAAGATAGACAGAACATACCAGTTAAATGTTGGTGGAAATACGGATTTTCTTAATATGCTTGAAAGGAGCAGACTTGCAACAAAGAAAAGGTCTAAAACAGAAGCAGTTTCTTCATTAATCCCTTATGGAATGGATCCGAGAAATATACATATAGGACCGTCTGATTATGTGCCATGGCTTAAGGATAGGAAGGTAGCATTTATAAGACTTGAAGGCAGGCTTTTTGGAGATGTTCCTATGTATCTTGAGCTAAGGCTTGATGTTGAAGATTCACCTAACAGTGCAGGTGTGGCTATAGATGCGATAAGGTGTGCAAAGCTTGCTCAGGATAGGGGTGTTGGAGGAGCTTTATACTCAATATCTGCCTATACTATGAAGCATCCTCCAATTCAGTACACAGACTGGCAGGCAAGACAGATGGTTGAAGAGTTTATAGCAGGCATGAGGGAAAGGTAAAAAAAAAAGGAGGGTAAAATTATGAAAAAAACGGTTTCAACTTTAGCTTTATTCTCATTATTTGGATTTTCACAGGCTGTTCCTCTTTTTGAAGGAGAGATATCTGCAGGTTATATAAAGCAAAAGCCTTCAGGATGGGTTCAGTATAAGGGAGATCAGGTTGATCTTAAAGATGATCTCAGTATTGGTGATGAGAACTCTTATTTTTTCAAAGCCAAACTTGAGCATCCAGTTCCTGTTCTTCCGAATATAGCTCTACAGTACATGAAAATGGATTTCTCGGGAACAGGAACAATAACAAGGTCTTTCAGGTATGGAAATCAGGTCTTTACCGTGGGGGATACTGTAGAATCAAATGTTAAGATGGATCATTATGATATTACCCTTTTTTACAATCTTCCGTTTGTAGGACTTGCAACAGCTGGGATACTGGATGTTGAGTTTGGACTTAATGTAAGGGTTCTTGATTTTGAAGCTCGTGTTAAATCCTCCACACTTGATGAGACCGCATCTGCAACAGTTCCTGTTCCTATGCTGTATGGATCTATTGAGATAAGCCCTGTTAGTCTAATAAGCGTAAAAGCAGAAGGTAGAGGTATAGCTTACGGGGGCCACAGTTATTACGACCTAAATGGTGAGATAAGAATAAAACCTATAACAGTTCCGCTTGCTGTAGATCTCTTTTTGGGTGTAGGATACAGATACGAAAGATTTAAAATAGACGATATAGATGATATCAGTGCTGATATAAAGATAAAACAGCCTTACATAACTGCAGGCCTTTTATTCTAATATAGATAAGCCCCTGTTTTGGGGCTTACCTATCAGATAGTAGTTTTCCACCCTTTCCCCAGTTGTCTCTGCTGATTTCTTCAATCACAACATAAGTTGACGAGGGAGGTTTGTTTGCAAATTTCTCAAGTACTTTTGTTATCTCTTCAACTATTTTCTTTTTCTGTTCCTTTGTTAACTTTCCTGCTACTTTCACATTGACGTAAGGCATTTTATTCCTCCAGATTGTACTGTTTTATTTTTCTGTAAAGGGATGAAAGATCAACCTCAAGAATTTTTGCTATTTCTTTAAGATTTCTTCCATACTGGTTTAAGGCCTGTTTTATTACTTCTTTTTCCGCCTCTTCCCTTGCCTGTTTTAAGGGTTTAATACCTATCTCAGCTTTTGATCTTACAGGTCTATTTTTTACAATGTAAGATGGAAGATCATTTATATTTATCTTCCCCTCACTGGAAAATATGCACAATCTTTCCATAAGATTTTTAAGTTCTCTAACATTACCAGGCCAGCTGTATTTTAATAATGCATCCTTTGCCTCGTCTGATAAAACCGGTTTTTCCATTTTGTTTTCCTTACATGATTTTTCGAGGAAATGTTCTGCGAGCAGAATTATATCTTCTCCCCTTTCCCTTAAGGGTGGAACGTGCAGGGGAACTACCGAGAGTCTGAATGCAAGATCCTGTCTGAACCTCCCTTCCTGTATTTCCCTGTCTAAGTTTTTGTTCGTCGCAGATATAACTCTTATATCAACTTTTATCTTTTGATTGCTTCCAAGTCTGCTGAACTCTTTTTCCTCAAGAACTCTTAAAAGTTTTGCCTGTGAAGAAAGGCTCATATCAGCAACTTCGTCAAGGAAGATTGTTCCACCATCTGCTATTTCAAGTTTACCAAGTTTTCTACTGACAGCTCCTGAAAAAGCCCCTTTTTCATATCCAAACAGTTCTGATTCTAAGAGATCATCAGGAATAGCAGCACAATTAATATCAACAAAAGGTTTGTCTGACCTGCTGCTAAGATAATGGATAGATCTTGCTACGAGTTCTTTTCCAGTACCATTTTCACCAAATATCATAACCCATGCATTTGTTTTGGCCACTTTTTCTATCTGTTTTTTTAGTCTTTTTATAGGTTCGCTCTCACCTATAATCTGGAAACTCTCAAACTCTTTTTCCTTTAAAAATCTGTATTCAACCTCTTTTCTAATCTCTTTACTTGCCTTTTCTATAACAGCAAGTATGCTGTCTGTTGATATTGGTTTTTCAAGAAAATCAAAGGCACCTTCTTTTAGTGCTTTTACAGCTATAGGAATATTTGCATGCCCCGAAATCATAACTATCTTTGAGATAGGGCTGTTATCCTTTATAAAATGTATAAGATCTGTTCCTTCACCGTCAGGTAGCCATACATCGAGAAATATGATCTCAAAATCCTTTTCCTTAAGTCTATCTTTTGCTTCTTTTATAGACTGGGCTGTTTCTACGTAAAAGCCTTCATCTTCTAATATATCCTTGAGAAGATCTGTTATATTTTTTTCATCGTCAATAACCAAAATGGAAAAACCATTCATCTTACATTCCCTGTATTTTTATTGAAACTATAATATAATCCTTTTTACTCTTTTTGATATTCTGCACATTATCTCATAAGGTATAGTATCACACATCTTTGCTATACTGCTGAAAGAGATCTCATTTTTTCCGTTTTTTCCAACTATAAGGACTGTATCCCCAACTTTTATATCTTTTATACCTGTAAGATCTATAATGCTCATGTCCATTGTTACACTTCCAAGTATATTAGCTTTTTTGTTTTTTACGATAAAGTATCCTTTATTTGATAGCTCTCTTGGAAGACCATCAGCATATCCAAAAGAAACAATACCAATTTTCATATTTTTTGGAGCTTTGAATCTACCCCCATAGGATACCCTATCACCTTTTTTTATCTCTTTTATAGATATTATCTTTGATTTTATAGACATAACAGTTTTTATATCTAAAGGAAAGTTTTCTGAAGGCTTTTCTCCATAAAGTGATATCCCAACCCTTACACAGTTACAGAAGTCGCAGTTGTAAACAATACCTGCACTATTCTGAATATGTATATAATCCAGTTTTATTCTTTTAGATTTGAAAATATTAACTATTTTTTTAAATATGCTTATCTGTTTCACTGTAAATTCAGGGTCAGTATCTGCTGATGGAAAATGAGACATCAAACCTTCCAGACGTATATTATACTTTCTGATAAATTCTAATATTTCAGGTATATCTTCAGAGTAAAAACCAAGTCTGTGCATACCTGTATCAAATTTAATGTGAATTGATCCTTTATATACTCCGCTTAGTGTGTGCAGCTGATCTATATCTGATACTACAGGCTGAAGATTGAAGTAATTAAAATAGTCTAACTCCTCTTTAAGAACTCCGCCAAGAACAAGGATATCTTTTTTAATACCTGCTTCCCTTAGTTCTTTCCCCTCTTCAGCTGTTGCTACACACAGCTTTTTGACATAAGGTATATTTTCTAATATCTTGCTTATCTCTCTGGCACCGTGACCGTAAGCATCAGCTTTTACTACCGCAAGAATGTACTTTTTTGAGAATTTATAGACATTATCTGTGTTGTGGACAAGTCTATTACTGTCTATTTCTGCCCAACTTCTGTATATCAACAGCTCCTATCCTTAATTTTATAGCATAAATATTATAAATCTTTTTTCGTCAGTTCATTACCTGTCTATATTTAAATATTTCCTGTTTTGTTATAAATTATTATTAACGGATATTTTAACTGAGGAGATAAATGGAAAAATTTTCTGTTTTGACCGCATCTATATTTCTGATAAGTGGTATAAGCTGGTTCTTTTTTGGGAAGAAAAAAGGTAAAGTAGATTCGGCAGAAGAAACTATAAGAAAAAAAGAGAGTATAGAACTTGATATCTCAGGTATGCACTGTGCAGGTTGTGCAGCTGGAATAGAAGGAACACTGAAGAATCTTCCCGGAATAATATCCGTTTCTGTAAATTTTGCAACCTCAAAGGGTTATATTGAGTATGACGCTACAAAATTAACAAAGGAAGATATTATTGACAGAATTAAACAGTTAGGTTATGATGCGTCTTTAAATCTTGAAGAGTTTGAAAAAAAAAGGAGATAGTTGAAAAAAATCTAAGGTTTAGATTTTTCCTTTCAGCCTTCCTGACTGTCTTAATTTTTTTTCTAACCTTTTTCCCTGTTTTTGATATAGGCTTATCAAAAAAACTTCCCTACCTTACATTAAACAATCTTTTTATCCTTTTACTTGCTTCCATTGTTCAGTTTTTCTGCGGATTAGAGTTTTATAAATCGGCTTTTTCAGGAATCAGAAACAGAATAGCGGATATGAATCTCCTTATAAGTATAGGTACTTCAACAGCATATTTTTATTCAATCTTGGTTATATTTTTCCCTTACCTTTTTCCTGAAGGGATGAGACATCTTTATTTTGATGGCGCTGCTGCAATAATAACATTTGTTCTTTTAGGAAGATATCTTGAAATAAGATCAAGATCTAAAGCTTCTGAATTTATGAAAAAGCTTATTTCTCTTAAGCCACAGATGGCAAGGATAATAGTTGATGGAAAAGAAATAGAGATACCAGCAGAGAATGTTGTTGTCGGCGATATAGTCATAGTTCGTCCCGGCGAAAAAATCCCTGTTGACGGGATAATTATCTATGGAGAATGTGAGGTGGACCAATCAATGATAACCGGCGAACCTCTTCCTGTTTTTAAGAGTAAAGGCGATACAGTTATTGGTGGAACTATAAATAAAACAGGTGTTATAAAAGTAAAAGCTAAAAAGACTGGAAGGGATACAGTTTTATTCCAGATAATAAAACTACTCTCTGAAGCTCAAGGGAAAAAACCACCTATTGGAAGACTTGCAGATAGAATAACAGCATTTTTCGTTCCTGTTGTTCTTATTATTTCAGTTTTGGTTTTTGATATCTGGTATATATTTGGAAACAATTTACAGATAGGATTCATAGCTTCAGTATCTGTTCTTATTATAGCCTGTCCCTGTGCCCTTGGTCTTGCAACGCCAATAGCTGTTGTTGTTGCGGTTGGTAGAGGGGCAAAAGAGGGAATGTTAATAAAAAATCCAGAGATTGTTGAGATAAT
Source organism: uncultured Aquificales bacterium (assembly GCA_964519345.1). Lineage (GTDB taxonomy): Bacteria > Aquificota > Aquificia > Aquificales > Hydrogenothermaceae > Persephonella. The sequence goes on from CAZFKX010000014.1 coordinate 7,819, forward strand.
TGGAAAAGTAAATTTAGCTGTCTTTGATAAAACAGGAACATTAACAGAAGGGAAACCTACTGTTGTGGAATCAAAAATTTATAAAGAAGATCTCCTGAAGTATCTTTCTGTTCTCCTGAAAAACAGCAACCATCCTTTATCCAGAGCTATTTATGAATATTTAGGTGATTATGAAGGAGATCTTAAGGATTTTTACCAGATTGCAGGAAAAGGGGTAAAGGGATACGTGAATAATAAAGCTGTTCTTGTTGGAAATTTAAAATTTTTAAAGGAACATGGTATTGATGTTGAAGAAACACCTGAAAGGGATATGACGATTGTCTATGGAGCTGTTGATAATAGTATTGTTGCTGAATTTTATATATCTGACAGAATTAGAGATGAAGCATACACCGTAGTAAAAAAACTGAAGGAGAGGGGAATAAAAACTGTTTTACTGACTGGAGATAGTAAAAATATTGCAGAAAAGATCGGAAAAAAAATTGGCATAGATGTAGTTTATGGTGAGCTTATGCCTGAAGAAAAATACAGAATAGTAGAGAAAATGCAGAAAGAAGGTAACATTGTTATGTTTATAGGTGATGGCATTAATGATGCTCCATCAATGGGAAAGGCTGATATTGGCATTGCTGTTTCGGGAGCAACAGATATAGCAAGAGAAGCAGGAGATATACTTTTATTAAAGAATGATCTGAGACTTTTAATAAAAAGTATAAAGCTATCAGAAGAAACATTAAAAATAATAAAGCAGAATCTTTTCTGGGCATATATTTACAATATGCTTGGAATTCCTATTGCGGGGGGTATGCTTTATCCACTGACAGGATTTTTACTTAAACCGGTTTTCGCAGGTATAGCTATGTCTTTGTCTTCAGTATCTGTTGTATCAAATGCTTTAAGGCTTCAATTTAAAAAAATTGGAGATTGAGATGAATATACTGGAGGCGATTTCTAAAAAACCTTTTTCCGTAGTCGGTCATAGAGGAGCAAAGGGTAGAAAGCCAGAAAATACTATATCAGCGATAAAGTTTGCTATTGATTCGGGAGCTGATATAGTTGAGGTTGATGTAAGATCAACAAAGGATGGAGAGCTTATACTGCTACATGATCCTGACTTTAAAAGAGTATCAGGAAAAGATGTATCCCCTTCTCAACTTGATCTTATAGAGATAAAAAGGGGTATAACCGTATATGGAGAACCTGTTGCAACACTTGAAGAGGCTATTATAACAGTGAAAGACAAAGTAGGACTATTTGTTGAGATAAAGGAGAAAAATACTGTTGAAAATGTTTTAAATAAGATAAAAAAGTTCAGATATGAGAAACAGACAGCTGTAATATCATTTTACGAGGATGCTATATTTGAAGCCAAAAAGCTGAATCCAGATATAACAACAGGTCTTATATATTCAGAACCACCAGGTAAGATTATAGAGGCAAAGAAATTAGGGGCTGATATTGTGCTTCCTGGATATTGGCTTGCTACTGAAAAGGCTGTAAGGTTCGCACATAAGATGAGTCTTAAGGTGGTCTCATGGGTTGTAAATGATGAAGAACATCTCAAACAGGCTTTTTCAAGGAAAATAGATGCTATTGCTACGGATTATCCTGATATGATTGTGAAGCTTAGAGAGAAGTTCTGATATAATAATTTTCTAATTCCTATAAAAAGTTCTGGAGGATCCATGTTTATAAAAGAAAGACTTTTTACACCTGGACCAGTTCCCCTTCCCCCACAGGTAATTAGAGCACTTGGACAACAGATAATTCATCACAGAACCCCAGAGTTTACACAGATATTCCTTGAGGCGCGAAAAAATCTCCAAAAAGTTTTGAAGACAGAAAGGGATGTTATTATATTTGCCTCTTCCGGTACAGGAGGTATGGAGGCGGCTGTTTCTAATTTTTTTAGAAAGGGAGATAGGGTTCTTATTATAAATGCTGGAAAGTTTGGTCAGAGATGGAAGGAGCTTGCATCTGTATTTCAACTTAAGGTTATTGACTACGAGATTGAGTGGGGAAAAACTTACGACAGGGAAAGAATAGTTGAGATAACAACTGAGTTTCCAGATATAAAGGGAATATTTGTTCAACATTCTGAAACATCAACAACAACATACCACGATCTGAAATTCCTTAGCGATATAACTGATAAACTTGATGACTGTTTACTTGTTGTTGACGGGATTACCTCAGTAGGTGTTTATGAAGTTTATCCTGATGAAATTGGTATTGATGTTCTTGTTACAGGATCTCAGAAAGCTTTAATGTTGCCTCCAGGACTTTCTATACTGTATTTTAGCGAAAAAGCCGAAGAAAGAATACCGAGATCTGATATCCCAAGATACTACTTTAATGTTTTAAAAGAATCAAAAAAACAGTCAAAAGGTCAGACTGCTTATACGCCAGCTATAAATCTAATAATAGCTTTAAATGAAAGCTTAAAACTCATGCTTAATGAGGGTTTAAAAAATCTTGCAGAAAGGCACAGAATTATGGCTGAAGCTACAAGAGAAGCTGTTAAGGAGATAGGCCTTAAACTGCTTTCCGAGAGTCCTTCCAACTCGGCAACAGGTGTTTACTCGCCTGCGGGTATAGATGCAGATTTGCTTAGGAAAGAACTTTTAAAGCTTGGTTTTAGAGTTGCTGGAGGACAGGACCATCTAAAGGGAAAAATATTCAGGATAGCCCATATGGGATATTTTGATTTTATGGATATTGTTCAGATTACAGCAGCAATTGAGATAGCTTTAAATAGAGCAGGATACGAGGTAGAGATTGGCAGAGGAGTTAAAAAGGCTCAGGAAGTAATAATGGAAAATATAGGTTAAGGAGGTTCTATTTTAGATGGCAGTAAGAATAATATATGTCAGACATGCAGAAAGTCTTTGGAATCCTATCGGTAAATACCAGGGAAGACTTGATCCTGAACTGAGTGAGAGAGGTCATAAACAGGCTGAGCTTCTTTCTAAGATACTTAAGAAATACGAGCCTTCAGCTTTATATTCAAGTCCTTTAAAAAGAACTTACATGACTGCAGAGTACATATCTAAAGAGGTGAATCTTCCAATAAATATTGATGAGGATATTATAGAGATAGATCATGGTGAGTGGTCGGGAATGCTTGTTGAGGAAGTTAAGGAAAAATATCCTGATATGTTCAGACAGTGGCTTTATGAACCAGAGACTATTAGATTTCCACATGGAGAGACACTTATAGATGTTTACAACAGGGTAAAAAGGTTTCAGGAAAGAATGCTTGAAAAACATGAAGGACAGACAGTTATAGCTGTCTCACATACAGTTCCAATAAGAGCTTCGTTTGTGGCTGGCCTTGATCTTCCCCTTGCCAGATTCTGGAGTTTTGGATGTGATAATGCCTCTTACTCAATACTTGATTATGAAAAGGTAAGACCTATACTTTACAAATTGAATAATACATATTTTTTAGGGGATCTTTTTATTCCTGCTTTAGATGCACTTTAAGGAGAAAAAATTGAACATAGATATTCCTGCTGGTGTCAGAGTTTACAATAGGTTAGAATCATCACAGATAAAACACATTCAGAGAAAAATTTCTGAAGTTTTTGAGAGATGGGGATACGAAGAGATAATTCTGCCGTCTTTTGAGTTTTTTGATGTTCACAGCAGAGGTTTTGGAGAGGAAGTAGAGAATAGAGCTTTTAAATTTATTGATAGGAACAGCGGTGAGATACTAACATTAAGAGCTGATTTTACGTCACAGATTGCAAGGTATTTTGCCTCACTTAAAAGAAAATCTGTTCCAAAGAGGTATTACTACGCCGGTAATATTTTCAGATACATACTTCCAAAGGCTGATAGATTGTGGGAAAGAAAGCAGATGGGAATAGAATTGATAGGAGTTGGAGAGTTAGAGGCAGATGCTGAGGTTATAGCTATTGCTGCTGAATCCCTTGAAAATCTCGGTATTAAAAATTATCAGATAGATATAAACAATGTGGAGATATTCAGTGCTGTAAAAAAAATTCTCGGCTTTGATAATGACAGATTTATAACCTTTATGGATTTAATAAAGAAAAGGGAAACATTCAGTATTGAAAGATTTATTCGGGATCTTGACATAGAAGAAGATATTAAGGAATTTGTTGTAAACATACCAGAGATTCAGGGGGATATATCTTTAATAAATAATCTGAAAGATAAGCTAAAGAGCTATCCAGATCTTATAAGATCTTTTGAAAGTATTCAAAAAGTTTATAGAATACTTTCAGATTACGGTATTTCTGAAAGAGTTGTATTTGATATAGGTGAACCCAGAGAGTTTTCTTATTATACAGGAATAGTGTTTGAGATATTTATTAGGGACTACTCAAAACCTATTGGGCAGGGTGGTAGGTATGATAGTCTGATCTCAAAATATAACGGTAATATCCCTGCAACAGGATTTGCCTTTGATCTGCTTAATGTATGGGAGTATATGAGACAGTCAGGAATTATATCCGAAATTAAAAGGAAGGATTTTTTCATTATAGATCTAACAAGAGAAAAAAAATCAGCCTATAAATTAGGAAGGATCTTAAGAAAAAAGGGATTTTCTGTAGGCAGAGATATAGTTAAAAGAGAGTTTAAGAAATCTTTAGAATTTGCTTTTGAAGAAGGTTACAGTAAGGTTATAGTTATAGGACTGGACAGTACGGAAAAAGATATATATATTTATTCATCTATGGATAGTTTTGAGAAGTTAGATCTGGAGGAATTTTTGAGAAAAATATAGCACTAAAAGTGCTAAATACACATAAAGGAGTAATTTTCATGAAAGCCACATCAAACAAAGTAGTATCGTTTCATTACACACTTAAGGACAAGGAAACAGGTGAGATTCTCGACAGCAGTCAAGCTCACGGACAACCTCTAACAATTCTTTTTGGAGCTAACAATATCATTCCAGGACTTGAGTCGAGAATGGAAGGGATGGAGGTTGGAGAGACAAAAACTATAGAAGTTCCCGCAGCCGAGGCTTATGGGGAAAAGGATCCCAACCTTATCCAGCAAGCTCCAAGGGAGTATTTTCAGGGTGTAGAGCTTGAAAAAGGTCTCCCACTTCAGGCACAAACTCCTGAAGGTCAAATAATTAATATGATTGTTGTTGATTTTGATGAAAACACCGTAACTGTTGATCTAAACCATCCGCTTGCCGGTAAAGATCTTATATTTGAAGTTGAGATTACAAATGTTAGAGACGCTTCTCTTGAGGAGATAAAACACGGACACGCTCATGGAGAAGGTGGACATCATCATTAAATAAACTGGGGCTTTCAGCCCCATTTTATATCTGTTATTACCTTTTCACCTTTATAGCTTCTAAAAACGGTTTTATCACTATCTATCTCAACAGCATAATTTGGGAGTAAAGGTACCTTTCCTTTTCCTTCTGGAAGATCAACAGCGTAAGTAGGAATTCCCAGTCCTGAAACTCTTCCTCTCAAGTAATCCATAATTTCAATTCCCTTTTTAATGTCTGTTCTAAAATGAAGAACACCTTTTGTAGGATCGCAGAAAAAAAGATAGTATGGTTTTATTTTAACCTTCAGCAAAGATCTCATTAATTTCTCAATTGTTTTTATATTATCATTAATCCCTTTTAATAAAACTGTCTGGTTTAATACTGGTGTTCCGGTTGATAAAATATTTTTTACGGCTTTTTTAGTTTCCTGTGTGATCTCGTCTGGATGATTAAAATGAGTAACTATCCATATTTTGTCATATCTTTCAAATATCTTAAGAAGATTTTCGTCATAGAATCTGAAAGGATTAACAACAGGTTCTCTACTTCCAATACGGATAATATCTATATGATTTATATTCTGTATATTTTTCAATATAAAATCTAATTTTTGGTTTGGAAGTGTTAATGGATCTCCTCCTGAGATAAGGACTTCTTTTATTTTCCTGTTGTTTTTAACATATTCTATCATCCTGATTATCTCTTTTTTTGTCTTACTTCGCTCTCCATATATAAAATTTCTTTTTCTCATACAATGTCTGCAGTAAACAGAACAGAAACTGGTAATCCTGAAAAGCACCCTGTCTGGATATCTGTGTGTTATACCCTCGATTGGTGATGATTCTTCGTTAAAAGGATCAAAAAAGCCTTTCTCCTGTATATCTGGATCTATTTCCTCGTAGGAAGGAAATATCTGTCTGAATACAGGATCTTTGTAATCTGGATTTTTTATAAGAGATAAATAGTACGGTGTTGTTCCAATATGGTAAACAGGTGAAACTTTTTTAAAGGCTTCTCTTTTTTGTCTATCTAAAAAAAATAAACTTTCTAAGATATCTATACTTTTTATTCTATTTTTTATCTGCCATCTCCAGTTTTCCCACTCTTCCTGTGTAGTATCTTTCCACAGATCAAATCTCTGCCAGTATCTTTCAGGAAGTATGTTCATCTACTCTCCACGTAATGCATGTATGATAATCTCATTGCTTATAAGATTTGTTACAACTGTAGTAAGATACAAAAATATATACATGGTTGCAACTTTTTCATTATCTTTTATAAGCAGATAGGATCTTAACAGAAGTATTAATAAAAATAAACCTGTTAGAAGAGTCCCGGTAACAATATGAAAGCTAAATCTGTTTATGCTTTCATTAGCTTCCTTCAGGTAGCTGTACTCTATAAAACCTGTGATACCTGCAAGAATTGCGAGGAAACTTCCAAACAGTACAAGATATCCTGAAAATTTGAAAAGAATATCCTTATGTGAAATAAGAGCTCCTATCTCAAAGAAAAGCCCAAGCAGTGGTATCAGTACGCCAAATCTACCAAAAAAAGCATGAACAAGATTGAGTTCCAAAATCAGCCTCAGTGTTAATTTTATGATAAATTTTAATTATAAAAAATTAAAATCCAAAAACAAGGGGAAATGTCATAATGAAACAGGTTGCTGTTATAGGCGGATCCCAGATTGAAAAAGATTCTGATGAATATAAGTTTGCTTACAGACTTGGCAAAGTTCTCGGGGAAAATAAAATTGTCGTTGTCTGTGGTGGGAGAATGGGTATTATGGAAGCTGTATGCAAAGGTGCTAAAGAGTCTGGAGGAATAACAGTCGGAATTATGCCTTCTTACGATGGTTATGAAGCAAACCCATATATTGATATAAAAATAAATACAGGTATGAACTGGAATAGAAATCCTATTGTTGTTGCTTCCGGCGATCCTATTGTAGCAGTAGGAGGAAATTACGGTACTCTTTCAGAGATAGCCTATGCTTTTATTCTTGGAAAAAAAGTTTTAGGCTATAAAACACATAAGGTAGACGGCATAATTCCTATTGAGAAACCTGAGGATATTTTGGAGTTTATAAAGTAAATGCCCCCGACGGGATTCGAACCCGTGTCGCCGGCGTGAAAGGCCGGTGTCCTAGGCCTGGCTAGACGACGGGGGCAGTGGTGAGCCGCCTGGGGGTCGAACCCAGGACCACCGGTTTAAAAGACCGGTGCTCTACCAACTGAGCTAGCGGCTCATTAAAACAAAAAAATATTATATTTATATTTCAGGATATTGTCAATAGATTGTATCGGTTCAATACATGGTGAACACCTACCAGTAAAAATTTTAACACTATCTATAAGCTAAATCAGCAGGAGTTCTTAATCCTATCCCATAATGTGGTCTTATAAAATTATAAATCCTTAGATACCTCCTAATCTTCTTGTTTAATTCATCTATCGTATACTCTATTCCTTCTATTAACCATAACTCCTCTTCTATACTCCTGATTAATCTTTCCACATTTGAATTTGTCTTCGGACTTTTTGGATAACTAAAATAATGCTCTATTCCTTTTTCTTGTAAAAATCTGTCAAATCCCCCTAAAAACTCACTCCCATTATCTGTCTGCACTTTCTTTATCTCAAATCCAAAATATTCCATTGCTTCTATAAAAAACTCCTTTGCTTTCCTTGAGCTTTTGGTTTTATATACCTTTGCATAGGATAATCTGGTATACTTATGCCTTACGGCTCAAATCATAGATTTGTCTATAGCTGTGAATTGATAGTATGTTGTCCCTTTAAATGACAAATGCTTTACGTCTATTTGGACTACTTCTCCAGGAAAGGTTGCTTTTAGACCTTTCCTGATTCTTTTTTTATTTATCCTTCTTTTCATTTTCTTTTCTAATCTTTTACTCTTTATCTTTTCTATTAGATTAGTTTGTTTTAATACTCTATAAACTGTAGATGGAGATATTTTTATCCCCTTTTCTACTTCTAAGTATTTAGCTATTTTCTCTTTACTCCATGTTGGGTATTTTTTTCTAATTTTTACGATTATTTGCTGGTATTTGTTTCTAACTGTAGGTTTTCTTTTGTTTCTGGAAGTTTTTGGGTTTATCGTACAGTCCTTCTAATTTTTTTTGTATCTTTCATACCACCTATATAATGTGATTCTGGACATTCCAAAGTATCTGCATGTTTTAGAGATGTTTTGTGTTTTCTTGTAATGCTGTATCCATTTGAGTCTTACTTTTACTTCTCTTGGCAGTTTAGTGTCTTTTACTTTGTTTAAGAATTTTTTCGGAAATAACGAAATCATATATGTACTGGTATCTACTATTCCTTTCATGACACCTACCTCCTTTTTTATTCTCTTCGGTAGGTGTCCACCTTCTTTCTGAACTTGTACAGATGGTTCTATTTATCATTAATGTTCCACAACCACCTATTTTTCTTGTTCTGTATCTGTTTGAGAGGGTTACTCTAACCCCTCTTTCTTTTAGAAATAAAAAGGCTTTTTCATATTCTATGTCGGTGGTAGTTTTATAAGGAAGTCCTTCTATCTCGTTATACTTTAAAAGGGATACTCCTACCTTTAATCTTTTAGCCAGATTGGAAAGTATCTCAAGTTCTTTTTCAGAGTCATTTAATCCATTTATAAGTAGATATGCAATACTGTAGAGCTTTCTTTTTCTATTTGAAAGTTTTTCAAGATGGGTTTCTAATACAGAAATTATTTTATTTATGCTTTCACCGTAAGGTATTATCTCTTTCCTTTTTTCTTCTATTACGCTGTGAAGTGAAATGTTTACGCCATTATGGGGAAGGTTTAATAGCTCTTTAAATCTTTCAACTGGAAATCCTGTAGTGTAAAAGGAACACTTTAGACCTTTATCTTTGAAATACCAGAATGCTTTCTTAACATTATCCCAGTTCAGAAGAGGTTCTCCTATTCCTGCAAAAGCTATATTTTTTATATTCATTCCTTCTGAAACAGAAAGTCTGTACTGGTCTATTATTTCTTCAGCAGTAAGATTTCTGATAAGACCATTCATTCCAGATGCACAGAATGAACATCTTATAGGACATCCAAGCTGGGTTGATATACACAGGGTATCTCCCCTGTAGTAAACAGACTCTATTGTAAACTGATCATCTGTTTCTATCTCAAACAACCTGTTAAGCTTGTCTTTGATAATATCCTTTAGCTTCATAAACAGTAATATATCTCTAATGGAATTTTTATTCAAATTTAATATGTTTTATAATTATTTTTCACATAAAAGAAAACCGGAGGATGATTTGAAGTTCCTTACAGCGGATCAGATAAGGGAAAGTTTTTTAAGCTATTTCGAAAAAAGGGGACATACGAGGGTAAAGTCTGCTTCTATAATCCCAGAAACAGATCCGACACTTCTATTTGTAAATGCAGGAATGGTTCCATTTAAAAATGTCTTTCTTGGTCTTGAGGTAAGACCTTATAAAAGAGCTGTATCCTGTCAGAAGGTTTTTAGAGTTTCTGGAAAACATAACGACCTTGACAATGTAGGATATACACCAAGACATCATACCTTTTTTGAAATGCTTGGGAATTTTTCATTTGGGGATTACTTCAAAAAAGAAGCTATTGAATTTGCATGGGAATATTTAACAAAAGTTCTCCAGATACCAGAAGAAAAACTTCTTGTTTCCGTTTTTGAAGAAGATGATGGAGCATATGAAATATGGCATAAAGTAATAGGTCTGCCGGAAAACAAAATTTACAGACTTGGTGTTGAAGACAACTTCTGGTCTATGGGAGAAACAGGTCCATGCGGTCCCTGTTCGGAGATTTATTTTGACAGGGGAGAAGAGTTTGGAAATCCTCAGCTTGGAGCACCTGATGACAATAGATATCTTGAAGTATGGAACCTTGTTTTTATGCAGTATAACAGAGATGAAACAGGCAGGCTAACTCCACTTCCACACCCAAATATAGATACAGGAATGGGATTAGAAAGAATAGCCTCTGTTATGCAGGGGGTTTTATCTAACTACGAAACTGACCTTTTTATGCCGGTTATCCGATTTGCAGAAGATATAAGCGG
>CAZFKX010000015.1:0-48855 GCA_964519345.1 uncultured Aquificales bacterium
GAAACACCAAGTTTATCCAAGGCATACTTTGTAGCTAATGCAATAGCAGGAGCTGTATTTCTACCTATCGGCTCAAGAATTATATGAAGTTTTTTATCTGACTGCTTTAAAATATCGCTAATTTGATTTTTAACATGAAACTGATAATCATTATTTGTGATGATTATTATATCATTTATATCTTTAACAGCTTTAAGATTTCTTTTTACAGTTTTTTGAAGTAAGGTTTCTTCATCACCAAAACTGAGAAACTATTTTGGAAAGTTTTTTCTTGAAAGTGGAAATAGTCTCGTCCCACTCCCACCTACAAGGATTATGGATTTCATCAGATTATCCTCTAAAGCAGACTTCTGTATAATAACATTTTATCTTTTGAAACTGTTTCATTAATCATATATATTCCCTGCACCATTTGCAATGCAAATTTAATACTTACTTATTCTTGTGAATGTTAAAATATAACTTTTTATATTTCTCAAGCATTTTATCTATCGAGAATTTTCCTTTTAGCAAAGATAGGGAATTTTTCCCTATAATATTTAACATTTTGCTATCTTCTAAAAATTCCATAATTATTTCAACAGCTTCCTGTTTATCATTAAATAAGAAACCATTGTAGCCGTTTTTTACTAGGTCTTTATTTCCCACACAGTTTGATAAAATCAAAGGCTTGGACATGCACATTGCCTGAAGAACAGACAAAGGAAGCCCTTCCCATAATGATGTAGATAAATATATATCTATCTCTTGCAATTTATTAAACACTTCATCTTTTGGAAGCCATCCCGTTATTTCTATATTTTTTGAAGTAAGTTCATTCCTTAATTCACCATCTCCTATCCACAAAAACTTTATAGCTTTTATATCTTCAAAATGTTTTGCAATTTCGTTAAATAAAGAAGGATTTTTTTGGTATGTTAATCTTCCTACAGTTCCTATAATTAGATTTTTACTATATTTTTTACAACTTTTAGAATAATCAATATTACATTTTATCCCATTATATATATATTCTGCTTCTATTCCATATTTTTTAAATTCCTCTGCTTCTGACCTTGAGCAAGCTATAATTTTCCCCCCAAATTTATAAGCTAATTTTTCAAAATATATAAATTGCTTTAACTTAAAGTTTGAAACATCTTTTCTTAAAAAGGATACGCCGTGAGATGTATATATTACTTTATTTTGAACACCAAGAATTCTTGCTGCTAATCTGCCTAAAAATCCTGCTTTTGAGGAATGGAGATGTAGAATATCAAAGTTTTCATTTTTCAATATTTTTATTAATTGTAATAGAGCTTTCAAATCTTTTGCGGGATTTATTTCCCTTGTTGCTTCCTGCCAGTATATAAACCGTGTACGTTGAGGAAAATCTTTTTCAAAATTTAAAGGTGTATTTTCCCGTTTTCCATATATAATTAAATACTCATACTCCGGCAGTCCATTAGTCAAATCTGCTAAAAAATCGTAAACCCCTCCGGCAAAAGATTCAGCTATATGTATAATCTTCATTTATATCTTAGTTTTTTTAGACCTTCTATCAACTTATAAGGTATAACCAGTAAAAGAATATTTCTTAATATACCATAAAAACAATAAAAAGAGTTATCGCAAAAGTCTTTAATTATTTTTAATCTGCTTTTAATTTGAAGCCTTCTTTTACTTAAGCTTAGACCTTTTGAATCAACTTCACATATTAATAAATAATCAGAAATATTTATTGCCTTATATTTTTGCACAATTTTCATAAAAAAAGCATAATCCTCAGCATTTTTATAATTTGTCGGATAGTATCCAATTCCATTTATTACTTCGGTTCTAAACATAACAGCAGGATGGACAAACATGTTATTAATAAACATTTTTTTCTTTATATTCTCATATTCAGTTGGAGGTTTAAATCTAAATATTTCTTTTCCTTTTTTATCTACAAATACTACCCAAGAACCTACCAAATATATATCTAAATTTTTTTCTAATACTTCCTTTTGAAGTTTAAATCTTTTTTTATGACATATATCTCCACAGTCTAACCTTGCTATATATTTATACTCATTTTCTTTTGCATACTTTAAGCCATCATTTAATACGTGTTCTATTCCTCTATTCTTTCCATTCAATATTACACTTATATTTAAGTTAGGGAATTCTTTTTTTAATAATTCTTCATCTGGTTTTTCTTTACTTCCATCATCTACAATTAACACATCAACAGGTTCTAAATTAGAAATACTTGCCAAAGATTTTTTTAAACCTTCTATATCATTAAAATGAGGTATCAATACGCATATTTCACTTTTTCTTCCCATTTAAATCCTCCGCTATAAACAATTGCAAATAAACCTCCGGTTATCCCTATTAACGTCCATATTTCTAAGTCAAAATATTGAAACATAAGTAAGGACTTAAAGTAATAAATGTTAATATTCAAAAATGTAATAAAGCTTAAATAATAAAGTCTGCTATGACTAAATTTCCTTAACTTTTTATAGGTTTTGTAAGAGATATAAATGAGAAATATACTCCATAAGATAAATATAGAAAGTCCTATAATTCCAAGTTGAGCCCAAAACTGAAGAAAAATATTATGATAGTTGTGAACTCCTCCTATTTCTTTCCAACCTTTATATAAAGTTCCTATGCCAGTTCCTAATATTGGATATTCAATAATACTTTTTATTGCATAATGCCATAGTTCCAAACGTCCCATAACACCGTAGTCAACACTTTCTCCTTGAAAACTTTCAAAAATCAAATAAAAGCGAGTTATAAAAAAGGAACCAATGTTAAATATATTAAAAATAACCATCAAAGTAATAGTAGAAAAAAGCACACCTATTATTTTAATAGCTGTCATCTTAAGTTTTTTATCTTCTGTAAAGATTATTATAAGAAATCCAAACACTATTAAAGACAATAAAGCAGTTCTTGATAATGTTAAGACTAAAGGTATTATCATGATAATGGATGTAGGTATAAGCAGTAATCTAATATTTTTATAGGTTGAAATCATTATTGGTAAAGCAAATGTTAGAGAGAAAGCCAACCACGATGCAAATAAATTTCTACCTCCTCCAAATCCCACATTAATACTAGCAATTTGGGCTATTGTTTCCATAGATGGATTTTCAAAAAGTAAAATATCTAATCCTTCCATACTAATAAACTTATATATATACACAAGAGATACGATAATAGCTGAAACATATATGCTTCTGATTATATAGAAAATTGAAGCTGGATTATGGGATATGTATACACTTAAACTAAATCCCATTAAAAAATAGACTAAGTATTTAATATAATAGAAAGTACTTTCTTCTTGATTTATTGACCAAAAAATTGAGGCTATAATAAATAAGATAAAAATTATATACAGAAAAAAGAATTTAAATATTAACTTTAATTTTTTTTTGCAAAATTTCAAAAACACGAAAGATATAAGCATAGCAATAAAAGCTATATAATAGGGCTTAACTATAGAGATAAAAATACTTATATCCTGATAAGGATAAAGCAAATACAATAGCCCTAAAAGTTTTGAAATTATATTCATAATATCTTATTTTAACCTTTTTATAAAATTATATAAATTACAAGATGAGTTACCTTCATAACTATTCCAAAGATAATATTTTAAATATTCATGATTAGAAGGAAATTCATTTTCTATATACTTCTTTATAGCGTTATGCAAGTCCTTTTGAGTATTAACAATAATGAAATATTCTTCTATTATTTTTTTTATATTTTCATAAAATCCTCTTTCACTTTTAAAATAATGTTCTTTATCATACCAATAAAGTATGATGGGTTTATTTAGAAGTAAGTAATCAAACATTATAGAAGAGTAGTCTGTAATAAGCAAATCTGTAAAAATAAGGAATGGATATATATCTAGTTTACTATCCCATTTAATTATATTTGAAAAATTTTCCACATTAGTATTCATTGATACATTCGGATGCAACTTCAATATCAAGATACTATTAATATTTCTTAAGAATTGATTTAGTTCTTGAAAGTCGATATTTTTCATTGCATCATAAATTTTTTTATCCCTGAATGTCGGCATATAAACTATAATCTTATTAAATTTCTTTAACTCATGTAATATTTTTTCAAATCCTAAATTTTTATCTACATATTCAGGAAGATAAAACTCTATATTTTTCTCCATTTTATCTTTAGAACAAAAAAATATATCACACCGGGGATAACCATAATTTAAGCATCTCTCTATACCTATCCCAAAAGCAGAAGAAAATATTTTTGATATATTAGGAGAAGTGGATAATAGGTATGTTGGCTTAGTGAAAATCCAGGGTGTAAGGACTTTATATAGATATTTTTTCCATCCATGGTATCTTCGTCCTAATTTTCCTATCTTTACATCATATTCAATTCTTTTTAACGGAATTCCATGCCATAAATTTATGCGTATTGTTCTTCCAGAAGTCCAAAAGTTAATATCCGATAAATATGAACTGTATATAAAAATTCCAGCCCTAAGCTGAATAAACAATCCTTTTAATGACCATCTTTTAAAAACAGGAAATCCTTGTTTTTTAAGGCTTTGGTATACATTGTTATTTCCTGTAATCCAATAAAATTTTATTTTTTCTTTTATCAAATTTCTGTTATTTCTAACTAAGAATAAATAAAAATACTTGGAGTTATCCATAAATGTGTCATTATGGCATCCTATAACCCACAGATTTTTGTTCTTTGGAAACAAAAACGAAATAAAATATAGTGGATACAAAAAAAATCTAATACTTATTTTTAAAACTCTAAAAAATTCTCCTAACATTTTTAATTCTCCAATCAACCTCATAAAATATGAAAATATGCTTTTAAAATAACAAATTATAAAAGTAAATTGTAAAAAATTGTCATCTAATAAATCGCAAAATTACATAATAAGTAATTTGTTTTTCAATTTTAGCATTAATTTAAAAATACTATAATTTATTTACTCCAAATCTTTTTTTAACTGTTCAAGTATTTCAAAAGCTTTAATCAAATCATCTTTATTTATTGAAAGAAAATTACTTAAAGACTTTTTCAACTGAGTTGTTGAAATACCCTTTGTTCTAGGCAAATAAACCACCTCACAATATTCTTTTAAATAATCAAACTTTCCTTTCCAGTCTTCTCCAATAACAAACACATCGACATTATATTTTTTAATATCATCAACTTTTTGCTCCCAACACGTTTCCGGAATAACCAAATCTACATATTTTATAGCTTTAACAATTTCTGCTCTTTGTTCATAAGGAATAAGTGTTTTTTTACCTTTTTTTTCATTAAATTCATCTGTAGAAACAGCAACAATTAAATAATCACCTAATTCTTTAGCTCTTTTTAATAAATTAAGATGTCCAATATGAAACATATCAAATGTACCGTAAGTTATAACCACCTTTTTTTTATCTGGTTTCATATTTATTCCCCTTCTATATGTTACAAACAAAGTTAAATCTTATAATTACCCCACAATTTATTTTTATAAATTCCATAAAACCTTATCATTAAAACTATTGTTTCCGTAAAAACAACCAGTAAAGCTATATTATATACATTTATCAATTCAAATAAAGCTAAAACAGAAATAAAAACCAAGTGAAGTATAGAAGCAAATACAACACTATAGTTCGCTAAACTTCCATAACCTAGGGCAGCAAGAAACGGATAACCTACAAGAATCGAAGGAACAACTGCAAGTAAAGAAATAAGCAAAATTTTAAAAATATTAACGGATAAATATATATCCTTTCCAAAAAACAACATCATTATATCTTCTATAAAAATGAATAAAATAATTGTAGCAATTATATTAAAAAAAACTACAATATAAAATATTTTTTTAAAAAGTTCTATATTCTTATTGTGAGATATATAAGGATATAAAGCATTAGTTAAAGGATAGTAAATACTTTGTATTGCCATATACAATTTTTCAGCCATACTATAATATCCTACGGTTTTATTATCTGTAAATATACCTAAGACAAAAATATTGGTTGAAGTATATATGGAAACTGAAACTCTTGAAATAAAAAAATGAAACCCATTTATCAATACTTCCTTTAAAGTTTTAAAAGACAGAAAATGTATTTTTATATTAAAATCGTTCAAAACAATAAAAATACCAATTAATCCAGCAACTAAATAACCCAAAGAATTTAATATAGGCACATATATATAATCAGAGACTTTATGAACAAAAATAAAAATAGAGATCGTAAAAATAACTTTGGCTGTAATATTTAAAAATGTAATATACTTCATTCTTTCCATTCCTTGAAAGAACCACACAGGAAATAAGGCTTGTCCAATTACCATTCCGAAGGTTAGATAATAAATTAACCAGTCCTGTCTAAATCTTTCAAATGAAAAGACAATAATAGTCATAATTGTGAGTGACAGAATAAGTAATCCAAATTTTATTATTATTACGGAACTAAATATTTCAGAAATCTTTTCCTTATTTTCTCGGTGTATAGAAATTTCCCTCGTAGCTGATAAATTAAATCCATAATCAGTTAGAATATTGAAGTATTGAATAAATGCTTGAGCAAAGGCTATAAGTCCAAATTTTTCAGGACCAAGAACTCTAACTAGATAAGGTAAAGTAATTAAAGGTAATATATAATTAGCTCCCTGCAAAATGCTTAATGACACAAAATTAGAAAAAAGTCTCCTTTTGTCTTCTGTATTAAAAAATTTTTTAAACAATATTGTTTCCCTCAGCACTATAACTACGAGTGATAAGAAGAGTGGATAAATATCCAACTATAATTCCTAATATCCTAAGAATAAATGTGATAGAAGATCCTTTTAAAAGTTTCATTAGATTATGGTTATTTTTCAGCTTATGGTAGATTTTATTTTTATAATTATAATATTTTTTTAAATAATATTCATTCTATATCAGAAACTATTTACTCTGTTTAATTTTCAAATATTATATCTCAAAAATCTGAATATTTTCAAAAAGAGATATTTCAAGTTAATTGTTTTTTGATTTCTTTCTGTTTCAAATTCGTACTCCGTATTTATATGCTGTTTTTATAAATTCACAGGAGTATTTATAACAATCAGAACTATCTTTCTTACTCTAAGTTTTAAAAAAGCTCTACACGAATTTTACTTATTAATCTGTATTATATTTTATCGGACGCAACAAGCTGGTCTATGTCTTCCCTTTTTTGTCAGGTCTGTTCTGCTTCCAAAAATTATAATTTCAGCTTCTGGATACTGTATCTTTCATTATTTTACCTCCTTTTCTGACAGTCTGACCTCTTTTCTTTTAGAATAAGGCATTTATCACCTTTTTCTATATTTTGAGTTGTTCTGTAAGCTTTTTTAAAAGTTTTAACTCATTAAATATCCTGTTTAATGTATCGGCAATATTCTGCGTTTCATCTTCATATTCATGTACAAGCATATTTCTTAACTCTCTAAGTTCAAACCATCTTTCCTTATTTATTTCAATTCCATACTTTGAAGCCATGTTTATAACATCAATAATAGGTAAGTTTTCTACATTTTCACCTTTAAGGTATAGATAACTTCTTATTAATTTCCCAAGAGTTTCCTGAGTTTTTGAATATCTATATGTTATCTGGTCTAAAATGGGAACTAATTCTTCCATCTGTAAAATTTCCTTTACTTTTTCAGCAGTTAGTGGTAAGTAATTCTTTTTTTGAAGTTCATCAAAGGCATATTCTAATCTTTTCAGATGTTTTTTTATTTCATTATACAGTTTTTTATGTCTTAATAGATGTAATTCCATATCTCTCACAGTAAAACCCCTGTCTCTCTCGCTACCTTTTCTATATCCTTATCACAGCTTCCTGCTATTATAACATCTATTTTCCGTTCACCAATCCTGCTCTTTAGATTTACTAAAAACTTTAATTTCTTTTCAAAAATATCACCTTTATTTTCTGGAATAATATACAGATCTATATCCCCTCCTTTCCTATGTATGTCTGTTCTGCTTCCGAACAAATAGACTTTTGTTTGTTTTCCAAAAATTTCCTTTGCTGTTTCTTTTATGGCTTTTATCTCCTCATCTGTAAGCCTAACCTTCACTGTGCTGGACATTATTTTCCTTTTTCTTCTTCTTTTAAGATCTCTTCCAGATTTAGCTTTAGATTATCAATTATCTCTATACTATCGTTTCTTTTTTGTTTTTTCTTTATCTGCTGCAGCTGGCATTTTTGCCTCCAGATATTTCCAAATACTTTGTGATCTTAATATAAATACAGCAACTATTCAGAACAATACTGTTCCAGTTGACAGTTACTTATCTGTGCCTGTAGCCCATCTTATAAGAATGTCTGCAACTTCAGGTCTTGAAAACTCTTTTGGTGGTCTTTTCCCTTCTCTGAGCATAGCTCTTACCTTTGTTCCGCTTAGATGTATATGATCTTCTTTTGGATGTGGGCATGTTTTGAATGAAGCCATGTTTTCACATTTTGTACAGTAGAATGAATGCTCAAATTTTAGAGGCTGTATCTCAAGTTTATCTACAAACTGTTCCACGAACTCTTGAGCTTCGTAAGTTCCGTAATAATCGCCTACTCCTGCATGATCTCTACCTATTATCATATGTGTAGCACCGTAATTTTTTCTCATTAGCATATGATGAATGGCTTCTCTTGGACCTGCGTAATGCATAGACGCAGGAAGGACGCTCAGATGGACTTTTTCCTTATTGAAATAGTTATCTATTAGAACTTCATAACATTTCATTCTCACGTCTGCTGGAATATCGTCAGGTTTTGTTTCTCCAACTAAGGGATGTATCATTACACCATCCATAGGTTCAAGGGCTACTTTTATTATGTATTCATGTGCTCTGTGAATAGGGTTTCTTGTCTGGAATGCTACTATCTTTTTCCAGCCTTTATTTTTTATATTTTCTCTTACCTGTGCAGGATCAAGGTAGTATTTCTCATCTATACCTTCTCTAACTGGTCTGTTTAGAAGTCTTATTATTTCTCCGCCTATAAATCTGTTTCCTGCTGTTTTTACTACTTTAACTCCCGGATGTTCTATGTCTGTAGTTTTGAAAACATTTTTACAGTAGTTTTCAAGATCAAGGTTGAACTTGTCTTCTATGACCATAATAGCTATTGGTCTGTCGTGTTCATCGTAAAGAGCTATTTCATCGCCAATTTTTATTTCATTAAATATATTTTCATCAACAGGCAAAACTATAGGGATAGCCCATAAAAGACCATTTTTCAGATGTATATCATTTATAACGCTTTCAGCGTCTTCCTTTGTCATAAATCCATCAAGGGGAGAGAATCCTCCGTTTGCTATCATCTCACAATCACTAACGTATCTGTCAGCTATTGTTAGCTTTTTTAATGTTTTCGCTTTTTCAATAAGATCTTTTCTTTCTTCTTCAGTTGCTATTTTGTTAATAAGTTTTCCTCCGTGGGGATTTAGCATTTTAACCTCCATGATCAGTTTTTATAATAGTATATATATTTTTCATATAAAGATTTTATCAGATTATTTAGAGGCGGGAAAATTAATATACTCAAGGCTTGCAGACTTTACACGGTCTTAGACTTGAATTTATGGCTTTTCGGCGTGTTTTGAATTTTATTTTATATTTGATTTTTTTAGCGAACTTACAGGAAGGTCTGTGGAATATATTTCCTTTCTCTTTTGCTATGTAGTATTTTTCCTTCTTTTTAGCTTTTTTATAAAGTTTTTTAGCTGGTTTTTTTAGGGGTTTTTCAGGTTTATAGTACGGCTCTCTATACGTTTCCAAATGATAGTAATTTCCTCTTTCTTCGATTATTACCCTTTCCTGGGCATAGGAAAAGCAGAATAATCCGAGAAATATATGCATCCACATATTTTCCCCTCCCAAAAGGAAATATTTTTAGTGCACAGTTTGTATACTAATTCTTTTAAAAGCTCTTTTAATCTGTTGCCTATATCTTCTGATTGGGAGTAAAAATCCATACAATCTTTTTCACATCTGAATTTGGTAAATCCTGTGTTTTCATATGAATATAATCCTGTGGGTTATGGAATTTTTTAGTGTCTGCTTTTGTGTCAACCTCTACAACAAGCTCAGGAGGGGAGGTTTTGTAATTTCCTGTTTTTATTTTTTTTCTGCTTATGACTGCTGTATCAAGATTATACCAGCTTCTCGGGGCAAACTTATAGCCTACTTTGTTTGAAAGAAGTTTATACTTTTTGTAGTTGAGTTTTTGATGTAAAAGTCTAATGATTGTGCCAATAATCCATGCCTGTAGATCACTGCTCCCCATAACTTCCTCCAGTGTTTTTTCCCCGACAAAACCCTGTCATAATCCCTGCAGTATATAGGTGAGCCGTACCTTTTCTCGTATATCAGCTCTTTTGGTATCTTTTTGGTGGTTTTAAGGCTGTGATAGCCATTACTCTCTCCTTTACTGCCATATTTTTGAAAAATCAAAATCTATCTTACATTTACCAAAATCAAAACTTACAGTTTCATCTGTTACATCTGCGATTTTTATGTATCTACCACCTTTAAGATGATACACCTTAGCTAATTTTTCCTCAGGGTCGACAATCACGTAGTATTTCACCCCTTCCCTTTCATACAATCTGTATTTTATCTCTCTGTCTTTGAATGATGTTGATTTTGAAAGAACTTCAAATATAAGAGAAGGTGTTTTTGTTATGTAAGGTTTATCTTCTATAGGATAACATATTACAAGATTATCAGGTTGAATAACTGTGTCATCTGATATTTTCCAGTCAACTGGCAGTAAGGCTTTGCATTCTTTACAATTTTCAAGTTTTTGTTCAAGCTGTGCCGCAATTTTATTACTTATAAGCTGATGTTTTGGGGAAGGAGCTGGGGACATAGCGTATGGAACTCCCTCTATCAGTTCCCACTTTCCTTCCCATTGTTTGTAGTCTTCGTATGTATATCTTGGATGTTCGCTATCCTTGAGAATTCCCATGTTAATTCCCCAAACTTTACTACAATATCAATTTACTGAAAGACGTTATATTTTCAAGAACTTGTATCTTTATTCTACTGTTACAGTTTTTGCAAGGTTTCTCGGCTGGTCAACATCTTTTCCAAGCAGTGTTGCTATATGGTAAGAAAGCATCTGAAGGGGGATTGCTGTCAGTATAGGATAAAGAGGATCTATTGTTTTGGGTATCAAGATAACTTCGTCAGATACCTGTTTTATCTGATCATCTCCTTCTGTTGATATAGATACTACTTTACCTTTTCTTGCTTTCACTTCCTGTATATTTGAGAACATCTTTTCGTAGTATTTATCCTTTGGAATGATACAGACAACAGGAAGTTTTTCATCTATAAGAGCTATGGGGCCGTGTTTCATCTCTCCTGCCGGGTATCCTTCTGCGTGTATGTATGATATTTCTTTTAGTTTCAATGCTCCTTCAAGGGCTATCGGGTAGTTTATATTTCTTCCGAGGAATAAAAAGTCTGATGCATTCATATATCTGTATGAAAGCTCTTTTATCTCCTCATCTTTTTTTAGGATCTCTTCAACTTTTGATGGAATATGTAAGAGCTCATCGTGTATATTTTCATAATCTTTTTTTGATATAGTTTCCTTTCCCAGCCCTGTCTCAAGGGCAAAAAGTAAAAGTGCAACAAGCTGTGCTGTAAATGTTTTAGTCGCGGCAACGCCGATTTCTGGACCACAGTAGGTATATAAAACAAAGTCTGTTTCTCTGGACAGGGAGCTTCCAACAACATTCACAAGCCCTATGGTTTTTGCTCCTTCTTTTTTTGCATCTAAAAGGGCAAATCTGGTGTCTGCTGTTTCACCAGACTGGCTTATCCCCATAACAACGGTTTTTTCATCTATTATTCTGTCCCTGTATCTGTATTCAGATGCATAATCAACTTCTACAGGAATTTTTGCAAACTTTTCTATCCAGAATTTCCCTACAAGACCTGCATGGTATGAGGTTCCACAGGCTATTATGTAAAGCCTGTTTGCATCTTTAAGCATGTTATAGAGCTCTTCATTTTTTGAAGATAAAAATCCTGTTATTGTGTCTCCAATTGTTCTTGGCTGTTCGTGTATCTCCTTCTGCATGAAATGTTTATATCCTGCCTTTTCGGCAACAGATACGTCCCATGTGACGTGGAAAGGTTTTTTTTCTAACTTTTTACCTTCAAGGTTATAAATTTCAACTTTGTCTTTTGTTACTGAAGCTATCTCCCCATCCTCAAGTGCTGTGAAATCTTTTGTGTACTCAAGAACTGCAGGAATATCCGAAGCAATAAAGTTTTCATCCTTTCCAAGTCCTATTATAAGCGGACTTCCCTTTTTTACGGCAATAATCTTATCAGGTTCGTATGTTGATATAACTCCTACTGCATAAGCCCCATCAAGTTTTTTTGCAACTTTGAAAGCTGTTTCAAGAAGATCTCCTGTATATAGATCCTCAAAAAGATGTGCTATAACTTCTGTATCTGTTTCCGATCTGAATCTGTAGCCTTTTCTTATCAGTTCTTCTTTAAGCTCAATGTAGTTTTCTATTATTCCGTTATGTACAATTGATATTGTTCCCTTCTGACTTGTGTGGGGGTGGGCGTTTTCAATGGTCGGACTGCCGTGGGTCGCCCATCTTACGTGACCAAGGGCTGTATGACCTTCTATTTTTTTGTTCCACAGGTGTTCCTGAAGGTCTTTTATCTTACCCACCTGTTTCTCAACTATTATCTTATCGCCTGTTTTGTCTATAACCGCTATTCCTGCAGAGTCATATCCTCTGTACTCAAGCCTTTGAAGTCCATAGAGTAGAACAGGGACTGCATTTCTTTCTCCAATATACCCAATAATTCCACACATTGTTTTCTCCTTTGGAAGTCAGTATCTGTTTTATAATTTTACTTTATTTTACTGCTGGTTTATACAAAGGTATGTAGCTGTGCTAAATTTGATAAAATAGTAGCAAAAATAAGCGGTTAAGTCAGTTTTTTAAAGAATATTTTGTAAATGAGATAGGGATGGTGAAACTTACAGGAAAAGAAGAGCTTGTTAAAATCATAAAAGACAGGATAGAAAAAGAAGGAGCTATATCTTTCAGGGATTTTATGGATATAGCACTTTATTATCCTGAACTGGGTTATTATACATCACCTAAGGCAAAGATAGGAGGGTATGGAGATTTTTTTACAGCCTCTGAGCTTGATAGAGCATTTGGAGAGCTTCTTGGGAAACAGTTTGTTGAGATATTTGAAAAATTGGGAGAAAAACCTTTCCAGATAGTTGAGATAGGAGCAGGAAAAGGTTATTTGGCTTACGATATACTTAAATTTTTAAAAGAAAGTTATCCTGAAATTTACAAAAACTCTGAGTATATCATTATAGAAAAATCTCCCTATCATGTTCAGATCCAGAAAGAGATACTCAAGGAATTTAACATAGTTAGATGGATTCAGGACATTATAGATTTTGAGGACAGTTCTATTGCAGGAGTTATTTTTTCAAACGAGCTTTTTGATTCCTTTCCTGTTCACCTGATAAGGAAAATAAATGGGAATATATATGAGGTTTATATAACCTTAGATAAGGAAGATAATGTTAAAGAGGTATTAAAAGAACCTGTTGAGGATATATTTAGATATTTAATGGAGTTGGGTATAAATATTCCTGAAGGTATGACAACAGAGATAAATCTTGACGCAGCCGAGTATATCCAGAAAATAGGAAAAAAACTGAAAAAAGGCTATGTGATAACAATAGACTATGGATATCCATCAGCAGAGCTTTATAAATATTACAGAATGAGAGGAACATTACTCTGTTATTACAAACATAGATACTCCGAAAATTATTACGAAAATGTAGGTCTTCAAGATATAACCTCCCATGTTAACTTCTCAGCACTTAATTATTACGGGAGATTAGCAGGACTTGAACTTACAGGTTTTACAGATCAGGCACATTTTCTCACAAACTTAGGTCTTATGGATATATTTGCACAGCTTCAAGAAAAAGGAGATTATGAATCCTATGAAAGGTTAAACAGGCTGAAAACTCTTGTTCTACCGAAAGGAATGGGTGAAAAATTCAGGGTTCTGGTACAGCATAAAAATATTGACATTCCTTTATTGAAAGGTCTTGAGATACTTCCGTACCAGAACGAGAGATACAAACTTTAGGAAGGTGCTGTAATGGTTGAGGTTTTTGTTCTTTCAGCGATAGTTCTCGTGGCAGGGAGTTTTTCATTCTGGTATTCATCCAAACTTTCCCTTTTTAAAAGACCTTCTTTCAAGTACTCTTTCCTTGTTACGCTTTTTGCTTATGTAGGCATAGGAGCAACAAGAGCATTGCTTAAGTTTGTTTTTCCGGATTTTAAAGGAATATCTGCATTTGGTATATCAATACTTGTCGGGCTTTTGATACAGATTTTTATAGCAAGGATTACATTCCAGGAAAGCTGGATAAGAACTATAATTACCGTTTTTTTTGCAGCTCTTGTGACTGTTATAATAGTTATACCCCTTGTTGTTTCAGCAGGATTTTTAACGGCGTATTTAAATCCGCCGCAACCAAATAATTGATATATAATCTTTTTTGCTCCTTGAGATTTCCTGCAAAAGATATAAAATATAGCGGGAATATATAGAAGGTGATGAAAAATGATAGCAGAGTTTAAAGAGAAGTTAGAACAGCTTGAGAATAAGTTTAATACTATAAAAGAGATAATGAATCCTGAAATTTTAAGGGAAGAACTTTTTAAACTTGATCAGGAGATGGGAAAACCTGACTTCTGGAATGATACAAAAAGGGCACAGGAAGTATCCTCAAAAAGAAACGCACTTGCGAATAAACTTCAGGAGATAGAAGAGCTTGAGAAAAAGATCTCAGATATTAAAGAGTTTATTGATCTCCTTGAGATGGATTACGATCAGGAAACTGAAGAAGAGATTAAAAGGGATATAGAAATTCTTGAAAAAGAGCTTTCTAAACTTGAGACTGCAAGTCTGCTTTCTGAAGAATACGATATGAAGAATGCTATAGTCACCCTTCAGGCTGGATCAGGCGGAGTTGAAGCGTGCGACTGGACAGAGATGCTTCTGAGAATGTATCTCAGATGGGCAGAGAAAAATGGTTTTGATATAGAGATGGTTGATTATCAGCCAGATGATGTTGCAGGTATTAAAAGCGCAACATTTATAGTTAAAGGAGCTTATGCTTACGGTTATCTAAAAGGAGAACAGGGTGTTCACAGGCTTGTTAGAATATCACCGTTTGACGCAAACAAGAGAAGACATACATCTTTTTCAGCCGTATCTGTAGTTCCAGAGATAGGAGATGAGGTTAAGGTTGAGATTAAAGAAGAAGATTTAAGAATAGATACATTCAGAGCATCAGGTGCAGGGGGTCAGCATGTTAATACAACAGATTCCGCTGTAAGGATAGTTCATATACCTACAGGTATAACAGTATCATGTCAGAGTGAGAGATCCCAGATACAGAACAGGGCTAAGGCAATGCAGATGCTAAAAGCAAAACTTTACCAGTACGAACTTGAAAAACAGAGGGAAAAACAGAAAGAACTTGAAGGTGAGAAAAAGGATATATCATGGGGCAGTCAGATCAGATCTTATGTATTCCAGCCTTACCAGATGGTTAAAGATCTCAGAACAGGTTATGAGACAGGGAATATTCAGGCTGTTATGGATGGAGATATAGATCCGTTTATTGAAAGTTATCTTAAGTGGCGTGCTTCTGAAAAACAGCAGAATTAATCATGAGAGATAAATTTACAATAACAATTCATGATGTAAATGGTGTCAAACAATACACATTAAAACAGTTTGTCAAAAAATTTTTTATATACTTTTCAGCCTTTCTTTTTGTCTTTATACTTTTTAGTTCTGGAGTGATTCTGTATTTATATTACCAGGTAAGCGAGCTTGATAGGAAAAAGCAGGAACTTATGAAGAAAAATCGTCAGCTTATACTTGAAAATATTGATCTTAAGCTGAATATTGACAGAAAAACAGCCGAACTTAAACAGCTTTCGGTTAAACTGGAAAATATAGAAGAGATGATAGGATTGAAGCCAGAGGAAGATACAGGTTTATCAGATAGGATAGTAAAAGTATCTCTAACAACATCACAGATATATTTCCTTTTTAAAAATGTTCCAAACGGATCGCCCCTCAGGGAAACGATTGTTACAAGCAGATTTGGCTACAGGAGGCATCCTGTAAATGGAGAGAGAGATTTTCATCCGGGCGTAGATCTTAGGGCTAAAATAGGAACGCCTGTTTATGCTACGGCAAATGGTATCGTTGAATATGCAGGAAAAAAAGGTAATTATGGAAAACTTATTATCGTTCAACATAACTACGGGTTTAAAACACTTTACGGACATCTCAGCAAAATAAATGTAAAGACAGGACAGTTTATTGAGAAAGGACAGCTTATTGGATATACAGGCAGAACAGGTCTTATAAATGGTCCCCACCTTCATTATGAGATAAGATACTTGCAAAGACCTTTGAATCCTGTCAACTTTATAAAATGGAAAAAGCTGGACTACAAAAAAATTTTTGAAAAGGAGAGGCATGTAAAATGGGAATCTTTAATAAAGGCGATAACGAGAGATTACCAGTTGGCAGTTCTAAGACAACTATAATAAGTGAAGGCTCCCAGATAAAAGGAGAGCTTAAGTTCTCAGGATCAGTTCATATTGACGGTTTTGTTGATGGAAGTATATTCTGCGAGGCTGTTGTTACAGTAGGTAAAAGCGGAAAGGTAAAGGGATTTATATCCGCTGATAAGATAATAGTGAAGGGTTTTATTGACGGTAATGCAGAATGCAATGTTATAGAGATTCTTGAGGGAGGAAAGTTTACAGGGGAGATTCAGTACAATCAAATAATGATAGAACCGAAAGGTGTGTTTGAAGGTTCCTTAAAGATAAGAGGTGGAAAAATAAAGAAGATAGACGACAGAAAGGAGGATGTAAAGCAGAAAAATGAAGCAGTCCAGTAGTATTATAGTTCTTCTTTCAGGAGGAATGGACAGTGCCTCACTTCTATGGCTGTCAAAAAAAGAGTTTAAAAAAGTTTATGCTGTCTCCTTTTACTATGGACAGAGACATAAGATAGAGCTTGAGTTTGCAAAAAAACTTGCTGATGAAGTAGGTGTTGAAAATCATTTTATAGCTGAGATACCTCATCTTAAAGAAATAAAAGGTTCAGCATTAACAGATATCTCTGTAGAAATACCTTCAGAGGATTACCCTGAAGAACCTCCTATAACAACAGTTCCTATGAGAAATCTAAACTTTCTCTCTATAGCAGCATCTTTTGCTGATATTTACGAGATAGAGAATATAGGAATAGCCGTACACTCTGTTGACAGTCCATATCCGGACTGTAGAGCTGAGTTTGTTTCTTCTGCTGAAGCTGCTATAAATGCATCATCTATTATGGTTGCAAAAAAGAAAAACAGGATTACAGTTTATACACCATTCTTAGGTATGACAAAAACGGATGTTCTAAGGATAGGTCTGGAGCTTGGCGTTCCCTATGAGAAAACATACTCGTGCTATAGAGGAACAGTTCCTCCCTGCGGCGAATGTGCAACATGCAGGCAGAGGATGGAAGCTTTCCGATCCTTGGGACTTGAAGATCCGTGGTTCAAAAAAGAGAGGTAAATATGGGAGAAAAAAGGGTTAGAAAGATTGTAATAGTAGAGTCTCCGAAAAAAGCAAGGGAAATACAGAGATTTCTTGGTAAGGATTTTTCTGTTAAGGCAACAATAGGTCATTTTAAAGATCTTCCTGAAAGGGAGATGGGTGTAGATCTGAAAACATTTAAGCCAAAATTTGTTATTAAATCTAAAAACCACAGAAAAATGCTTTCAGAGGTTAAAAAGCTTGCTGAAAACGCAGAGGTTTATATAGCGACAGATCCTGATAGAGAAGGTTATGCTATTGGATATTTTATGTATGAGGAACTGAGAAAAAAAGCAAAGGATATAAAAAGAGCTGAGTTCCATGAGATAACGGAAAAGCATGTTAAAGATATAATAAAAAAAGCTCCTAAGTTTGAACAGACAAATTTTGGACTGTTTGACGCTTTTCTTGGAAGAAGGATTGGAGACAGGATAGTTGGCTATACGCTCTCACCAATAGCATCAAAAGAGATAGGAGGAAGGTTTTCCGTTGGAAGGGTTCAATCCCCGGCTGTGAGACTTATAGTAGAAAGGGAAAGGGAAATACAACTGTTTAAGCCGACACCATACTATGTCATTACAGTTTTGCTCAGAAAAGAAAACACCCGATTTCTTTCATATCATGAGAAACAGCGTCTTGAGGATAAAAATTTAGCAAACAAAATATTTGAAAGTATAAAGGATAAAAATAAGGCTGTTGTAAAAGATATTAAGAAAAAAGAGGTGAAACAGTCGCCAAAACCTCCTTTCACTACATCATCACTTCAGCAGACTGCAAACTCACAGCTTAGGTTTGCTCCTGAGAAAACCATGTTGCTTGCTCAGGATCTGTTTGAAAATGGACTTATAACATACCATAGAACAGACAGTGTAAGGATTTCAAAGGAAGCGTTAACAAATATAAGAAAATTTATTGAGAAAAGTTTTGGAAAAGATTATCTACCTGCAAAAACAAGAGTATATAAATCAAAAAACACGCAGGCAGATGCTCACGAAGCTATAAGAATAACAAATTTTGTTGATTTAGAAGGTCAGAAAAAATTGGTCCAGGAAAAAGGTTTGACAGAAGATCATTTTAAA
Organism: uncultured Aquificales bacterium; assembly: GCA_964519345.1. Lineage (GTDB taxonomy): Bacteria > Aquificota > Aquificia > Aquificales > Hydrogenothermaceae > Persephonella. The sequence continues at coordinate 18,810 of CAZFKX010000015.1, forward strand.
CTTCTGAAACTTATATATCAGAGAACAGTAGCAAGCCAGATGAAGGATGCAGTTTACGACAGAACAACCGCCCTTTTTGATATAGGAGGTTATACATTCAAAACAACAGGCTCTGTCCTCAAGTTTGACGGCTACAAGAAGGTTTACAATATAGAAGATAAGGAAGAGGCTCAGAAACTGCCAGAACTGGAAAAGGGAGAGACAATAGATAAGATAGATCAGAGTCTTGAGGAGAAATGGACAAAACCGCCAGGAAGATATACAGAAGGAAGTCTTGTGAGAAAGCTTGAAGAACTTGGTATAGGAAGACCTTCAACCTATGCAACCATTATAAAGACTATAAAGGAAAGAGGATATGTTGTTAAAGAAGGAGGATCGCTCAGACCTACTGAATCTGCTTATCATCTTATAGATTACCTGAACGGGAAGTACAACTGGGTTATAGATTATGACTTTACAAGGAGAATGGAAGAGTTTTTAGATGCTGTTGAAGAAAATAAAAAAGACTGGAAAGAGTTTGTTGGAGAACTTTACAGGAAATCTGTAGAAGGGGCAAAAAACGTTGTAAGCAAGAAGATGAGAGATTATGCTCTTGATCTTGCCGAGAAACACGGTAAAGATATATCAGACATAATTGATAATCCTGAGAAGCTTAAAGAGTTTATAGACGCACACAAAGATACAAAACCTTCAGAGAAGCAGATAGCCTATGCAAGATCACTTGCTGAAAAAACAGGGCTGGAACTTTCTGAAGATATTCTGGAAGATAAAGAAAAGATTAAAAGATGGATAAATAAAGCAAAAAAAGAGGCTATGAAAAGCTACAAACTTTCAGAAAAACAGAAGGCTGTTCTTATAAAAAACGGTAAAGAAGATCTTATAGATAAGCCTGAAAAAGCTTTAAAGTGGCTTGAGACGTACTTTAGGAAAAGAAGAAAAAAATAAAAAGGCGGGTCTTTTGTGACCCGCAGGAAATGGAGGGGGAGGGAGGGGGATGCTAACTGAAGTTGTTAATAATTTATGGTAAAAGTTATTTATTTAAAATGATTTTTATCATATATGCTACAGATGTTAGAATTATTATCGGAATAAAAAAATTTTTTATGAGGTCTGGAAATGATAGATAAAGATACTGTTGAAAAGGTTGCACAACTTGCAAAATTAAGACTTACGGAAGAAGAAGTGGAAATTTTTTCAAAACAGCTCTCAGATATCCTTGATTTTATTGAAAAGCTGGAAGAACTTGACACAGAGAATATATTACCTTTTTATGAGATGGTTGAGAGGGAAGCTCCCTTTAGGGAAGATATACCTGAGAAAGGTTTAACAAATGATGACGCCCTTAAAAATGCACCTCAAAGTGAGGATGGATTTTTTGTTGTACCGAGGGTGGTTTCTGCCGAATAAATAATGATGGAGGATATTTATAAATGAGTGAAGTTTTAGATCAAAAAGAACTTGAAGCCAAAAAAAAGGCGCTTGAAAGTGCCCTTGCCCAGATAGAGAAAAAGTTTGGTAAAGGATCAATTATGACCCTCAGTTCCGAAGCTGAGAAATCTGTTGATGTTATACCATCTGGATCTTTAACGCTTGATATAGCTACAGGCATTGGAGGTGTTCCTAAGGGAAGGGTTGTTGAGATATATGGACCTGAGTCTTCAGGGAAAACAACGCTCACACTTCATATTATTGCAGAAGCACAGAAAAAGGGAGGGAAAGCCGTATTTATAGATGCAGAACATGCATTTGATCCAAAGTATGCAAAAGCTATAGGCGTAAATCTTGAGGATCTTATAATATCCCAGCCAGATTATGGAGAGCAAGCTCTGGAGATAGCTGAAACACTTATAAGAAGCGGTGTTATTGATGTGATAATAATAGATTCTGTTGCGGCACTTGTTCCAAAGGCTGAGCTTGAAGGAGATATAGAGGACAGCAATGTAGGTCTCCATGCAAGGCTTATGTCAAAAGCTATGAGAGTTCTAAAAGGAGCTGTTAACAAATCAAATACATCTCTTATACTGATCAATCAGATCAGAGAAAAAGTTGGTGTTATGTTTGGAAATCCTGAAACAACTACAGGAGGTAGGGCTATAAAGTTCTTTTCAGATATGAGGCTTGAAGTTAGAAAGAAAGATATAAAAGATTCAGGAGAAAAGGTGGGAAGCAGGGTTAAAGTAAAGGTTGTTAAAAATAAGCTCGCACCTCCTTTCAAAGAGGCTGAGTTTGATGTTATATATGGAGAAGGAATATCTAAGGAAGGAGAGCTATTAGACCTTGGAGAAGAGATAGGGGTTATAAAGAAAAGTGGATCGTGGTATTCCTACGGCAGTTCAAAGATAGGACAGGGCAGGGAAAAGGCGAGAGAGTTTTTAAAACAGAATCCTGAGATAGCCCAGGAAATAGAAAGCAGGATAAGGGAGGAGCTTTTGAAAATCTCCCCGTAATATATAAAAGAAGGGAGGAGCTTTATGAATATTGACGAGATTTTGACAAATGCCGTAGAGGTGGGAGCTTCCGATATACATTTAAAGGTGGGACTTCCACCTGTCGCAAGGGTAAACAGGGAACTTCAGTATCTTGATAAGTATGAAAGATTAAAAGAAGAAGATATTGTTAAATTTATAGGAAGGGTTGTAAAAACAGAGAGAAAAAGGTCAGAGCTTATTAAAAATGGAGAACTTGATATATCTTACTCTATACCGGGATTAAGTAGATTCAGGGTCAATATATATAAGCAGAGAGGCACTTACGCATTTGCTTTTAGGGTCTTAAAAACAGATATACCTACAATAGAGGTTTTGAACCTTCCCCTTAAGCTCAAAGATATAGCAATGGAAGCGAGAGGTCTTGTCCTTGTAACGGGACCTACAGGTTCAGGTAAATCTACAACCCTCGCTGCTATGATAGATTATAGAAATGAGAGAAGGAGGGATGTTGTCGTTACTATTGAGGATCCTATAGAGTATATATTCAGGGATAAGCAGTGCTATATAGTACAGAGGGAGATAGGTCTGGATACTAATGATTTCTCAACAGCGTTAAGAGCAGCGTTAAGGGAAGATCCTGACGTTATTATGGTAGGTGAGATGAGGGATATAGAAACTATAGAAACGGCTCTCAGAGCAGCAGAGACCGGACACCTTGTTTTTTCCACACTTCACACACAGGATGCAAAGGAAACAATAAACAGAATTATTGATATGTTTCCCCTTGAAGCCCAGAATCATATAAGGCTTCTCCTTGCAACTACACTTAGAGCTGTCATATCACAGAGACTTATACCAAGGAAAGACGGTAAGGGTATTGTTCCTGCTGTTGAGATTCTTATAAATACAGGCGCTATATACGACGCTATTATAGATCCAGACAAATTTGAGGATATAACAGAACTTATGGAAAAAGGAAGATCACAGTATGGAATGCAGACATTTGATCAGGCTATACTTGATCTTTACAATAAAGGCTGGATAACATATGAGGATGCACTGGCATATGCATCTAATCCGGCAGATCTTGAGCTTAAAATAAAAGGTATATCATCAGGAGAGTATGACTCTGGAATGTATGGAATGGGTGGAGATATTGTTTGAAAAAAGAAATAATATCTTATGCTTTTAAACTACTGTCAAAAAGGGATTACTTCTCATCAGAACTTAAAGATAAATTATTGAGAAAAGGCTTTGATCCAGAAGATATAAAAAAGGTTATTGATTATCTTATAAAGGAAAAGTATATAGATGATGCAAAATTAAAGGAAAGGTATATAAGGGTTTTAAAAGAGAAAGGTAAAAGTCCGATCTATATAAAAAGAAAACTGTACTTAAAAGGCGTTGAACCTCCTGATATATCCTATGATGAGGAGTTTGATACAGCTTATAATCTTCTAAAAACAAAGTACAAAAAAGAAAAACAGTTCAATACTGTAGTAAAATTTTTAAAGAATAGAGGTTTTTCTTACTCTATCATTATTGAGGTAGCAAATAAATTTTTAGAAGAGGAAGAATGAAAGTATTAACGGAAAAAGATCTACCGCTGGATGATAATACTGTATGTACCATAGGAAGTTTTGACGGTTTTCATAAAGGACATGTAGAAATACTTAATTTAGTTAAAAAAAGGGCAAAGGAAAAGGGATTTAGATCGGTTGTAGTAACGTTTGATCCTCATCCTAAAAAATTTCTTAATCCTGAGAACGCCCCCTGCCTTATAACCGATATAAATACAAAAATAGATCTATTGAGCAGAAAAAATATAGATTATGTTTATATTATAAAGTTTGATAAAAATTTCCTGAAAAAAACAGCGGATCAGTTTTTGAGTTTTCTTGTTAAAAAGTTAGGATGCAGATATATAATTGTTGGTTACGATTGGCGGTTTGGTTATATGAAGGAGGGGGATATAGAGTATGCAAGGAAAAAAGCCAGAGAGTTTGGTTTTGAGCTGGAAGTTGTTGATCCTATAAAGGAAGATGGTGAAAGGGTGAGCAGTACATTGATAAGATCTCTCCTAAAAGAAGGAAAAATAAAGGAAGCATCAAGATATTTAGGGAGAGACTACTGTATAAAAGGGAAGATTGTAAAAGGCGATGGAAAGGGTAAGGATATAGGATTTCCAACAATAAATATACTGCCTCCAAAGGATCTTTGTCTTAAAAAAGGCGTTTATGCAGGATACGTATCATTTAACTGTGATCAACATCCTGCCGTTATTAATTTTGGATATAGGCCTACTGTAGATGGAAAAAAACTTTTTATAGAAGCTCACCTTATAGAAAAAGATATAAAGCCAGAATCAGCATATGTAAGAATTTTTTTTAAGGATTATATAAGGCCTGAGAAAAAATTTGAGGATCTTGAACAGCTTTCTGACCAGATAAAAAGGGATATAGAAAAAGCCAAAAAGATAGTAGAGGTTCAGGTATGAAAAAGATAATACTCCTGTTCTTCTTTTATATACTGTTTGTTTGGAAGGCATATCCCTCTGTTCAGATAAAAGTTCCTGAAGTTGTTTTTCCAATCGAGATAATAGCTGAAAAGAGGGAAGAATTACCTCCATTAAAACCTCCAGATGTTATAGATTTTAAAGAAGAATTGAAAATAGAAATCTTCACTAAAGATATAAAACCAGTGCCGCCATACACGGTTAATCCTCCTGTTGTTAATATGGAAAAACCTCAGGCTGTTCTCGGTATTCCTGAGAAAAATGCACTTCTTGCAGATAGTATAGAAGCTTTCTTTACGGGGAATTTTATAACAGCAAGGGAAAAACTTGAAAAACTTATAAAAAAGTATCCTGATACGTCATTTTCAGGAACAGCTCATTATCTTCTTGGTCTTATTTACTACAGGATGGAAAATAAGAAAGATTCGTATAAATACTTCAAAGAAGGCTGTTTTCACAAGTATGTTTTCCCTCAGAAGGATGCATCATGTATATCTGCAGCCATATTATCATTTCAGTTGGAGAAAACAGATGAAACAGATCAGCTTCTAAGAAGGATAAAGTATGAGGATATAAACAGTATGTTCCTCCACGCTGTAAATTTTGTTATGAGATCTGATATAAAAGAAGGATATAACCTGTTAAAGGATATAGACTGTACAGATCTTGATATAAATTTTGTCGAGTACTGTCATTATATTAAGGGATACGTTGATTTCAGCAGAAAAAATTATGAAGAGGCAGAAAAGAGTATAAAAAAAGTAAAAGATAAGATATATACAAAACATCTTCTCATTCTTAAAGGTTTTATCTCTCTTGATTCTGGAAATATAAAAAAAGCTGAGGACTTTTTTAATAGATTTCTTGAAGGATATGGAACTGTAGAAAAGATATCTGATTATGTAATATATGGACTGGGAATAGTAGATATAAAAAAAGGAGATCTTAAAGGGGCTTTTGAAAGAGCAGGTTCTTTAGAGCCGCGGAACAGAAAGCTGTCCCAGAATCTTTATATTCAGCTTGCAGATATATACTCTGAAAAGAATGATTTTGAAACAGCTTTTGCACTTTTACAAAAATCTCTACAGGTATCGAAACTTTACAAGGACTTTCTGAAGAAAAAATTAGCGATAACCGCTTACAACAGAGGAAAGTACGAATATGCATATCTGATAATGAAAGGGATTGATACGCCTGATTTCTATCTTTATACAGGATTTACACTTATGAAAATGGGGAAAATGCCTCTGTCAGCCGATTATTTTGAAAAGGCTGTGGATTATTCCGTTTCTGAAGATATAAAAAGTAAGGCTCTAAAATATTTGACATACATATATCTAAGACTAAATAAAGATCAGAAATTTTTAGAATCTGTAAAAAAGTTGAAGGCTCTTGATCCTGAATACTCAAAAAATATGCTTGGATGGTTTTTCTTTAAAAAAAGAAATTATGCCAAAGCGTATGAAGCATTTACAGATAACTATATGAGGGCTGTCAGTGCATTTAATGCAGGAGATCTTGAAAAAGCACACAGTCTGATAAAGGGGAAAGATGATAGAAGAAGCAGATTTCTGCTTGCATATATTTTTATGAGAAAGGGAGATATTGACAGTGCAAGGAAAATATTAAAAGAGCTTTCCAAAGGGAATGATATAATCGCAGAACAGGCGGGATATCTTTATGCATACTCTTACTTTTCTGAGGGCAAATATCTTGAAGCTGTTAATGCTTTTGGTGAGTATGCTGAAAAATATAAAGATACAGAACTTGGTAATCTTGCAACATTGAGAATGGCAGATAGTTATTACAATGCGGGACAGAAAGAGAAAGCGAGAAAAATATACCAGCAGTTTATAGAGGAACACGCAAACACACCAGAGGCTATAGATGCTGCATATCAGCTTACTGTCCTTGAGATGGAAGAGTCGGGAGCTGATGTTGCCTCTCAGATAGAGAGGTTCATCCAGAAATATCCACAGTATCCATTTGTATCCCTTTTGAAATTACAGCTTGGAGATCTATATACAGAGAAACAGGAGTATGAAAAAGCTGAAAAGATTTATAGAGAACTTATAGAATCTGATATTAAAGAGTCTGAATATGCACTTTTCAAACTTGGATATTTAAAGTATGTGTCAGGTGAGAAAGATCAATCTGTAAGGATACTTACGAAATATATAAAAATCTATCCAAAGGGTGAGTTTAATGTCCAAGCAAAGGAACTTCTTGCAAAGATATTTGAGGAGAAAGGCGATCTTGATAAGGCTATAGCTGTGATGAAAATGCTTCCTGCAACGGATGAAAACAAATTTAAACTTGCGATGCTTTTATACAAGGCGGGAAAATACACAGAAGCAAAGAGTTATTTTGAGGAAATATATACAAGATTTCCAAAATACAGGGCTGATATAGCTTTTTATCTTGGGAAAATACAGTTTGAGAATGGGTATTACCAGAATGCGTTAAGATATCTTGAAGAGGCTTTAAACAGCTCTGATTATAATAATGTTGCTGAAAGCAACTATCTTATTGGTCTTATTTATGAAAAGCTGGAGGATCTTGAAAATGCTTTAAACAATTTTATAAATGTTATATATTTATATCCTGACGCTGAAGAGCAGGTAATAAAGGCAAGATTGAAAGTTGCCGAAATAATGAAAAAGCAGGGAAGAAGATCTGAAGCTTCCTGTATTTTAAAACCTATAGATCAAGACCGGCTGACTGAAGAACAGAAAGAGGTTTTTCAAAATTTAATTAAGAATCTTCCAGAATGTTTTGAATAAAAGGAGGAATGAGCTTGGAATATGTAATACAGATCTTTCAGAAAGGTGGACCTTTAATGTATCCCCTTCTATTTTTAGGTGTTCTTGCAGTTGCTTTTATTATAGAAAGAGCTTTTTCCCTGTCCTTCAAAAGATGTTTTCCTGTAAAAAAGATAGAAGAGATAGATTTTTATCTTAAGGAAGGAAGGGTTCCCGAGGCTTTAACAGTTGCGAAATCTTCAAACAGCGTTGCAACAAGTCTTATAGCAGGAATACTTGAAGCTTTTGTTAAAGGGAGAAGATCTGAAAATGATCTAAGACTTGCTGCTGAAGAAGCTGCAAGAATGGAAATACCTAAGCTTGAAGGATATGTTAATGCGATGGGTGCAATAGCAGCTATAGCTCCTATACTTGGATTTCTTGGAACTGTAACAGGTATGATTCAGGTTTTTGAAGCTTTATCACTTGAAGGACTCAGCAATCCTGAACTTCTTTCAAAAGGTATATCACAGGCTCTTGTAACAACAGCTTTTGGTCTTTCTATAGCAATACCTTCACTTGCCGCTTACTGGTATTTTAAATCAAAGGTTAACTTTCTCGTTACACAGCTTGAGAGTCTTGCAGTTGAGCTTGTATATCAGCTGACCAATATTGATAAAGAAGGAAGAGAGAGATGAACTTCAGAAAGTTCAGCAGGCTTGAGGACAACAGCAATTTTATAGTCGATATGACAGCTCTTGTTGATATAGCTTTTATAATAATACTTTTTCTCGGAATAGTCAGCACACTTGCACCTATATCCTCTATAAATGTAGAGCTTCCAAAAGCAACAACAGAAAAAACATCTGTAGAACCTTTAAAGATAACTGTTGATAAGGATGGAAACTATTACATAAGAAATAAAAAAGTGTCTGAAAAGGATATAGCTGAGTATATAAAAAGCCAGACGAGTAAAACTCTTGTTATAATCGCAGATAGAAGGGTTCAATACGGAAAGGTTGTTAAGGTGATGGATATAGCAAAACAAAACGGAATAGAGGAGATAAATATAGCTACAAGAAGAGGCAGATAAAAAGGATGGGAGAAAAAAAGGAGGATTTTGTAATAGCAGGGAAGATACATGGAACACACGGCATTAAAGGTTATCTTAAGATAGAGATATTCCCACCGAACTTTGATCTTCCTGACGTTGTTTATATAAAAGATAAGGAAGGAAGTTTTGTTCCACTTTATGTTGAACACTTCTCAAAAAAGAAAAATCTTGTAAAGTTCAAGGGTTACGATGATATGGATAAAGCAAAAAAAATAAAACATAGATATTTTTATGTTGAAAGCCACAGACTTCCGCAACTTGATAGAGATCAGTTTTATGAATATCAGCTTCTTGATATGGATGTGGTGTTTAATGGAAAAGTTATAGGAAAAATAATAAAAGTTGACGATAGGCTTCCAACTGCATATCTGATAATAAGATGTGTAGATGATAAAATCAGACACCTTCCTTTTATAAAAGAGTTTGTTAAGGATGTTGATACTAAAAGTAATAAAATTGTTGTTGATCTTCCAGAAGGATGGTTTAATCTTTAAGCTTGAAATTATTAGATTTTGGATAAATTATCACAGTAAAATTTCATAAGGAGGTTGATAAAAATTTTAAAGTTAGAAGTACAGATACCTGTAGAGGCATTTTTTAACGTTGTTGGTAATAAAGATGAAAATATTAAGTTCTTTGAAGAGATATTTGGTATAACCATATTCGCAAGGGGAACAAGCCTTATAGCTGAAGGTTCTCAAGAGGCACTTGACAGATTTGAGGAATTTTTAGAAAGGGTATCATCCTATTTTGAGGTTGGGCATGTGCTGTCTCCTCAGGATGTTAGAGATCTTGCTGTAGGATTTAAGGCTGAAACTGAGATAAAAGAAAAGCCTTATAGAGAAGAAGGGGAAACGATCCTTTTTACACATAGAAAAAAACCTATAATGGCAAAAACTCCTACGCAGAAGCTTTATGTAGAAACAATAAAGAAAAATGATATAACCTTTGGTGTTGGTCCTGCTGGAACGGGAAAAACTTATCTTGCAATGGCAGTAGCTGTTTCTTATCTAAAGCAGAACAGAGTGAACAGGATAATACTTACAAGACCTGCTGTTGAGGCAGGAGAGAAGCTTGGATTTCTCCCTGGAAGTTTAACGGAAAAAGTAGATCCATATCTTAGACCTCTTTATGATGCCCTGTATGAGATGGTTGATGCTGGAAAGATAGCTGATATGCTTGAGAAAAATATTATAGAGATTGCTCCACTTGCATTTATGAGGGGAAGAACATTAAACGATGCATTTATTATTCTTGATGAGGCACAGAATACAACAAAGGAACAGATGAAGATGTTCCTGACGAGAATTGGTTTTGGTTCTAAAGCTGTTATAACAGGAGATGTAACACAGATAGATCTTCCAAAAGTATCCCAGTCAGGTCTTATACAGGCTCTTGATGTTTTAAAGGATGTTAAAGGTATAGGATTTGTTAGATTTACGGAAAAAGATGTTGTGAGACATCCTGTAGTTCAGAGAATTATAAAAGCTTATGATAAATATGAGAAGGAAAAGGAATGAATAGAATTCTTATAAATAAGGAGTTATATGACAGACAGATAACAAAAAAGTTCATAAAAGAATCTGCCGAAAAGATACTTGAATATATGGGAATAGACAAAGCTGAGGTAAGTATAACTCTCACTGATGACAGAACTATACAGAGCATAAATAAGGAATGGAGAGGGAAAAACATGCCGACGGATGTTTTATCTTTCCCTATAGATGAAAAGCCGCCTAAGTACAGATACAGAGTACTTGGAGATATTGTTATTTCACTTCCATATGCTAAGAGACAGTCTGAGGAAATAGGACTTTCTTACAGAGAAGAAGTAATAAGACTGCTTATACATGGTATTCTTCATCTTTTAGGTTACGATCATGAAAGATCAAAAAAAGATGAAGATATAATGTTCAGCCTACAGGATCAGATCTTTGAGAATCTTTCGTCCTACTTTTCTAAAACCACCCATACATAAAGATCTCCTGTTTTCGGATCTATCCATTCATCCATAACTTTTGTATTCTTTAGATACGCCTCTGCTTCCTGTTTTGATAAAGATCTGATCTTTGATCTGTAGTACTGAATTGTTTTTGTATCAATATTTATTTTTTCTGTTGTTACCTCTGTATTAACCAGAAGTTTTATCTGTTTTGTAAGATTTGCCTGTGCTATGGCTACAGCTGTTCTTTTCTGCTGGGGATACCCGCCTCTCGTCTTTTTAGCTATTCCTACAGCTCCAAGGTATCCGTTGTAGTTAGGATTGTAAACCCATATAGGATAACCATTTTTTAATGGATATTTTGTTCTGATATCTCTTTTGGTAGTTTTTATCTCCCTCTTTACAGTTTCAGGTTTTTTCTTTATTTCTTTATCCTCCATAGGAAGCTTGAGCTGTTCAACAGGTTTATCAGCTTCCTCCTCAAGCTCTTCAAAAGCTTTTCTTGCCTTTTCCTGTTGAACTTCATAAGGACTTTGTTTTACAGTTTTTTTTCCTCCACATGAGATTGAGAAAAAGATTAAAAATAAAATAATAAGTGAGTATAAAGGTAATTTTACCATCACAGTATCCTCCCAGGTATTTACTATAATATTAATTCACTTATAATTATAAATAAGTGATATCTTTCATTCTTAATAACATAATATAAAAATATGATGATTTAATAACAAAAGATCAATCTGGGAGGAGCAGATATGAGAATTCAAAAGGCTGCCGTTTTTTGTGTATCTGTTGCTGTGTCTTTATTCCTTGCCTCATGTGTAGGTGGTGTTAAGGAGGTTGATCCCACAGCCTTTCAGATAACGCCACTTGACAGAAAGGTTGAAGAGATTCCTGATGCCTGTAAAGCTGCCTATGAGATGGCGATTCCAAGGGTTGCAGTTGTAGATTTTACAAATAATACAACCTTTGATGCCGCCAAGGTTTTACAGTCTCAAGAAACAGGACAGTATAAAGAGGCGACAGTAGGGGGAGCAGGTGTTGGAGTTGCCCCAGGAGCTATAGGTATAGTTTACGGTGAGGCAACAGCAGGAGATTACCAGAAACAGCTTGAGATGGTTACAAGGGATGTAAACGCAAAACTTGGAGAAAGTGTTGCAGAGGGTGTTACTGCACAGCTTGTTGAGATGGGAGGTACAAAAGTATATACAAGAAGGGATCTCCAGAAAGTAATACAGGAACAGCAGTTTCAGCAGTCTGGTCTTACGGATGTTAACACACTTGTTCAACTTGGAAAGCTTGCCGGTGTTAAGTATATAATTACTGGTTCTGTAAACAATGTTAATCTTAAATGGATATCGGCTGAGTATGCTAAGAAAGGTCTTTCTCAGCATCTTGGTCTTGTCGGTGCTATAGCGGCAGCTGCTATCGAAACACAGGAAGGCTGGAACCTTTCTACAGATCTTACGATAAAGATTATAGATGTTGAGACAGGTGAGGTTGTTCTTGCAAAGAATATTTCTGGGAAGGAAGTTCTTGGGAAAACACCACAGCTAACATTTGACGCTATTATCGGTGGTATAAAAAAAGCAGCTATGAACGCAATAGCCGAAGCCAGAGAGGATCTTTCAAAATATTTCAAGGTAAGAGGCTATATAATACAGACAAGAACATCACCTGATAAGAAATTGAGATATGCTCTTATAAATGTTGGATCTAAAGCAGGTATTCAGCCCGGTCAGGAATTTTACGTTTATACATTCCAGGTTGTTGTTGATCCATTTAAGAAAACTGAAGAGTGTGATATGGTCAAACTTCCTGTTACACTTGAAGTAACCAATCAGATTCAGGATAACAAAGCATGGACTGTTGTAAAAGGAGATGAAAATCAGATAGTAAGGGTTAGAGTTGGTCAGCTTGTTGAAAGAAAACCTATGAAAGAGGGTTTATTCTAAAAAGAGAGGGAAGAGATGAGGGGTTTATTAGGAGTATTTTTATTTATTCTCAGCTGGGCTTATGCTCAGTCTCCTTTTGGTATTTCTGAGAGCTTTATTCCTGGAAGTAAAGTAATATACCAGTTTGATGGTTCAAACTGTCCTGTTGGCGATGTATCCCCTGATTTTGAAATAATATTTAAAAGCTATGACTGTGTTGATTTTAAGGGTGTCAGGTGGATAAGACCTCTTGAGGCTGGAACATTTCTATACAGGTCGCAAGAATTTCCTGAAGAATTTTCTGTAGAGTTTGATTTCTATGCTTTTAAGGAAGGTAAACCTTACGTTAAATTTGCCCTTTACTCTCCTTCTCAAGAAAAGAAGATTAAGAAGAAAGAGCTTTACACATATGATGCTGGAATACTTCTCGGCATTCTTGGTAGTTTTAATGAGGTGGATTTTGGTTTTTCAGATTCGCCTGAAGAACATCATAAGATATACAGTATGTTTAAAAGATCAGTTAAAGAAGGAGAAATACACAGGGTTCAGGTATCTGTAAGGAACAACAGGATAACCGTTTTTATTGACGGAAAAAGGGCGGCAAAGAAGCCTGTTAAGTTTCAGGTAAACCCTGCAGGATTTGGTTTATTTTTTTATAAGATGTTTGGAACAAATGTTCCATACGAAGAGAATCCTGCTTTAATAAGTAATATCAGGATTTCTGCCTATACTGGAGAGGAAGGAAGATCTACAGTCAGCCAAAAAGTAGTTGAAAAGCCTTCTCTTGAGAAGAAACAGGAAGTTAGGAGGGAAAAAGCAGCCAGAGTCCAGAAAGAAAAAAATGTGGGATCGATAAGATGTATTAAATCAAGAGGAGTTGGCGAGGCTGCTGTTTTAAGGGATTACAGTTCTGCAAAGATGGAAGCATTTGCAAGAGCAAAATGGGACGCTGTCGAAAAAGCACTTGGAACCAACATTCAGGTCAAAAGTGTTCTTGAAAACTTTAAGATGCTTGATGAGGTGATTCTAAAAGACGTAAGGGGATTTATAAGAGATGTAAAGATACTGGATGAGAAGAACTTTGGTGATGCTGTTCAGATAACTGTTGAAGGATGCGTTTATCCAGAAGAAGCTGAGAGAGCTTTGAGTCTGCTTTCAAGGAATACAGCCTTTAATGTTGTTTTGGTAGTTCAAAGGGATAGAACTGTTGAGCTTGACGAGATGAATCCTGTTACGACAAACCTTATCAATATATTGAATGAACAGGGTTTTGAGGTTTATGATTTTGCAGGAGATCCTAATATAGATCCATATAAAGTTGAAAAAGCAATATCCCAGAAAAGATTTATCACACTGAGGAGTATTTTCTCAAAAAATCTTGCAGGAGCAACAATAATAGGAAAGATAAGATTTATTCCCAAAACGAGAGGTGGTCAGGATATAGGATACGGGATAAAGTCAGCTTTCAATGTAGTCCTTGCACAGGCTCAATATTACCTCCTTGTTAAGGATAACGGAAGAATAAGAATTCTTGCATCTGGTTCAGTTAAGGCGAAAGGAACAGCACCAAACATTGAGGAAGCTGAGAACAGAGCTATGGAATCTCTATCTGAGATACTTGCGGATGATATATTAAAGAAAATAGATAAATATCTTGCATCAAAAAGAAAAGTTGTTACAGTTCAGTTTGAAGGAGTTAAATCAATATCTGAAAACTTCGAGATAAAATCGGAGATTCAGAAGTTGCCGTGGGTAAAATCCGTTCAGGATATAGGAAAAGGAAAATTCAAAGTAGAGTACCTTGAAAATCCTGTTTATCTTGCAAATGCTCTTGAAAGTATTCTTGGTTATACAGTTGGGTATTTTTCACCAACAAAAATAACTGTAAGGAAATAAATTAATTATGAAGAACAGATAAGGAGGGTTTTAGAAATGAAAAGAGTAGTACTATTTTTATCTATTATCGCACTGATCCCATTAATCGGAACATCTTGTGGAAAAAAAGAAAAAAAGGTTGAACAGGTTCAGGCTGAGCAGTGGAAAAAGGAGTTTGCAAATGCACCTAAATGGGTTTTAAATCCAGAAGTTGAAGGAGGCCTTTCAGCTGTAGGTTCGGCAAAAATAGGACCTGCAGGAATACAGTTTGCAAGAACAGAAGCACTTGCAAATGCACGTGACGAGCTTGCAAGGATGCTGTCTATTAAAGTTAAAAATATGATAAAGAATTTTACACAGACTACAGGTATAGGGGATCAGACAACGGTTGATAAGGTTTCTGCTCAGGTTTCAAAACAGGTTGCAAGTCAGGTTTTAAACGGATCAAAACAGAAGGATATGTGGATATCTCCAAGTGGCGAGCTTTATGTCCTTGTTGTTCTTGACCCGGCTGCTGTAAAAGAGGCTGTTAGACAGGCTACGATATCAAGTTTTAAGAATGAGAGAGCTTTATGGCAGCAGTTTCAGGCTAAGAAAGCTTACGAAGAACTTGAAAGGGAGATACAGAAGTTAGAAAGCCAGTAAATATTGGGTGCGTTATGCACCCTTTTTAAGGATATAACAATGTTAAGAATAATTTTATTTTCTTTTATCATCCTTACCTTTTCATGTTCTTTATATAAAAAAAATACGGAGAGTCAGCCAGAATGGATATACAAATCTTACTATAAGAAAGGTAAAATCTGTGGTGTTGGATATTCTGCTATGCATGTTAGGGGTTTTGCATACCAGAGGGCAACGGCTGTAGCAAGAGCTATTGATGAGATAGCAAGACAGATGGGTGTAAGGGTAGATTCCTCTATTGAGCATTTTCTTAAGGGAACAAGAGGAGGAACTATTTCAGGATTACAGCTTTATACAGTTCAGACAACATCAGGGATTGTTATTAAGGCAAAGATAATAGACAGCTATTACGATAAAAGAGGAAGAGAGTTCTTTGTTCTTATGTGTACTGAATAAAGGGGGATAAAGATGAGGGGATTTTTAATTTTTCTATTTTTAGGTCTTTTATTCTATTCTTATGGAGAAAACGGTTACCGAGAATATCTTGATGAGTTTCAAGAATTTAAGGAAGAAGAGCTAAAAGCCTATCAACAGTATTACAAAGAAGTTATGAAAGAATTTGAAGAGTATAAGAGAATAACTTATGAGGAATTTGAAAAGTACAAAAAAGAGATATCAAAATACTGGAAAGAAGCTGAAGTTTCAACAAAGAAAAAATGGGTTGAGTATTCAGAGGACTACAAAATTAAAAAAGCTGTTGATTTTGAGAAGGGAGAAATAAAGGTTGAGATAAGAGATATTAAAAAACCGTCAAAAAAAGTTCTTGCAAAGATTCTTATGGATCTTATAACTGAGGATACAAAGAAGGCTTTTGAGAGGGATAAGCTCTCGCAAAGAATAGAAAAAAGAATTACAAAAAAGGCTAAACATCTAAAAAAAGGAAAGGTAAAACCAAAACCTATCCTTCTGAATGTTGTTGTTGACAAAAAGAGACCTGATCCTGAGGATATATCAAGGGCTGTAGTTTCGCTACTAAAATCAGGTAAAATTGTTGAAAAACCTTCTAAGTTGAAAGGTGAAAAAGTTTACTCGTTTAAAGTTAAACTTCCTCCAAAAAGGTTTATAAGAAAAGCAAGGGAGTATAAGCCGGTTGTTGAACAGTATTCAAAGAAATACAAACTTGATCATGCTTTAATTTTTGCAATAATCCATACAGAAAGTTCATTTAATCCTCTTGCAAGATCACCCGTTCCAGCATACGGTTTAATGCAGATAGTTCCGTCAACTGCTGGAAAAGATGCAACAAGGCTTATATATGGAAAGCCTGTTCTTTTGGCTCCATCTTACCTGTATGATGAAGAGAAGAATATTATGGTGGGAACAACCTATATCTATATACTTTACTATGACTATCTCAAAGGTATTAAACATCCATTGAGCAGACTTTACTGTACAATTGCCGCTTATAATACAGGAGCAGGAAATGTTGCAAGAGCATTTACAGGAACTACTAATATTAAAAGGGCAGTAAGAATAATTAATAGAATGAGTCCTTCAGAGGTGTATGATACACTGATAAGAAAACTTCCTTATGACGAGACGAAAAACTATCTCAGAAAAGTAACGAAGAGGATAGTGATATACAACAGGATATGATTAGTTATTTTTTGACAGATCTTTTAGGGCTTTAAATATCTTCTTTGAGTAATTTTTACTTCCGTTGTATCTCCATACTGCGTTCCATGTGACACCATACTTTCTGGTAAGCTCTCTCAAAATTCTTGCAGATATTTCTATATTTTTACAGGGGTCTAAAAGTTCTACAGGAGATAGACCAAATCTCCTAATGTTTCTGATATTTATTTGAGAAATCCCAACGTCAAAATCATACCCTTTTTTTTCAAGGTAAGAAATAAAAGCGGAAGCTACTTTTTTATTTTTTATGTAGAAACTTTTATTTCTACCTTTAAGATTTATGTTCACAGCATACGGATGCATACCGCTTTCTACTTTGGCTATAGCTTTTAAAAGATGAATATTAATACCATATTTATCTGATGCATCCATAAAACATTTTTCATATTCTTCGGCAAATGAAAGCCCGATAATTGAAAAAAAGATTAATGCTACTTCCAGCCATACTCCACTGGAAATCCTTTTGATTTCCATTCTTTAATACCACCTTTGAGATTGTAAACCTTCTTAATACCCATCTGTTCAAGTATTTTGCTTGCCTGTACGCTTCTATTTCCTGATCGGCAGTAAACAAGAACATCTTTATCCCTTAATCCGGCAAGATATATATATTGGAAGAGCTGAACAGGCAAAAGATTGGCACCTTTTATATGACCATCTTTTTCGTACTCCTGAGGTGTTCTAACATCAAGAATTATTGCATCCTTTTTTCTCATTAACTCTTTAAACCTCTCTGCTGAGACATTCTCAAAAGCTAATGAGAGATTTAGATACATACCTACTAAAACTGCTGTCAGAATAAATCTTCTCAATTTAATCCTCCTTATACTATTTTTACTGAAATAAATGTTTTACTGCCGGTTGTTTTAGAAAATGCATACATTTCCAGTTCTTCTCCCGAATATTTATCAACAACCCTTATAGAACTTAATCTGTTGTTTCTCAGAGTAACTGTGCCGTCTGAGAGTTTAAACCCTTTTTCTTCTAATGCTTTTGAAAAAACCGATATTATCTTATTTTCACTGTCATTCTCAAGATCTATATTAATAATAAGATCAAAGCTTCTAATATTATCCATCCTATCCTCCAAGTTCTTTAAGATATTTTTCTATAATTTCAACACTTGATCTTATTCTTTCGTTTTGAGATTTATTCTTATAATCCTTAGGTTCGACAGGAGGTCTCTCTTTGATCATTTCTGATTCAGGTCTTAGTATTATTTTTTTGATCTTGCCATCTTTGTCTATAAATACAAGATAAGGAACATCAACCTTGGATATACTGTATCTTTTTATTGTTTCATTATAAGCAAGTAGAACAGGAATATTTAATGGGAGTATCTTTTTTAGCTTTTTTACTTCATTAGGAGAGGATCTGCTTAGTAAAACAGCTATAAATGATATCTCTTTTCCGTATCTTTCATAAAGCCTATTCATCTCAGGCAGAAAATCAAATGTTCCCGGTTTGTCTCCCAAGGCAAAAAATATTATCAGTGCCGGTT
Organism: uncultured Aquificales bacterium; assembly: GCA_964519345.1. GTDB lineage: Bacteria > Aquificota > Aquificia > Aquificales > Hydrogenothermaceae > Persephonella. The sequence continues at coordinate 37,180 of CAZFKX010000015.1, forward strand.
TACCATCTTTTATATATCTGCTTATGTTTACAACCTTCCCAGTTTCATCTATTCCTCTGAATTTTTTGTAGCTTTTACCTATCAGATTGTCAAGTTCGCTGTCTGTTATGCAAAAACCTGATGACACTATCAGTAAAAATATTACGGCAGAAATCATATACCTCATACAGCAACCTCCTTCATAAGTTCAACACCTTTATTGTCCTCTCTCTCTTTCCCAATCTCTGTTAGCTTTATAGTTGTTATCTGATTTACTTCTTTTTCTGAATCAAATTTTATATGTATATAATTTCCTGTTATTCCAATTTTCTTCCCTTCCTTCTCAGACACAACCAGAACTTCCAAATATTTATTTAAAAATCTTTTTCTAAACTCAAAGTTCTTTTTTTCTGAAATTTCTCTTAGTATTCTCGTTCTTCTTTTTTTCTCCTGTGGCGGTACAGGATCTCCCATTTTAGAGGCTGTAGTTCCCTTCCTTTCTGAATAGGTAAAAACATGGATGTAAGCAAATGGGATACTTTCTATATTTTTTAAACTTTTATTAAATGATCTTTCATCTTCAGTAGGGAAACCAGTTATTATATCTGTTCCTATTGCTGTTTCAGGTCTTCTTTTTATTATCCTTTCAATTTTCTGTATGTACTCTTTTACAGTATAATTTCTTCTCATATCTTTTAGAACTTTATCGTCAGCTGACTGTATAGAAAGGTGAAAATGAGGAGCAATTTTTTCCTCTGATGTAATTAGATCTATTAAAGTGTCGTCAAGCTCATTTATACCCATAGAGGATAATCTAACCCTGTATAATCCTTTTATGTTTATCAGCTGTTTTAAAAGATCGTATAGATAACCTTCTTTATGGTCATACCCGAACTGTGAAAGCTGTGTTCCTGTTAGGACAATTTCCTTAAATCCTCTATCAACAAGGATCTTGGTCTGATCAATTATCTCCTTTACTTTTGCACTTCTAACTTTTCCCCTTGCAAAAGGAATTATACAGAATGAACAGAAGCTGTTGCATCCTTCCTGAACCTTTAGTATAGGTCTTGATCCTTCGTAAAAAGTAGAGATCCGGAATGTTTTTAGCTCGTTTTCCCTGAATATATTATCTATAAAAACCTTATCCTGCTTTCTTTCGTTTATAAAGCTCTCAACTATCTCAAAAACGGCATTTTTGTGGGAGTTGCCTATAACAAGATCTATCTCCTCCATTTTAGCAAGATTTTCAGGACTTACCTGTGCATAGCATCCTGTCGCTACTATGACAGCATCTGGATTTCTTCTTTTCGCCTGTCTTATTGCTTTTCTTGATGTTCTATCTGCATCGTTTGTAACGGTACAGGTGTTTATAATATATATATCCGCAATATCTTTAAAATCAGTTAGGATATATCCTTCCCTTTCAAATTTTTCCTCAATGGCAGATGTCTCAAACTGGTTCATCCTACATCCTAAGGTTGAAAAAGCAACTTTCAGTTTTCTCATTTTTTTCCCTAAAAAGTTATGATTAAATACAATATTATCAAAAATTAGAATATGCAAATGATAATAATCAGAACATTCTTTCACTGATCATCTTATAAATCTCTTCTGACGGTAAAGGTGGAATTTCTTCAATCTGAACATTTTCAAAAAGATGATCAGTTTTACTCATCCCTATCAAAACCGTTCCAACTCCTTTTGTGCTTCTAACAAACTGTAGGGGGATGTGGGAGAAACGCTGAACTTTGAATTTTTCTAAAACAGCCTGATGAACAGGTCTGATAAGCCTTCCCTGCATTAATGGAGCACTTATGTAGGTATAAATACCAAGTTTTTCTGCAGTTTCAAGAGTTGACAGTTTTTTCCCTTCTATCTCTTGATTTTTTAAAGCATAGGCTTCAATCATAGCTATATTATACGGAAGCTGTATAAATCTGAAATGGTGATCTTCTCCACCAACTTCTCTGGCAATATCAAATATTTTTTTAAGATCAAGATGTTTTTGATGGTTTTCAGGAACACGGAAACCGTCCCATGTAGCAAGTCCGTAATATTTTAGTTTTCCTTCATGGACTTTTCCTTCAAGTAGTCTGAAAACAGTCCATATCTTTTTATAAAAGGTTTTTCTGTCAAATTTTAGAAGTTGATCTTCAGGGTTGTGTAGGAAATATATATCTATGTAATCTGTTTTCAGGTTGGTTAAACTTCTCTCAAAAGCCCAGTCTATATATTTTGGCGTTAGTATATTTCCTGTTTCTGTTATATCTTTGGGGGATACAATTTCTGTTTTAACCAGTTCTCTTTTAAACCAGCCTGTAGCGTCTTCCTGAATGTCATATGGAACTGCAACGTAACCTCCCTTTGTTGAAATTACAGCCTTTTCCCTGCCAACTTCCTGTAGTACCTTGCCTATAACTATTTCACTTCTCATATTACGGTAGTTTATAGCTGTATCTATAACATTTATCCCAAGTTCTATACCTTTTTTTATAGTTTCGCAGTAGTTTTTATCTGTATTTTCATCTGGGTTTCCAAGATAGGTTCCTATACCTATTTCTGAAAGTTTATACCCATGAAACTCTCTATAAATCATAAGATTTCTCCTTTTTTAAATAAAAAGTTACATAGAAAAGCTCTCTGTATAAATGATAAAAACCATAAATCTATAATATTCCTTTCAGATCAGGATCTGTTTTTGCATACTCTTTTAAGGAAGGATCAAGTTTAAAAGCTTTATTTAGATAATCGACTGTTTTTTCTTTTTCTCCTTTTGATGCAAACAGACAGGCTTTGTTATATAAGGCTAAAGCCTTTAGTTCTGGATTGATTTTTTCAGCCTTTTCGTAAGCTTTCAATGCTTCTTCGTATTTACCAAGTTCTTTTAAAGCTATTCCCATATCCATATAGCAGTTTGCACAGTCTGGACTTAGTTTTATAGCTTTTTTGAAAGTCTTAACAGCTTTATCGTATTCATCAATATCAAGATAGGTGTTGGCTAAATTTTCCCATGCGAGATGATAATCAGGAGCTATCTCAACACTCTTTTTATAACATTCTATAGCTTTTTCATATTTTCCAAGGTCGTAATAAACATTTCCAAGATTATTCCATGCTTTGTAAAAGTCAGGTTTTAGCTTTATGGCTTTTTTATAGATCTGTATAGCTTTTTCTGGTTTTCCGGAAAGACGATATACTATTCCAAGGTTGTAGTAATAATCAGGTTCTTCTGGATTTAAAACAATAGCTTTATTATACTGACCTATCGCTTCCTCGTATCTGCCGAGTTTTCTTAAAGATAGACCTTTGTTATAGAAAGTTATGGAAAGATATGAGTCTATTTCTAAAGCTTTATCATAAAACTCAATAGATTTTTCATATTTGCCTTTCTTATAGTAAACAAAACCAAGATCATTAAAATATTTTGCTTCAGATTTTAGTTTTACAGCTTTTTTTAAAAATTTCTCTGCTTTATCTAATATATTTTTCTCTAAATATATATTTCCAAGATAGTAATAAGCTTCAGAATTGTCAGATTTGAGATTTATATAATTCTCAAGAAGTTTTTCCGCTTTTTCCAGATTTCCCATATTGTAAAAGATAATCCCCTTATAGAATATATTTTCAGGAAATTCCTGTTTTTCAGCTAATTCCTTTGCCTCTGAAAATCTGCCTTTTTCTAAAAGTTTAAAAAAATCTTTCATTTATAAAACCTCTATAACTGATATAATTATTATCCAGTATAAAATTTATGGAGGAGTTCCTTGAAAAAAAGAGTTATTTTAGCTTATTCAGGTGGACTTGATACTTCAGTTATAGTTAGATGGCTTACAGATAGAGGCTTTGAGGTCATTACATATACCGCAGATGTTGGGCAAGGTGAAGAGCTTGATGAAATAGAAGAGAAAGCAAAAGCTTCAGGAGCTGTAGAGGCTATTATTGATGATATAAAAGAGGAGTTTGCAAGAGAGTACTGTATGCCTTTAATGAGATCTGGAGCTTTATATGAAAATAGATACACGCTACTTTCAGCATTATCCAGACCATTAATATCTAAAAAGCTTGTTGAACTTGCACATAAATATAATGCCCATTATGTTGCCCATGGTTCAACTGGAAAAGGAAATGATCAGGTTAGATTTGAAACTTCTGTATGGGCTTTAGATCCTGATCTTGAAGTTTTAGCTCCTGTTAGGGACTGGGAGTTTAAATCAAGGGAAGAAGAGATAGAGTACGCATTAAAACATGGTATTCCAGTTAAGGCAACAAAAGAAAAACCTTACTCTTACGACAGAAATCTGTGGGGGGTAGCAATAGAGGCAGGACCTCTTGAGGATATATGGATTGAACCTCCTGAAGATGCTTTTGAGATAACTGTAAATCCTAAGGATGCTCCAGATGAACCTGAGTATTTAGAGATAGAGTTTGAAAAAGGAGTACCTGTTTCTATAAATGGTAAAAGGTATGATTATTTATGGAAACTAATCTGGGATCTAAACGAGATAGCTGGAAAATATGGCGTTGGAAGAATTGATATGGTAGAAAACAGACTGGTAGGTATTAAATCAAGGGAAGTGTATGAATCTCCGGCAGGACTGATACTTATAAAAGCCTATGATGAGATAGAAAGTCTGGTTTTAGACAGGTTTACATATCATTACAAACTAACGCATATATCGCAGCCTTATGCAGACCTTGTTTACAATGGTCTTTGGTTTTCAAAACTGAGAGAAGCTTTAGATGCATTTACAGATGAAATCGCACAGCTTGTTAATGGAGTAGTGAGATTTAAGCTTTATAAGGGATCAGCACAGATAGTTGGAAGGAAATCTCCAAATGGTCTTTACTTTGAAACACTTGCTACTTACAGTCCAGAAGATGAGTTTGATCATAAAGCTGGAGAGATGTTTACTAAAGTGTGGGGATTACCATTAAAAGTTTTTGCGAAAGCAAACAAAAGATAATAAAGGGAAGGTAATCCCTTTTATTTGAATCTTATAAATATATGTGCTGTTATAAAACTCTGATTGTCAAAAGTGTAATCTGTCGAATCGTCATTATAAACTTTATACTTGTACTCTGCTCCCAATCCTAAAATCTTGGTTATAAGAAACTGGAATCCACCAAAAGCCTGAAGTCCTAAATATGTTTCCTCATCTGAAGTTAAGGAATCTCCTGATTTCAGAGTGTAGTCTATGGCAAACCTGTTCATTGAAACGCCCCCTCCTCCGTATATCATAAATGTTCTTGAAAGAAAGATCTTTCCTTTACCATTTATCTCAAAACCTGTGTAGGTGAACTTTTCTTCAGCATAACCATAACCGTACAGATATACGTAACCTGTTGTTTTATAAGCATAATCAATCTGGAAAGAAGGAGAAAATGCTGAATTTTCAGAAAGGGGAATATCATAATCAATATATACAGATCCTGTTAACGTAAAATTTATATCTTTACTTTCACCTGTAGCTACGGAAGAATAGCTTAGGGAGGAATACCCCAACTTAAGACCCATTTCAGCACCATATGATGAAAAAGCGAAGAAAATAATAAATAAAAAAGCAGATAAATATCTTCTCATGGTTAAACCTCCTTACTTATATACCGAAAATTAAACCATAAATGATCTTGAAATTTAAAATTTTTGAAAAAGAATTTATTAGTATGAGGAACAAAGAACTTGACTTTTTAAAAAAGCATCTTAATGAAACTCTTAAAGAATTTTCCGAAAAAGAGGAGATATCGATCTCGGTTCAGATAATATCTTATATATCAGGCATACTGGCAGAATATTACAGATCAATACCAAGATATCTTATAGATATAAATGAGAAAGATGCATTTAGATTGTATAAAGCGAGGGGAGATGTTTCTCTTATACTTGTAGGTTTTTTTAGCGACTGGCTGAACAGGAAAAACAGACCTTTAAAAGAAGAGGATTATATAAATGCAGGAAAATTCAATTACTGGAAAGCCTACTACTATCTTGATAAGAGATATGGAGATATAATAAAAGCAGAAAAAGAAAAAGATTATTTTCATATGCTTAATAATTCTTTTCTTTTTATAGACCTATTTAAGGATATTAGCGAGAACTTTGAGATTTATACAGATCTTTTAAAAAGATATAGATTAGAATCGGAAAACTTAAGTAAATTTTTTGACAGTTTCAACCCTGCAAGAGTCTTAATATTTGAAAAGCTTTTCAAAAATAAGTAATTTCTGCTGAAAAAATAAAAATCAAACATAAGTTATAATATAAAACCACAAATCTAATGTCAGGAGGATAAAATTGCCGATTGGAGAATATAAACCTTCGGAGATAGAGGATAAATGGTATAAAGAGTGGTTAAAGTCTGCAATTTTCACGCCTGATAATTCTTCAGATAAGCCGTATTTTTCGGTTGTTATGCCTCCCCCTAACGTTACTGGGAGTTTGCATATAGGCCATGCGCTTAATATGACATTACAGGATATTACTGTAAGATACAAAAGAATGAAAGGATTTAACACATTGTGGCTTCCAGGTTTTGACCATGCTGGTATAGCAACACAGTGGGTAGTCACAAAACAGTTAGAAAAAGAAGGAATAAATAAATTTGATCTTGGAAGAGAAAAATTTATTGAAAAGGTATGGGAATGGGTTCCAAAAGCAAGAGATACCATAAAAAGGCAGATAGAAAGTCTTGGTGCTTCATGTGATTGGACAAGACAGAGATTCACACTTGACGAAGGCTTTGCAAGAGCTGTTAGAGAAGCTTTCTTCAAGCTTTACAAAGAAGGTTATATATTTAAAGCTCCATACATAGTTAACTGGGATCCAAAAGATAGAACTGCCATATCAGATCTTGAAGTTGAGTACAAAGAAGAAAAAGGCAGTCTATGGTATATAAGATATCCTATTGTTGATGATGAGGGAAATGATACCGGAGAATATATCGTGGTTGCAACAACAAGACCAGAAACCATGCTTGGAGATACTGCCGTTGCTGTGAATCCGGAAGATAAGAGATATAAGAAATTTATAGGTAAAAAAGTCAGACTCCCCTTAGCTCCTGAGGAAAGGATTACATGGGATGGAGAAAGGAAAATTGCAAATTTAATACCAGTTATACCAGACGAGTATGTAGATCCTGAGTTTGGAACGGGAGCCGTGAAGATAACACCTGCGCATGATCCTAATGATTTTGAGGTTGGTCGGAGACATAATCTTCCGATGGTAATAGTTATGAACGAATCTGCCATTATGAATGATAATGCAGGTAAATATAAAGGATTGGACAGATATGAGGCAAGAAGAAGAATTATACAGGATTTAAAAGACAAGGGTCTTTTGGAGAAGGTTGAAGATATTATTCATAATGTTGGTCACTCACAAAGATCAGGTGCGGTAGTAGAACCATACCTTTCAGTCCAGTGGTTTGTTAATACAAAAAAATTGGCAAAAGACGCTATAAAGGTAGTTGAGGAAGGAGATATAAGGTACATTCCTGAAAACTGGAAAAAAACATATCTAAACTGGATGTACGAAATAAGAGACTGGTGTATATCAAGACAGATATGGTGGGGTCACAGAATTCCTGTATGGCAGTGTAAAAATTGTGAACATATGAATGTTTTTAGCGATCAGATGTATGAGACAGTTCCACAAAAAGTCATATTTAATATTTTTGGAGACACAAGGATACCTCAAGTTTTTTCTATAAAAGAGTTGACAGATTATCTCTACGGGAAAAATTTCAATCATCCTGATAAGACCAACTTACAGTTCTACGAAATGATAGTTTTTGGTAAAGAAATACCAGAACTTTCTGACAGACATAAATTAAAAAAATTTCTGGATGAACATTATAAAAAAGTTCCAATACTTGATGAGTCTATACTTCTAAGAGAAAGAAAGGACAATATTATAGGTTTTGTTCCCCATGCTATATTTTACATGCATGAGAATGGATATATTGATAAAACATTTACGGCAAAAGATGTTGTTGAAGCCTACAGGATTCATAAAGAGGAAATAAGATATGTGTTCAATATTGTACTGGATGGCATAAAAAAAGAAGATATCCTTTTGGATGAAGAAAAACTCAACAAATGGCTTATAGATCATGCTTACGGCAACTGTAAGCAGGGAAGAATATTTTTTACCGAAACCAATAATACTTTTAATATTATTGAGGATATCATCAGAGAAAATGAGTATTATATTGAGCTTAGGTGTGAGAAATGTGGAAGTCACAACTTGGATCAAGAAGATGATGTTCTTGATACCTGGTTTTCATCTGCCCTCTGGCCTTTTGGAACACTTGGATGGCCAGAAGATCTCAAAGATCTGAAAACATTTTATCCAACGTCTCTTCTTGTAACAGGTTTTGACATTATATTTTTCTGGGTTGCCCGTATGATAATGATGGGTATGCATTTTATGAAAGAAAAACCATTCAGTGATGTTTATATCCATGCTCTTGTTAGGGACGAAAAAGGTGAAAAGATGTCAAAAACTAAAGGTAATGTTATAGATCCTCTTGATATGATTGAGAAGTATGGAGCAGACTCTCTTAGATTTACACTTGCAGCTCTTGCTGCTCAGGGCAGGGATATAAGACTTTCTGAAAAAAGAATAGAAGGTTATAAGCATTTTGCAAATAAAATATGGAATGCATCAAAATTTGTACTGACCAATCTTGAAAAATACATGGTAAACAGCAATATAATAAATGAAGTAAAAACGCTTCCCCTATCTTATGAGGACAAATGGATACTTACGGTTCTTCAAGAAAATATAGAAAAAGCAACAAAAGCTCTTGAAGAATACAGATATAATGACTATGCAAATATACTTTATGATTTCTTCTGGCATGAGTACTGTGATTGGTATTTGGAGTTTACAAAAGAAAAAATATATAAAGGAACAGATCAGGATAAGAAAACAGCCCTTTCTGTTCTTGTGTATGTCCTTGACAGAACACTCAGAATGTTGCATCCTGTTATGCCGTTTTTAACTGAAGAAATATGGCAAAAACTTCCTTATAGAGATAGTAAATTTCTTCCCATTGCAGAATATCCAGAATATTCCGAAGACCTTTTCTTTCAGAATGAGAAAATGCTTATTGAAGATCTTAAAGAGCTTATAGTTTCTATAAGAAACGTAAGGGCAGATTTTGGGATTGAACCCTCAAGAAGATTAAATGTTTATATTAAACCTGAAGACTTTGAGTTTGAAAGTCTTGTACATACTTTGGAACCCTCTATTAAGCTTCTTGCAAAGATAGGAGAACTAACAGTATCACAAAATATTGAAAGACCGCCCAATACTATTGTTGCGGTTTCTAAAAGGGCTGAAAGCTATATTGATATATCTGGAACTATAGATGTTGATAAGGAGATAGAAAGACAGAAAAGAATTCTTAAAGATCTTGAAAAATCAATTTCTATATCGGAGAAAAAACTTTCCAATGAAAACTTTGTTAAAAAAGCGCCATCTCATGTTGTTGAAAAAGAAAAAAAGTTATATGAGGAGTTGAAACAGAAAGCTGAGAAAGTAAAACAAATTATCGAAAACCTTAGGGAGGTAACAGAAGCATCTTGACATAACAGTACTTGGTTGATATATTATTTATCTCAGTGTTCCGGAGTAGCTCAGCTGGCAGAGCAGGCGGCTGTTAACCGCCGGGTCGGGGGTTCGAATCCCTCCTCCGGAGCCATTTAAAAACTTTTCAAAGACTCTTAAAATCTTCTTATAAACTCCTTCCTCTCTTATTTGTTATAATTAAATAAAAAAGAGGTTAAGAAGATGGATGTATCAAAGATACCCGCAGGGAAGAATCCACCTGAAGACATTTATGTAGTTGTAGAGATACCACAGGGAAGTGGTATAAAGTATGAGGTTGATAAGGAAAGCGGTGCAGTTTTTGTTGACAGATTTTTATACACAGCTATGTACTATCCTTTTAATTATGGATTTATACCAAATACCCTGGCTGAGGATGGAGATCCAACAGATGTTCTTGTTATCTCTTCAGAACCTGTAGCGCCGGGAAGTGTAATAAGAAGCAGACCTATTGGTATGCTTGAGATGGAAGATGAAGAAGGAATAGATACAAAGATTATAGCTGTTCCTGTATCAAAACTTGATAAAACATTTGACAATGTAAAAGAGATTGCGGATCTTCCAGAGGCGACATTAAACAAGATAAAGCATTTTTTTGAACATTATAAAGAGTTAGAACCAGGAAAATGGGTTAAAGTAAAATCTTTTAAAGATTCAAAAACAGCCATGGAAGATATAAAAAAATCTATAGAAAGACTGAGTAAAAAATCTTGACAATAGCTGACAGATTTATTATATTATTCATCTGTCTTTTCGGAGTGTAGCTCAGGTGGCAGAGCACGTGCCTTGGGAGCACGGGGTCGCAGGTTCAAGTCCTGCCACTCCGACTTTAATAACGAATATGGATGGGCCCGTAGCTCAGCTGGATAGAGCAACGGACTTCTAATCCGTAGGTCGCAGGTTCGAATCCTGCCTGGCGTAAATTTTATTTGACACTATTGTCCCACCCCTGTTCTGAATCGAAATATCCTTTTACTCTCATATTATGAATCTCTTGCAAGACCGGTGGTAATTGAGTTATAAGGAAATATTATCCGGAAGGTGAGAGAGTCATTTTCCATCCGGGTTCTACCAAAAGTACATTTCAATACCCGGAATTCCGGAGCTGCAGATTTTTGGGCTCACAAGAACACCGGAAGCACAGCAAAAAGGGAGAGCATGATGTCAGGGTCTGAAAAAGATAGAATTCTCGATATCGGGAAAATAGATGAAATCCGTGAAAAATTCCTGGAGAATCCCAGAAATATAGTAGCAATGAACGCAGCGACAAGGGCAGCCCTCAATGAAGTGGCCCTGAACAGGGATGTCATCAACAACGCCGGTCATATCTTTTCCATAGAAATGGAACCGGCGGAAATAACGGATCAGAAGAAAAACGGGACCTGCTGGATTTACGCGGAACTGAACTGGCTCAGGACCTTTGGTCAGGCTAAACACAAGATAAAGAACCTGGCGCTGTCACACAATTATCTAGTTTTCTGGGACAAATTCGAAAAAGCCAACTATTTTTATGAAATGATAATAAAACATATTGATGAAGAACCGGATGGCAGAAGATTGTTGTTTCTCCTTTCCGATCCCACCACAGATGGTGGAGAATGGCATATGCTGCACAATCTCATTGCAAAATACGGAATGGTTCCTGCGGAAATCATGCCTGATACATTCAACAGAGAAAACAGCAGTTACATGAATCAAGTCCTGGGCTACTCTCTGAGGCAGGGTGCGGCCGAGCTAAAGGCAATGCACGAAGCAGGAAAAAGTACCAAAGAATTGAACCGGAAAAAAGAGAGACTACTGGAAGAAGCATATAGGATCCTTGCTATTTCCCTTGGTGTTCCACCGGAAAAATTCACTTGGGGTTTTCGCGATACCGACAAGAAATTTCACAGGGAGAAGGACATAACACCTCGTGAATTCTACGATAAATATATAGGTGTAAATCCGGATGACGTATATACAATTGCCAGCTGTCCTTCATCCTTAACCGAATTCGGAAAAACTTACACCATGGAATTTTTTCAACAATATGGCAGACGGAGTCCAGTGGAAATGGCTCAACCTTCCGATTAATGAATTAAAGAAGT
>CAZFKX010000016.1:0-18167 GCA_964519345.1 uncultured Aquificales bacterium
TCCAGAAAAGTAGAAAAATCCAACTAATATTTTGATTTCATCAGAAAGTGGTATTATCTGTTTCAACCTATTTTCAAGGTTTACAGCGCCTTCGTTTTTTACTATATACATAAAGAATTCCCGATTTTTCTATAAATTTTAACATTATCAATTCAGTTGTATGATATATTACTTATCATTCAAAAAACTTTTAACAAACAGAAGTCTAAAGTTTAGTACTGATGGTTCTTTGTGTTCTTTGAATTTTCTAACAATCTGTCTTTTTTCTTTTAAACTCTTTTTTCCCGTATTTATCGCAACTCCTGTTTTATGAAGATGCATAAGAAGATGATAACCGTCGTCAAACTCTTTTTCCATATTTAATATCTTATAATCCGATACTTCAAATTTATATTTGTTTAGCAACTCAAGTATTTTGGAAATAGATGGAAAATCAAACTGGGTCATTCCGAGGATCTTTTCAACAAATTTTAAGCTTCCATTAACAGGTATATTAAAAATAAAGCTGCCTTTTGGCTTTAAAACTCTTCTGGTCTCTAATATAGTATTCTCAATATCTGTCCAGTGAATAGAAAAATTTGAAACAACAACATCAAAAGAATTATCTTTCAAAGGCATATTTTCCATATCTGCTGTTAAAGCCCTTTCATTAAATTTTTTGTAATATCTTGCCATCTCGTAAGATATATCTATACCTGTTATACCTTTCCATTCTGATATCCTGGATATAAAGCCTGTTCCACATCCAATATCAAGAATATTTCCCTCTATATTCCCAGCATAATTTATTAAAATCTCAGCCGCTTTTTTCTGTAAATCAGCTTCTTTATCATAACTTTCTGCAAACCTTGAAAAGGAAAACTTTATAAGAGTCTTCAATTTAACCTCTAAGAATCTTTTTAAAAGGAAAACTATTATATCCCATATTAACTAATAGTTCAGTTCCTGCATTAAAACATTACTGTCCTTTAAAAAGGGGGCATGATCTGATTCAGTAAGTATAAGCTTTGAATCTACTATTTTTTTAGAGGCATATACTGATCCTTTATAATTTATAATCCTGTCTTTTTTTCCGTGAATCAAAACAACAGGTAAGTCTATTTCTGAAAGTTTATAAGTTAGATCCAAATCAATAAACTCTTTTAACAGTCTTATACTACCTTCCTTCTCTGGGATAGGTATATCTTTAAATTCTTTCCCTACAGCTGTTTTTCTGAAATTAAAGACAGTCTGAGAAAACCTTTTTTTTAAGGCTATCATAAAGGCTTTTATATACACAGGATCGTGACCCAGTTCTCTATGGGAAAATTTTGGAGAAAATCCTATTAATACAAGCTTTTTCAATCTTTTTGGTTTTTTGAGGGCTGTCAAAACCGACAATGTTGCTCCTAACGACCAACCTACCAGCAATACATCCTGACTGCTTTTATCAATCTGATAGATAATCTGATCTGTAAAACTCTCAATTATACTTTTATTATCAAAATTATTATTGCCGTTATGGAAGGGAAGATCTAAAAAAAATGAATTTTTTTGGTCAAAAAAATCTTTCCATATTTCCCTTGAAAAACTCCAGCCGTGCAAGAATATTTTTCTAATTTTCAAACTCCGTATAAACCTTTTTTAACTCATTCTGCCAGAAAATTTTTTTACTTTCATCTGTTTTAAACTTTATCTTATAAATTCTTTCAGCCAACTTGAAAAAACCTACTGAAGGATACCCATCTTTGCTGCTTACAACAACGGATCCCAGCATAGGTTTACCCATTTCTGTATATTTCATACAGATCTTTTGAAGGTTATGGGTTAGAATAAAAACTGATAAATTTCCTCTCTCAGGTATATTCTTACCGTAATTTTCATTTATTTTCCTTATAAGTTGAGAGTAGGTTATAGTTTTCTTTGATTTTGCTGTTCTGATAAGTATTTCTTCAATAATATCAATCAATCTTGACATCTTGTATCAATACTGCCTTTTCCTGTAAAAATCTATAAAAATCCTCAATATCAATATGATCTTTAACAAAATAAATCCTTCCACCTTTTTTGCATCCCTCTTTTTTTAGAGGGGTAAACCTATAGTAAATATTTCTAACTGAGACGTAACCTGTCGTATAATCTGGTTCATCAGATATACAGTACTCTGCCAGCATATCAGGATATAACATATTTTTCGTTGTCAGGCAGAGCGCATCAGCTGTTCTTTCTGTAAAACCTCTTTTTATAAGCTTTTGTATAATATATTTCCTGTCTAAATAATCTACCGTTGTTGTCCTGACCCCCCTAAAATGATCAAGTTCTATCCTTTCTCCTTTTTGATTTACAACCATAGCTCCTCTCATATTGCTTCCATCAGGTGCAGATCCCCTATGGACAAGATCTATAAGTTCCTTTATTTTACGATCAGACATTCCTGTCGCTTTTTTTAAAATTTTTACAGCTTTTTCATTTGATTCTTTATAGTCTTTACAGATAAAATTTTTTATCCTGATTGTTTCCTTGATAACAGTAGGTTTTTCTTTTATTTTTTCAATCTTAATATGAACACTGTCTGGATTTCTTATCTCTGCCTTTCTGTACAGCTCTTTGACGGTGTCTTCTATCTGCTCTCTTAGAACTATTCTTTCTCCACCTGAAACATGCTTCCCATCTTTAGAAGCTCTCAGCTTTATACTGTAGTACATCACACAAGGGTAAAATCTTCGCCTAAGAATATCTTTCTTACTGTTGGATCATTAACAATCTCTTGAGGAGAACCTTCACTTATAACTTTACCATGTGCAATAATATAAGCCCTGTCTGTAATCCTTAAAGTCTCTCTTACATTATGATCTGTAACTATAACGCCTATATCCCTTTTTACCAGATCCTTTATTAGATTATTTATATCTTTCACCGATACAGGATCAACACCTGCAAAAGGTTCATCTAAGAGTAGAAACGAAGGATTGATAACAAGTGATCTTGCTATCTCAAGTCTTCTCCTCTCTCCACCTGACAACGTTGAAGCTTTTTGATCTTTTAAATGGTAAATACCAAAATCCTCAAGTAATGCTTTTCCTTTTTCTTCAATCTCAACAGGATCTTCCGTTCTAAACTGTAAAAACATAGCAACATTTTCCCATACTGTTAAATCTTTAAATATAGAAGATTCCTGAGGAAGAAAAGATATACCTCTTTTTGCTCTTTCATAAACAGGAAGTTCCGTTATATCCTCCCCGTTTAGTCTGATAACTCCTTCGTCAGGTTTAATAAAACCAAGAAGACATCTAAAAGTTGTGGTTTTTCCTGCCCCGTTTGGTCCTAAAAGACCAACTATCTCTCCTTCTTTAACATGCAAAGATATGCCGTCTATAACAGTTCTATCTTTATATCTTTTTTTTATTTTTTCAACTTCTAATACTGATAACTGTTCCATTCTAATACTATACAGGAACCTCCTTTCTGTGCTTTTTCATAAACTTCTTTATATTTCTAACAGCCTGTCTTATTCTTTTTTTATTCTCAACAACAGCAAATCTCACATATCCTTCTCCATGCTCTCCAAATCCAACTCCAGGAGCAACAGCAACGTTTGCTTCTGTCAAAAGAAGTTTGCTAAATTCTACAGAACCAAGCTGTTGAAATTCCTGAGGTATTTTAGCCCATAAAAACATAGTTGCCTTTGGTTTTTCAACATGCCATCCTGCTTTATTCAGTCCATCAACCAATACGTCAAGTCTTTCACTATAAGTATCCCTTGCTTTTTCAACAATACTGTAATCACTCTCAAGAGCTATAATACTCGCAACCTGAATGGGCGTAAACATACCGTAATCAAGATAACTTTTCAGCCTTTTCAGATTATATATAAGAACAGGGTTTCCAAGAACAAAACCCACTCTCCATCCTGCCATAGAGAATCCTTTTGTAAGAGAATATGTTTCAACAGCTATATCCTTGGCTCCCTCAACCTGCAAAATACTTGGTGCTTGATATCCGTCATAACACAGATCCGCATAGGCAAAATCATGAATAACCCACATCCCTTTCTTTTTTGCAAAAGAGATAATCTCCTTAAAGAAGTCAAGGGTAACTGTCATTGTTGTCGGATTATTAGGAAAGTTAAGAAGTAAAACCTTAGGTTCTGGATAGCTGTCCTCGTAAGATTCATAAATATTTTTCAAAAAGTTTTCCTGTTTTTCCTGATCAGATCCTTCAAGGGGAAGCGGAACAGTAAGCACAGAAGCTCCTGCAATAACAGGGGCATAGTAATGAATAGGGTATCTTGGACTTGGTACAAGAGCTATATCACCTGGAGACAACATTGCAAGCATTAGATGAGATAATCCCTCTTTTGATCCTATTGTAAGTATAGCCTCCTCATCGGGATCAAGCTCAACACCAAATCTTGCTTTATAAAAGTCTGTTATAGCTTTTCTTAATCTTGGTATTCCCTGAGACATTGAATATCTATGTGTCGTTCTCTTTCTCGCAGATTCACACAGCTTATCAATAACGTGCTGGGCAGGCTTAAGATCAGGATTTCCCATCCCGAAATCTATAATATCCTCTCCTTCTCTTCTAAGTCTTGCCTTAAGATCATTTACTATTGCAAAAACATAATGGGGAAGTCTTTTAATCCTTGGAAATTCAGGATACTTCTTATTTTCCATCTCCACCTCATAACAAAATATTAATAAAACAAAATATTAATAAGATAGTATTTTATCTCAATTTTATTTTTTATCTATATCTTCTCTATTTTTTAAGAAAACAAGGGGATCAACAGGAACAGTATTCTTCCTTATCTCAAAATATATTCCGCATTTTTCAGAATTGTTAAGAAAACCTACCGTTCCTATACTGTCTCCTTTTTTCACAATCTGTCCATCTTTAACGTATATCTGGTCAATATGTCCATACACTGTATTAAAGTTGTTTGGATGTTTTATAACTATTAATCTTCCGTAAGCCTTTATACTATCTCCTGCAAATATCACCTTGCCGTCTTCTGCAGCTTTCACAGGAACACCACATTCCGTCTGAATATCAATACCAAGATGTCTCATCTGAGAATTGTTAATAAAGTTTTTTACAATCTTTCCATCTATAGGCCATATAAACCCAAATGGAACTGATTTCCTTTTAACTATCTCTTCCTCTATGTAAACTACCTTCTTAGGAATTTTTAATCTCTGTCCCGGATATATCGTATATGGTTTTTTTAGATTATTTAATCTTGCTATTTCTGAGACTGTAGTCCCATATTTTTTTGCAATTTTAGCAAGACTATCTCCTGATTTTACCCTGTACCTTATTATTTTCTTTCTTACAATTTTTTTCTGTCTCACTACTACAGAAGATCCTTTATTATTTTTAGACTTTTTTACCGTCTTTCTAACTCCTTCTTTTATACATAGTACCTGTCCTACCCTTATTGTGTCGCTTTTTAAGTTGTTTAATCTTTTTATATCCTTTACCCATACCCTGTATTTTTTTGCTATTGTTATAAGACTTTCGCCTTTTTTCACTTTATGTTTCAACTTACAGTACTTTTTTCCAGTATTTGAGGAAATTTTAGTTTTTTTAGGAATTTTTAATCTCTGTCCTGCTCTAATTGTATAAGGCTTTTTTAGGTTGTTAGCCTTTATAATACTTTTTACTGAGACCTTATACTTTTTTGCTATATAGCTTAGATTTTCTCCATACTTTACCCTGTGAATAGTATAGTCTGAACTGGGAATTTTCAATCTCTGTCCCGGATATATCCTGTAAGGCTTTTTTAAGTTATTCTCCCTTATTATATCCTGAACCGAAACCCCAAATTTTCTGGCTATTTTATCTAAACTGTCGCCTGATCTAACTGTGTACTCTTCAGCTAAAATTGAAAAACATAATGTCAGAAATGCCAAAAATACAAATCTAATACTGGATTTCAAAATCGGAGAACCCTCCATCTTTATCTATAAATTCGTATCTGAGGTCTGTTACCTCAGCAAGAGGCGGACCATTCTCTATAGCAGACATAAACTTTCTTAATACATCTTCGTCACCTTCTGCCATAACCTCAACAGTTCCATCAGGAAGATTCCTGACAAAACCTTTAACTCCAAACTGATCAGCTTTTCTTTTAACAAAATATCTAAAACCTACATCCTGGACTGTGCCGGCAAAGACTATATGTAATAACAAGATAGCCCTCCTGGATATTTTTAAATATTATACTATCTAAGATAACTACTTTTAAGATATTCAAAGAAAATAAATGGTTTGTTTATATCGAAGGATGGATTAAAATCGTAATAATCAGTGATAACACCCTTTAAATCAGGACTGTTTTTTAATAAAAGATCTCTATCCTCTGATTTTCTTATAACCTCATACTTATCAATACCGTCAAACCATTTAAACCCTTCCAGAATCACAAGATCTGGTTTGCCGACAATCAGATTTTCTAAAATAAAATCAGGTGAATATCCCTTTTCAGATCTTACATAAGACGTAATCTTATCAGGCGATGCAATTATAACTTGATCTGCACCAGACTGAAACATTTTATAACTATCTTTTCCAGGCGTATCAGTCACAGCCTTTCCCTTTGGATCATGTTTTACGGCTGTTACTTTATATCCTTCAGATTTCAATATAGAGATTAATTTTGTAATAAATGTAGTTTTACCACTGTTATGGGCACCAACTATACAGATAACTGGAATATCCATATCAACCCTGCATCTGTTTTATTAATGTATAAATTGTTTTTTTCAGATTTTTCCTGTCAATTACCATATCAATCTGTCCTTTTTCAAGCAGAAACTCCGATCTTTGAAATCCCTCCGGTAGCTGTTGTCTTATTGTCTGTTCTATCACTCTTGGTCCTGCGAAACCTATAAGACTATCAGGTTCAGCTATTATTACGTCCCCTAAAAACGCAAAACTTGCGGATACTCCACCCATTGTGGGATCTGTAAGAACTGTTATATAAAGTATGCCTGCTTTATTCATTCTATCAACAGCTATAGATGTCTTTGCCATCTGCATAAGAGACACAATACTCTCCTGCATTCTTGCACCACCTGATGCAGTAACTACTATGTAGGGGATTTTTTTCTCTACAGCATACTGGGCTCCTCTCACAAACTTTGCACCTACAACGCTTCCCATACTTCCCCCCATAAATCTAAAATCCATAGCACCCAAAACTATTTCCCTATCATACATTTTTCCATTGGCTATTATAATGGCATCATTAAGACCTGTTTTTTCTTGTGCCTGCTTTAACCTGTCCTTGTATTTTTTCGTATCTTTAAATCCTATAATATCTACGGGTTTTATTCTGGGAAATAGATCATACGTGTATATCTCATCCAAAAGGGAATCTACTCTTTCTTGTGCTGTCATTCTAAAGTTATACCCACAGTGAGGACATATCTTCATATTCCTTTTAAGATCCTCACTGTAAAGGAGTGTCTTACATTTATCACATTTAAGCCATTCACCCCTTTCTATCTGTAGCTTTCTTTTACCCTTCAACTTACTTAAGAACTCTTTAAGTCCCATCTAATCCTCCGAAAGCCAGGAAAAAGTTAAAATTCTATTCTCAAAATCTCCTCTTCTGTAGGAGAAGAACTCATAATCACAGATTGTACATAAAGATACATCAATAATCTTTTCAATTCCATAGTTTCTTAATTTATCAATTAAAAGATCATTCATTGAAAAATATATCCTTCCGTCTCTGAAAGTAAAGTATTTATTAGAAACGCCCAATTTTTCAGTATATTTCACAAAATCTTCTTTCACTTCATAACAGCACTTTCTTGCATTTGGCGATATAAAAACAGTTAGATTTTTTTTATCAGGAAAGTTAGCAAGGCTTTTTTCAACAATCCCACTCAAAAGTCCTCTCCATCCTGCATGAAAAACAGACAAAGCTCTCATATCAGACATAACTACAGCCATACAGTCAGCTGTCAAAACACCTATAGGAAGCATCTTTTTATCTGTATATAATCCATCAGCCGGTACATCTATTCTGTCTAAGGATACCACTATATCTGTATGCTTTTGTTTTGGTATATATATATCTTGAAATCCAAATCTTTGAGACAACTCCCTTCTTAGATAAGTATTGCGCATATTTCCATCTTTTTTTGTTGTGAACACTATGTTAATTTTTTCTAACTTAAGGTAGTACATAACAGGTATAATGTTATCATATTTAATAAAAGTATATTTAAGAGAGGTAAGAGATGAAAATAGTTGATCTCAGAAACAAGGATTATCAAACAAGCAAAGAGCTTATTAAATTGATAAAAAGAAGCGAGATGGAGATTGAACAGTATGAAACAGCTGTCAAAGATATTATAAAAAATGTTAAAGAAAAAGGCGATGAGGCTTTAATAGATTACACTGAACTTTTTGACAAAATAAAACTCTCATCTCCTGAAGAGCTTATCATTACATTTGACGAACTTGAGAAAGCTTATGATCAGCTTGATGATGATACAAAATGGGCTCTTGAGGTGGCTCTTGAAAGAGTAAAATCATTTCATGAAGCTCAGATAGAAAGATCTTACATTCTTGAAGAAGAGGGTATGCTCCTTGGTCAAAAAGTTATACCTATGGAGAGAGTCGGATTATATGTTCCAGGCGGTAAGGCAGCATATCCGTCAACAGTTATAATGAATGCAGCACCTGCCAAAGTTGCCGGTGTTAAAGAGATGGTTATGTGCTCACCAAATCCAAATAAATACACACTTGCTGCAGCATTTTTATGTGGTGTTGATACAGTTTATAGAATCGGTGGAGCACAGGCTGTTGCAGCAATGGCCTATGGGACTAAAACCGTTAAAAAAGTTGATAAGATTGTAGGACCAGGAAATATATTTGTTGCTCTTGCGAAAAAAAATGTTTACGGAATTGTTGATATAGATTCTATAGCTGGGCCTTCGGAGATACTTGTTATTGCAGATGATACAGCAAATCCTGAATGGGTGGCAGCAGATCTTTTATCACAGGCTGAACACGACGAGCTTGCGGCTTCTATACTCGTTACAACCTCTGAAGATCTTGCTGTAGATGTTAAAAATATACTTTACAATGTTCTCCTCAAAGATTTTGAAAGGGAAGAGATAGCAAGAAAGTCCCTTGAGAACTACGGTCATATATTCATAGTTGATGATCTGAACACAGCTTGCGACGTATCAAACTTTATAGCACCCGAGCATTTAGAGATTATCACAAGATCACCTTTTGATCTGCTTGAGAAAATAAAACATGCAGGAGCTATATTCTTAGGTGATTACTCGACAGAATCTCTGGGAGACTATATACTCGGACCAAATCATGTTCTCCCCACAGGTAGATCGGCAAGATTTTCATCACCTTTAGGCGTTTATGATTTCATAAAGAGATCCTCAATTATATATGTATCAAAAGAAGGTTTTGATAGGGTCGAAAAGTACGCAAGACAGATAGCAACAGCTGAAGGTCTGTACGCACATAGATTAAGTGTGGAAGTCAGAAAAAGAATATCCTAAAATTTGACAATATCTCACTAAAGTTATATATTTTTCATTGATATAAAAAATATACAGGGGTGTATGATTAATGCCTGCACAAAAAGATTATTACGAGATTTTAGGAGTAAGTAGAACAGCATCACAGGATGAGATAAAGAAAGCATACAGAAGACTCGCAAGAAAATACCATCCTGATTTGAATCCAAATAACAAAGAAGCTGAAGAGAAATTTAAAGAAATAAGCGAGGCTTATCAGATACTTTCTGATCCTGAAAAAAGGAAGCTTTACGATCAGTTTGGTCATGCTGCGTTTTCTGGAGCGGGTCAAAAATCACAGGATTTTGAAGGTTTTTCTGGTTTCTCAGGATTTGGTATGAATATAGATGACATACTTGAAGATCTTTTCAATTTTGGCGAGATATTTGGAGGTAGAAGAAGAAGTTCCGAAAGAAAAAAAGGATATCAGAGACAGAGAGGAGATGATATATACCAGACTGTAACTGTATCTCTTGAGGATGCATATAGAGGAACAACTCTTTCTATTGAGATTCCAAGATATGTCGTTTGTGATAAATGTGCAGGAACAGGTGAAAAACCCGGCAGCACACCTGTAAGTTGTCCCGAATGTAGAGGAACCGGTCAGATAACGTACACATCAGGTTTTATGCATATAACACAGACATGTTCAAGATGTCATGGACTCGGTTATTTACAGGATCCTTGCGATAGATGTAACGGTCGCGGTCTTGTTATGAAAACAGAAACAGTAAAAATAAAAATACCACCCGGCGTTGATAACGGAACAAAACTTAAAGTTCCTGGTAAGGGGCACAGCGGAAAATTTGGAGGTACCCCTGGAGATTTATGGATAATAGTTAATGTATCATCACACCCTTTATATGAGAGAAGAGGCGATAACCTGTATCTTAAATTGAATATAAATGTTGCAGAAGCAATTTTGGGAACAGAAGTAGAAGTTCCTTTATTAGACGGAAGAAAAGAAAAGATAAAAATAAAACCTGGAACGCAGAATGGCGAGAGCATAAGAATTTATGGAAAAGGAATGCCAAAACTCAAATCAACAGGATATGGAGATCTTGTTGTTGTTGTGAATGTAGTAATTCCTTCAAAAGATCAGCTTTCAAAAAAAGGAATAAAAGCCGTTGAAGAACTGAAAAAGGAGCTAAAAGAACCTGCCAAAAGATACGAAAAACCTTAATAAGAGGTATGAAAAATGAGAAAAGACAAGAAGGGAAAAAAAGAACCATTATATATGATAGGTGCCGTCTCAAGGATGTTTAATATTCATCCACAAACCTTAAGGTTGTATGAGAGGGAAGGTCTTTTAACACCTTCAAGAACTGAAGGAAAAACAAGACTATATTCACAGGAAGATATTGAAAAACTTGAGTTTATCCTTTTTCTAACAAGAGAATTGGGCGTTAATCTCGCAGGTGTTGATGCTATTTTGAGAATGAAGGAGCAGATGGAGCAGATGCAAAAACAGATTGAATATCTTCTTGAATATATACAGGAAGAAATAAAAAGAAGATATACTGGAAATATTGAAGAACAACGCAACGCTCTTATGAGAATACCAAAAGTAGAAATAACCAGACTTGAAGAATATATGTATAATAGGTATAAAAAGGATGAAGATTAAGAGGTTGCAAACTTGGAAGAAGCCCTAAAAAAAGAAGTTACAAACCAGTTTTATGAGGTTTACTCGTATATAAAATCCATATTGGAAGAGGAACTATCACATATTAATAGGGAAAAAGCTGAAGATGGGATAAAGATAGTTGTCGAGCAACAAGATCTGTATGAAGACTGGCTTGATAAGATAGACTCTGCACCATTACCTGAACTTGAAAGGATAGAACAGGTAGAACATAACGACGGAATACATGTAAAACTTATATACTCCCTAAAAATAGATGAAGCAAAACATGTAAGAAAAATAAAAATCAGAAGCAACGGAAAAGTAGATGTTTTTAATTATATATTTACATGGAGAGAGATTGAAGGGCTTCCTGTAGAGATAAAGATAGAGTACGATACTTACGGAAATCTCATTTTTCATATAAGAAAGATGGAAAAGTAAGATGAAAAAACTTATATACAGTCTTCCAACATCTCTTTTTGAAATATTCGCAGTTGAGTTTAACGGCTATGGTTTTGAAATAATTAATAGAGATATTGAAGAGACGGTTTTTGCAATATATGCTGAAGATCAGGAAGCTAAAACAGTTAAAGAAGCAGTTCAGGAAATATTTGAAGATCTCGGAAATGGAGCATTAATAATTGAAGAAACCATAGAAGAAGAGAACTGGAAAGAAAAATGGAAAGAGAATTTCAAACTTATAGAGATACCACCTTTTGTCATCGTACCTGAATGGGAAATATATACAGGAGACCTTATTCCTATAAAACTTAAAATAGGAAAAGCTTTCGGCACAGGGCTTCACCCATCAACACAGATAATACTATCTCTAATCCCAGAATTTATAAAAAAAGGCGACACAGTTTTAGATATAGGAACAGGATCAGGAATACTTTCGATAGCTTCTAAAAAAATAGGAGCAGATTTTGTAAAAGGTATAGATATTCAGACAGATGCCGTTGAGGAATGTAGAACAAACAGTTGGGAGAATGAGGTTGATATCTTGTGTGAGAAAAAAAATTTTGAGAACATAGATGAGAAGTATAATATTGTTTTAGCCAACTTACAGATTGATATATTTAGAAAATCCTTAAAAAAAATATCTGATTTATTCAAAAAATATCTTATAGTATCAGGAATATACGGAGATAAAGAGAGATCTGAAATCATACATCTATCAAAAGATTTAAACCTTGAGAAAGTAAAAGAAATATCAAAGATTGAAGAAGGAACCGAGGAAAAATGGTATGGATTTGTATTCAGACATAGCAAGAAGAATTGAACATTCTTATCTAAAGCCTGACGCAACTTACAGTAAAATAGAAGAACTCTGCAGAGAGGCTGTTGAAAACAGATTTTACGGCGTGTGTATAAACCCTTTTTTTGTAAAATTTGTAAAGGATCTTTTAAAAAACACACAGCTTAAAGTTATAACCGTTATTGGATTTCCTCTTGGTGCTAACAAACTAAAGACAAAGTTGATAGAAGCATCTTCAGCAGTTAATGATGGGGCTGATGAGCTTGATATTGTGTGGAACATTGGAGCCTTTAAATCCAAAGATTACACTTATGTCGAAGAAGAGCTTAAAACCATCATATACTATACGCAAAATGTAACTCATAAAATAATAGTTGAAACAGCATATCTAACAGATGAAGAGAAAGAAAAATCTGTACAGATTGTTATAAATTCAGGTGCAGAGTTTATTAAAACATCAACAGGTTTTGCGCCATCAGGGGCAAAAATCTCAGATGTAAAACTGTTTAAAGAAAAGGCAAAAGGTAGAATAAAGATAAAAGCTGCAGGTGGTATAAGGGATTTTAAAACAGCTGTGTCAATGATAAATGCAGGTGCAGACAGAATAGGAACAAGTCACGGAGTAGATATTATCTTAGACAAGGGGTAAGTCATGTACACAAAAGAAAGGGAGAGAGAACTTATTCAGAAAACCAAGGAACTATTAAAAGTATCAAAAGAAGATATAAAAACGAAAGAAGATGCTAAATCAATAATAGATGATCTTAGGGATGTTATAAGATATCATGATTGGAGATATTATGTTCTTGCAAATCCTGTAATATCAGACTATGAGTATGACAGACTTTTTCATTTATTAAAAGATATAGAAAGTATGTTCCCCGATCTAATAACACCAGACTCTCCAACTCAAAGGGTACCTTCGGAACTAACAAAAGAATTCCCACAAGTAAAACATCTCGCTCCAATGTTGTCACTTGACAACTCTTATAACGAGGAAGACTTAAGAGAGTTTGATAGGAGAGTCAGAGAAGCTGTAGGTACTGATATAGTAGAGTATGCTGTAGAACCAAAATTTGATGGTGCAGGCATATCCCTTATTTACGAAAACGATATTTTTGTTAGAGGAGCTACAAGGGGCGACGGCGTAATAGGAGAAGATATAACACCCAATATTAGAGTTATAAAAACAGTCCCACTATTTGCTGATTTCTCAAGTTACGGAATTATTAAAATCGAGATAAGGGGAGAAGTTCTTATAAATAAAGAAAAGTTTAAAGAAATAAATCACCAAAGACTTGAAGAAGGTCTGCCACCTCTTGCAAATCCAAGAAATGCCGCTGCAGGTTCTCTCAGACTTCAAGATCCTAAGGAGGTTGCAAAAAGAGGTCTTGAAGCGTTTGTATATCAGATAACCTATGCTGTTGATAAAGAAGGAAACACACTTCTTGGCAACAAACTCAGATATCATTACGACTCTATAAGGATACTTTACGAGCTTGGATTTAAATCTCCTTATAAAGAGATAAAGGTTTGTAAAGGAATCAACGAAGTCATTGAATACTGCAGAGAATGGGAAAGGAAAAGGGACGACTATCCTTATGAGATAGATGGTATGGTAATAAAGGTTAATGATATCTCCCTTTACGACAGATTAGGCGTTACATCCCATCATCCAAGATGGGCTATAGCATTTAAATTCAGAGCAAGACAGGCAACTACGAAAATATTAAAAGTTGTTTTTCAGGTTGGGAGAACAGGAGCTGTTACACCTGTAGCGAAACTTGAACCTGTTGAGATTGGAGGCGTTACAGTATCTTCTGTCTCACTTATAAACGAAGATTTTATAAAAGAAAAGGATATAAGGATAGGTGATCTTGTCCTCATTGAAAGAGCCGGAGATGTTATTCCTTATGTTGTAAAAGTTATAACAGAAGCAAGGACAGGAGAAGAAAAGCCTATTGAATTTCCGAAAAACTGTCCTTCCTGCGGTTCAAAACTTGTAAAACCTCCTGAGGAAGCTGTCTGGAGATGTATAAATATAAACTGTCCCGCACAGGTAGTTGAAAGAATAATATATTTTGCATCAAAGGACGCAATGGATATAAGAGGGCTTGGAGAGGCAAACATAAGAAAGTTTTACAAACTTGGATTTTTAAAATCCATACCTGATATATATAGGCTGCCTTACGACAAAATAGTTCAATTAGAAGGATTTGGACAAAAATCCGTTGAAAATTTAAAAAAAGCCATTGAAGAATCAAAACACAGACCTATTAATAGGCTTATAACAGGACTTGGAATAAGATTTGTAGGAAAAGTAACAGCAAAAACGTTAGCAGAACATATAAACTGTGTTGAAGATCTGAAAAACTGGTCGGTAGAAGATTTAGAAAAATTACCAGACATAGGATATGTGGTAGCACACAGTATATATGAGTTTTTTCATAATCAGCAGAATATTGAGATGCTTGAAGAATTGAAAAATCTTGGTATAGAGACATGTAAAGAAAAAGAAGAAAAGATAGAAAATATATTTGAAGGTAAAACATTTGTATTTACAGGAACATTATCCTGCTGTTCAAGGGAAGTTGCTCAGGAAATTGTGGAAAGACTTGGCGGACATGCAACCAACTCAGTAAGCAGAAAAACAGATTATCTTGTTGTAGGTGAAAATCCCGGCTCAAAACTTAGAAAAGCTCAATCTCTTGGAGTTACTATCATAAATGAACAACAGTTTATAGAGATGATAAAAGATCATATACCAGAAGATTTAAAGGACAAAGTTAATATAACTTAAGGATATGGATACGGATTTAGATCATAATTTCCGCCACCTTTCATACCTCCCATACGGTGACATCTACAGGTCCATGTGTCAGAGCTTGCATCCCATTTCCTAAGCACATTGTTTTTAACAAAACCTGAAAGCTGAAGACTGTTACCATTGTAATTGTACGGCTGAGGGAAATTACTATATCCTATAAGCCTTGATACTGGTGAACCGTGAGGAACCGCTACATGACAGTAAACACATGGAAAGTCTGGAAAACTTCCTCGTCCCATTCCTCCACCCCCCATTCTACCACCGGAACCATTACCTTTGAACTGATGAACTTCTGCATTTTCTAAATTATGGCAGTTTACACAGAATAAACCCTGCACACTGCCCTCATCTGAACTTGTCCCAAATATATCCCCAACTTTATACAATCTTCCATTCTGATCTGCAGGCCAATTTTTATTTGGTCCCTTAAGCATGTACATAGCATGAGATCCATGGGGTCCTTTAGGGTTGTTAGTCTCGTCTTCATTCCCGTGACAGTCCGAACAGTACATAGTCTGATTTCCCGGATTTTGATTCCATGGAGGCTTTAGTTGATTTGGAGAAAGTGCCTTTGGAGCATAATTACCGGTCATCTGATTTAAAGGCATAACAACAGGATGAGCTGATTTATTATAAGGACTAAACTCACATGCCTGATCAGTTAGGGCTATTCCAGACTGTTCAGACACCCATGATGTTGTACAGTCCATGTTTGGAGAGTCTCCAAGCGCCCATTTAGAATGACACTTCATACAGATCTGATATTCCTTTGTTGCTTCTGCAACTGTATTAAAACCTGAAGGTTGAGTCCATAAACCTCCCCATACAGGCTCAACTCCATAAACACCAGATAAAACATTTGACACATTGTTTGTGTTGGAATCCACCGTGGTAGGATACCACTGATCTGGTGGTGAATGAGTTCCCGGTCTTGCTTTGTGAGGGTTGTGGCAGTCCATACATTCAGCATGTTTTGAATCTGAAAATCTGATCGTCTTACTACCTGCAGGATCTGTTTCCACCGATCCTACTCCATATAAAACATCTAATGGGGTATGAATTCCTTGAATTAATTTTACAGGATGACCATAAGGTCTATTATCTGGAAGAAGACTGTCTATATCTTTAGCTCCACCACTTCCGTGACACGGCGCCTGATTTGATAAAGAACCGGCTCCAGTGAAACAAGTATTTTCCTCAATTTTCCTAAGCAGTGGTTTTCCCTGAGCTTTATGAGGCGTATGGCAGTTTCCGCAACCAAGATCAGCTATAGAAACCGGCGATCCTTCTCCATATTTAGCCGTTACATCTGGATCGGTATAAGTTAAAGTTTGCGTATCATGTGCACTTCCAATCCATCCTGGTTTATCATGGCAGGATATGCAGGTCTGTTTAAAATCCTGTGCAAGATTCCCAACATCTACTCTTAGAAATTTTTTATTCTCCTTATGTGGATCATGACAGGACGTACATTCAACGTAACTTGCACCATTATATGAGTACAGCTTTATAGGAGAGTCAGGGTTAGGACTTTTAAGTTCGATTGATTTTGTTCCAGTATCAAAATCTTTTTGAATGTTAGGATTATACTCAATCGCAACAGGATGGTGAATCGATAAATCTGTTCCAATAAAGCCTACTGCTGTAGAAGGCATTGTTCCATCTGGATTTGTTCCCTGCATAAGAATCGTATTTCCAAGTTCTGTTCCTCTTAAAATAAAAATATCTCCTATAGCAACAGTTCCGTCGTGACAACTTAAACACTGCCTTGATACTATACCTGGCTGTCCCTCAACTTCTGATAACTGCTGGGGCGTAGGATAGTTCATTCTCTGAATAAACTCACTATCATACAGAGTATATACGGACGTTGGCATCTTCCTGTTCCAGAGAGGCGTTCCCTCTCTCTCATTATGAGGTATATGACAAAATACGCATATTTCCGATTCCGATACAGCTTTTATATTTCCAGGTCCTGATACGGAAAGATTATGTTTGGTATTATTAATCTGAGAAAAAGCATTATAGATAATTATTAGAAAATTACATACTATCAGTATTTCCTTTCTTCTCATCTAATAATAACCAGCATCATATAGTAATAAGAAATTAAATAAAATTAATAAAAACTCATAAGCTTACTATGGATATGGATTGTAGTCATAACCCCCATCATTTATACTATGACACCAACCCGGGTTTCCAGGATTAACACAAGATGGATCTGTTGAATAAGCTTTTTTCGAACTCGTACTGAAATATTCTCCAAACATTTTCTTATATCCCTCTAATTTTAACATTAACTGACCTGTATTAGGGTCTCTAAAATTATATGGTTCTGGGAAATTTTTGTAACCTAAAAGGTTAGAAACTGGTGAACCGTGAGGAACCGCTATATGACAATTTACACACGGCCCTCCCATACCTCCAAAGAATAGTCTGTGGGAGCTTGCTTCTCCCGGTGCATCAACATATATATTGTGGCAGTTCCTACAGAAAAGACCATCATTTATATCATTAGTATTCCAATCAATATCTCCCCTAACAGTGTAATATGTACCATCTGGTTTTAAGGGCCAATATTTGTTTGGACCTTTAAGCATAAACTGATGTGATGAGCCATGAGGTCCTTTGGGATCTACAGTCTCGTCATCTGTACCGTGACAATCCGTACAGTACATGGTCTGATTTCCCGGATTTTGATTCCATGGAGGTTTTAGTTGAGTTGGAGAAAGTGCTTTTGGAGCATAATTACCGGTCATCTGATTTAAAGGCATAACAACAGGATGAGCTGATTTATTATTCGGACTAAACTCACATGCCTGATCAGTTAGGGCTATTCCAGACTGTTCAGATACCCATGATGTTGTACAGTCCATGTTTGGAGAGTCTCCAAGCGCCCATTTAGAATGA
>CAZFKX010000017.1:0-87454 GCA_964519345.1 uncultured Aquificales bacterium
AAAAACTATGAAAAAGCAAGACAAAAGGTAGCAAAACAACACCAAAAGATAGTAAACCAGAGAAAAGACTTTCTCCACAAGGTATCATCTGCGATAACCAAGCAGTATGATTGCTTCGTGGTAGAAAGTCTAAACATAAAAGGAATGATACAAAATGAGAAGTTATCAAAACAGATAGCAGATGTAAGCTGGTATGAGTTTATGAGGATGCTTGAGTATAAGGCAAAATGGTATGGGAAAAAGATGATAAAAGTAGACAGATTTTATCCAAGCAGTAAGCAGTGTAATATATGTGGATATAAAAACGACCAACTTACACTATCAATAAGAAAGTGGCAGTGTCCGATATGTAAGACACTACACGATAGAGATGAGAACGCAAGTAAAAATCTATACAAAATAGGGGTCGCTCACCTGACGAGCGGTAGGGCAGGAACTGTCCGAACTCAAGCCTGTGCTCTGCAGGAAAACCTGCAGGCTCAATCCCTTTGGGATTGTGGAGCTGGCTCTGTCGGCGGAATGGGAAATAAATCCCAGTCTACGAGACATCCAGCTGTGAAGCAGGAAGCCCTCCAATTTATTGGAGAGTGGTTCACACCGAATAAATGTTAAAATATTCATATAAAATAGGGAGGTACACATTTGGAACTTGTAATAGATAAAAATGATTTACAAAACCTCTTAAAAAAAGCTATATCTGCAACGGAGAAAAAATCAGCTCTTCCGATTCTTTCAAACTTTCTCCTTGAAGCTAAAGACGATAAGTTGACTGTTCAGGGGACTGATCTTGAGGTTCATGTGTCCGTTTCTGTTTTTGCTAAAATAGAAAGTGAGGGAACAGCATGCGTAAATGCTAAAAAGCTTACAGATATATCAAGACTTCTTCCAAGTAATGAAGTTTATATAAAGCTTGAGAATAGTACTCTTAAAATAAAATCCGGAAAAACAAAGTATAATCTTCCTGTTGCACCGTCAGAAGATTTTCCTCAAATGTATCCTTTTCCAGAGGATAACGCATTCTTTATATCAGGGGATAATCTTCAAAAAGCAATAGGAAAGACAGCATATGCTTCTTCTAAAGAAGAAAGAATGTATGCACTTCAGGGGGTTCTTTTTAGATCTCTCAATGGAAATATAGATGTTGTTGCGACAGATGGACACAGGCTTGCACTTTATACAATAGAAAGAACAGGTAAAGGTGATATAAATATAATAGTTCCTCAAAAGGCGTTAAATGAGCTTAAAAAGCTTTTAACAGGTCTTGAAGATGTTGAGGTTTCTGCCACAGATCAGTATGCATTTTTCAGGACTAAAGAATGGATACTGATGACAAGACTTCTTGAAGGAGCTTTTCCTGATTATACTCAGGTTATACCTTCAGAATTTTCCAGGGAGATAAAGATAGACAAAAAAGAGTTTCTTGAATCTATAAAAAGAGTTTCTGCCGTTATAGAGGGAGATACAAAACCTATAAAATTAACGCTTAAACCTGGTGTTCTGGAACTTAAAAGCGTTTCTGTTGAATATGGAGAAGCTGTTGACGAGCTTAATGTTGATTATGAAGGAGACGAGTACTCAATAGGGTTTAATGCTAAATATCTGATTGAGGCTGTTGAGGTTATAGATACGGATGAAGTCATAATAAAGTTTACTAATCCAAACGCTCAGACATTAATAATTCCTGCAGATGGAGAAGATAGGTATAAGGCTATTGTTATGCCTATGGAAATTTCCTGATAAATATATAATTTATCCTGCTGGAAATTTTATTTTAGGAGTAAAAGGTTGGAAGAAAAAAAAGATATGGTAACTACAGAGGATTATAAGGCTGAGGCTATAGATGTTGTTGAGGGTCTTGACCATGTAAGGGCAAGGCCTGCTATGTATATTGGTGACATATCGGAAAGGGGTCTTCACCACCTTGTATGGGAGCTTGTTGATAATGCCGTTGATGAAGCAATGGCAGGTTTTGCTAAAAATATATCAGTCATTATACATGAAGATGGTTCTGTAACAGTTGAGGATGACGGAAGGGGTATTCCTGTAGATATCCATCCAAAAACTGGACTGCCAGCTGTTCAGATGGTTTTTACGGTGCTTGGAGCAGGGGGTAAATTTTCAAAAAAGGCCTACCAGTATTCTGGTGGTCTTCACGGTGTTGGTGCTTCCGTTGTTAATGCTCTTTCAAAATGGCTTGTTGTGGAAGTTTATAGGGATGGTAAGGTTTATAGACAGGAGTATGAGTTTGGAAAACCTATAACACCACTTAAAACTGTTGGCGAGTCTCACAAGACAGGAACAAAGGTAACATTTATGCCCGATGACTCTATATTTGAGACTATAAAATTTAAGTTTGACACCATATCAAAAAGATGTAGGGAGTTAGCCTTTCTACTTCCAGGAGTTAGGTTTTTTGTTTCTGATGAAAGGGTTGATATAGATGAAGAATACCTGTATGAGGAAGGTATAAAAGATTTTGTTCGTGTTCTCAATACTGCAAAGGATCCTCTTTTTAACGATGTTATTTACGTTAAAGGCGAACAGGATAGAATAATAGTTGAGGTTGCCTTTCAGTACACAAGAAGCTATAACGAAGTTATAGAAAGTTTTGTCAATAATGTTAAAACTGTAGAGGGAGGGACTCATGTAGCAGGATTCAGAGGAGCTTTAACAAGAGCTATGAATAAAACCCTTTCTGGGATGAGGCTTCCTAAGGAGCTTAAAAGCGGAGTTAAAGGAGAAGATCTAAGGGAAGGTCTAACTGCTGTTATATCTGTAAAGGTTCCTGAACCGCAGTTTGAAGGACAGACAAAATCAAAACTTGGAAATCAAGAAGTGAAAAGGGTTGTTGAGAATATTGTAGGAGAAGCTCTTTTAGAGTTTTTCGATAAAAATAAGGATATTGCTGTAAAGATAGCTGAGAAAGCAATTGAGGCTGCTATAGCAAGGGAAGCGGCAAAAAAAGCTAAAGAGATATCAAGAAGAAAATCTTTTCTTGAGGATACATCGCTCCCTGGAAAACTTGCTGACTGTTCTGAAACAGATCCTGAGATATGCGAGCTTTTTATTGTGGAAGGTGAGTCTGCTGGAGGCTCTGCAAAACAGGGAAGGGATAGGAGGACTCAGGCTATATTACCGCTGAAAGGTAAAATACTTAATGTTGAAAAAGCAAGAATTGATAAGATCCTTTCAAATGACGAGATAAGATCAATAATAAATGCTATAGGAACGGGAATAGGACTCTCAACTGAGGAAGACGATGAAGGTTTTGATATTACAAAACTAAGATACCACAAAATAATACTTATGGCTGATGCAGATGTTGATGGGGCCCATATAACAACTCTTCTACTTACGCTTTTCTACAGATATTTTCCTCAAATTATAGAAAATGGATTTCTTTATATAGCACAACCGCCCCTTTATAAACTGAAGAAAGGGAGATCTGAGATATATGTTAAAGACGATGAGGAACTTGCAAAGATTGTAATAGATTTTGCCTCCGACGAACTTTCATTTGAAGGCAGAAGTATAACAAAGATACAGATAAAAAATCTTGCCAAGAAAGCAAAAGAGTATGCGGATCTTATAAGATCTATACATAAAAGGAAGGATAAAAAAGTTGTGAATGCTGTTTTAGGTATGAACATTACTGAGGATGATCTTACAGATGAGAGCAGGGTAAAGAATATAGTTGACATTCTAAGAAAGAAACTTCCTGAATACAGAGTGTATTATGAAAGAAACCTTTTTGAAGGTGATATTGAGATATTCTGTGTTAGAGAAGAGAGATTCAAACAGATACAGAATAAGATAGATGATGATTTCCTGACTTCATATGCTTATAAAAGGGTCCTTGAGTTAACGGCAGAGATAAAAGAGATATTGGGCGATCTTCCTATAACAGCGAGTTTTAAAACGAAGGAAATCACTGTTACGGATCTTGATCAGCTATACGATGTAATATGGGAAGCTGGAATGTATGGTGTAGAGATACAGAGGTATAAAGGTCTTGGCGAGATGAATCCTGAACAGCTTTGGGAAACGACAATGAATCCTAAGACAAGAAGGCTTATGCAGGTAACACTTGAAGATGCTGCGCTTGCTGATGAGGTTTTCTCCATTCTTATGGGAGAAAAAGTAGAGCCGAGAAAAGAGTTTATTATGAAATATGCAAAAGAAGTAAGAAATCTTGATGTGTGAATATGCTACTTCTTTTCAGGAGGGGGAACAGATACTATCCAGTCAACTATTATATCAAGCTCTTCAGGTTTTATCTGGGGATGAGAGGGCATTTTCATATCAAGGAATTTAAACCATTTGCCTGAACTGCCTTTTCTTATTGTTTCTCTAAGATACTGTTTTACAGCTTTTATATCATTGTTAAACTCCTTAAGATATTTTGATTTAACCATAAAGAAGCTTGGACCTGCCACAATCCCATAATCTGCGTGACAGCCCTCACAGCCGTATTTTTTGAAGAGAGAATATGCCTGATCCTTATCTACAGCTAAGGTTGTATTGAATAGTACTAAAGATATTAGTATAAAAATCCTCATTATACACCTCCTTATAGGCATAACAGTAGTATATTTAGTATATCAGAAATTAGAATCAAGACTTTACAATATTGCTAACATAGACTAAATTAATAATTCAAATGAACTTGATAATTAGAATTAATAACATTATTTGTTAATAATTAATTAGGAGAACATCTATATGAACGGTTCTCAGGTTTGGTTTTCAGAAAAACTTGATATCTTCAACAATCCACTTTTTAAGAATAGTGAAGTAATTTCTTTTATTTTAGATAAGGATCTTTACTTCAAAAAAATCAGTAAAAATATTGAGGCTGTTATTGGATATACATCTGATCAACTTGTGAAAGGCAGTAAAAATTTTTTAGATATAGTTCATAATGAGGATCTTGAAAAGATAAAAGATATACTAAAAAAAACGGTAGAGGGAAGTTTTGTTTGCCAGATAAACAGTTTAAGACTTGTCTCTAAGGATAGTAAGGATGTTTACGTATCATGCAGAAAAATATATATGAAAGATTCGGAATGCTTTATAGGTTATATACTGAATAAAACAAAAGAGTTTGAAGAGAGATCTCTCTTTGAGACCGTATCAAAGGTAGCTCCTGTAGGTATATTTTTACAAAGACAGGGAAGGCTTATTTTTGTTAATAAAAAGGTGGAGGAGATAACCGAGTATAGTGAAAAAGAACTTTTAAATATGGATGATGTTCTTTTAATAGTTCATCCAGAAGATAGGAAGAAAGTCAAAGAGATGATAGAGCTTAGAAATAAGGGAATCAAAAAATTTACAAATTACAGGATAAAGATTATAACAAAAACCAACAGGATAAAGTGGATACATATAAATTCAGAAACAGTCTCGTATCACGGTAAGTATTCAGGTATTGGAACCATTGAGGATATAACAAAAGAGGTACATTTAGAAAAGGCTAAAGAGATACTTTTCAGAGTAAATAGATTGATAATGAAAATAACAGAGATAGATGTACTATTGAAAGCTGTTGTTGATACACTTAGTACTGTTGAAGATTTTTCAGACGTTTTTATAGCTGAAGTTGAGGATAATGGTAAGATTGTTCCAAAGTATTTTGACAAGGGAAGTGTTATAACAAATATATTCAACAGGCTGGAGCACACCCCGGAAAAAGAAGTGCTTAATAAGATAGACTATTTTTATATAAAAAATGTGGAAGATATTGAGGATTTTGAAAGCTGGAAAGATTACGTAAAAACAGCAGGTGCAGGGTCTGTATTGCTTATTCCTATATTTATCCACGACAGGATAAGATATGTGATTTTTATATATGCAAGGGAAAAGGACTATTTTTTTGATGAAGAGATCTCAATATACAGGGAGATATCAGACGATGTCGCATTTGGGATAAGGTATATTCAACAACAAAAGGATCTTTTTCATAAAGAGTTTTTTGATACGCTTACAGGTCTTGGAAATAGAAAATTTCTTCTTTCGGAACTTAAGGAACTTGTAAGGGAAAAGAAAGGATTTTACCTCGTTTTTTTAGATATATACAACTTCAGATTTATAAATGAGATTTACGGTGAAAAAGTGGGAGATCTATTACTGAGAGAGATAGCAGATACATTAAAGGAGTTTTTAGATGGTTATGAGATTTTCAGATCAGATTCTGATACATTTACGATAGTTGTCAGAGACAGAGATATTATGTCTGTTCTTGAGAAGATAAGACTTGCTTTTACGATTCCTTTTTCTATAGAGGATCATATTATTCATCTTGATTTTAATGTTTCTGTTGTTAAATATCCTGAGGATGGAAAAAATGAGACTGATATATATATAAAAGGGGAAAGAACTCTTGAACTATCTAAAAACAAGGGTAAAAACCATATTCTTTTTTACAATGAAAAGGACTACCAGAAGGTAAAAACTATAAAGGAGATAGAAGAAAAAATTGAGAACGCCCTTATAGAAAATCAGTTTACACTTAATCTACAGCCGGTTATAGATTTTAAAACTGACGATATTATATCTGCTGAAGCTTTAATAAGATGGAAGATGCCAAATGGAGATTATATACCTCCATCAGAATTTATTCCTGTAGCAGAAAAAACAGGTC
The DNA here is from genome assembly GCA_964519345.1 of uncultured Aquificales bacterium. Classification (GTDB taxonomy): domain Bacteria; phylum Aquificota; class Aquificia; order Aquificales; family Hydrogenothermaceae; genus Persephonella. The sequence goes on from CAZFKX010000017.1 coordinate 6,641, forward strand.
AGATAAAGGACATTGATAATCTTATGCTTGTTAAGGTAAATGAGATAATAAACAGATGGAAAAAAGAAGGCATTAACCCTGTTAAGATCTCTGTAAACGTTACACCGCAGAATATAGAAGAAATAATCTACAAAATAGAATCTGCAAATAAGATGGTTTTTTTCAAGGTTCCAGAGGGAGAACTTCTTTTGAACAGTAAATATATAGTTATGGAGATAACAGAAAGAGATCTTCTTGATCTTTACAGGCAGAAAAAAGATATTGATAATCTTAGAAAAATGGGTTTTGAAATATCTATTGATGATTTTGGGACAGGTTTTTCCACTTTAAAATATCTTGCAAATATAAATGTTGATTCTATAAAGATAGATATGTCCTTTATAAAGGATATGCTAAAAGATAAGAATGTTTACAAGCTTGTTCAGTCGATAATAAATATAGCAAAAATTTTTAATATAAAGACAATAGCTGAAGGTGTTGAAACTGAAGAGCAGTATAAAGAACTAAAGAAGTTAGGTTGCGACAGATATCAGGGATATTATTTTTCTCCACCCCTTGATCCTGAAGAATTTGTTAAATTTCTCAGGAAATAATAAACAAGGGGAATAAATATGAGCGTAAGAAAAGTTCCTACAATCAGTCCGCCTACAGCAACAACTGCAAGAGGAGCAAGCCTTTCAAGACCTAAAGCCCATGCAAACGCTATAGGTATCATTCCTGCTGAGGTGGCAAAAGCCGTCATAAGAACAGGTCTTGTTCTTACGTTTATACTTTCTATTAACGCCTTTTTTAGATCTCCTTTTTCTTCGTGATGTTTCATTATAAACTCAATAAGAAGTATTGAGTTTTTTACTATTATTCCTGAAAGAAGTATAAGTCCCATCATCGCCGGTAAAGATCTGTGGTAATCGGCGATAAGTAGAGCCCATATTCCGCCTATAACGGCTAATGGAATAGCCGATATTATTGATAATGGTGCGGAAAAAGATCTAAAAGATGGAACCATTGAAAAGAAAAGAAGCAGTATCCCAAATCCGACTGCTTTAAACATTCTCTCTAAAGAGTCTGACAACTGTTTTATTTCTCCCTGATCACTTACCTCATAGCCATGTGGAATATGAATATCTTCAAGTTTTTTTTGTACTCTGTCAGCTATATGAGATACGGCTCCTTTTTCCCGAAATCCTATAATATCTATGGTATAGTTCAAGTCCTGTCTTGTTATTATGGTAGGTTCCACTGTCATTTCAATTTTACCAAGCACAGAAAAAGGAACCTTGCCAAGAGGAGTATCTATATAATAGTTTTCTAAATGATCTATAAAAGATCTTTTTTCTTCTGGAAGTATTAATCTTATCCCTAAAGGATTTTCATTTTTTATACTCATTGCCGATATATTTATGCCTTTTACAAAGGCTGAAAGCTGAAAAAGAACATCATAAGGCGTTAATCTGAATTTTTCTAAGGACTCTTTGTCAAGAATTATTTTGTATGTAACTTTATCCATATCCCAGCTTTTATAGACGGATTTAAGTCCTGTAATATCTTTCAGTTTTTTTATAATGCTGTTTCCTATGCTGTCGAGGACGGAGATATTATCGCCTGATACAGTGATATCAACAGTTCCTTTTATATTAGACATTGGGGTAGCCCCATACTCAAATACAGATATATACTTTATATCATTTATCTCTGAGATTTTTCTGTATAGTTCCCTCTGAATTGTCCATATATCTTTATTTCTTTCAAATCTTGTGTTGTACGTTACCGTTATTGATATTGATTGGGGAGAACCAGACCCTATGGATAAAACTCCCGGTTCTGAGCCGACGGCTGTTGATATTTTTTTAACATTTTTGTCTGACAGTATTAACTTGTTGATTTTTTCAGTTAGTCTTTCGACTTTTTCAGGAGATATATTTGAATTTAAGATTACATTTATCTTTACTATTCCTGTGTCCATCGGAGGCATCATTTCATTGCCTAAGATAGGTACGACAGATTTGATACTCAATATTAAAACGGCTAACAAAGGAATAAAATAGATTAATGGATTTTTCTTTCCATATATAACACTTTTTACGGCAGAAATATACATATTTTTCAAAGAGTCAAGCAATATACTGACAAGCTGATAAATCTTTTTCTCAAAAATATTTTTTCCTGCAGTTTTTTTGAGAATATAAGGAGCTATAAGAGGAATAAAAGTTATAGAAACAAAGTAGGAAACCCATAATGCGATAAGAAGAGTCTCAGACAGCGGTCTAAATATTTTCTCAGGATAATCACCAACGAATAAAAGAGGAATCAAAACTGAAGATGTTGCTACCGTTCCGCTTAGAACTGCAAGCATAACCTCTTTTGTTCCATTCTCAACAGCTGTTTTTATATCTTCTCCAAGTTGATGAATATGTCTTTCTATATTCTCAAGAACTACAACAGCATCGTCAATCAACATTCCAAGAGCAAGTATTATAGCTGTAAGCGTAACTATATTAAACTGAATATCAAAAAGCCACATGAAACCTATGGTTATTCCATAAACAAAAGGTATTGACAGTGCAGATATTATCATCTGACGTATATTGGCGAGGAACAGCAGTATAACTATAGACACAAAGATTATTGCATCTCGCAATGCTTCAAACATATTTGTTATACTCAGGGAGATTATATCTTCCTGTGTATCAGCTATCTCAAAGCCAAGATCTGGATACAGTTTTTTTAATTCTTCAACTTTTTTTCTTACATTATGGATCGTATCAAGAGCCGATGCATCAATGCTTCTTTGAACAGCTATCGCTATAGCTTTTTTCCCGTTTCCAAAGTACAGGGAAAAGTTTTGTGGGTATCCAAACTCTATGCGGGCTATATCTTTTAGTCTTATACTGTCTTTTATTATAATGTCTCCAATCTCATTTATATCTTCAAACTTACCTTCATACTTTATTAGAAAATATCCTCTGTCATTTATGATAAATCCTGCTGGAAACGTGAGGTTTTCATTCTTTACCTTTTTAATAATGAGGCTCAATGGTATGTTTAAACTGGAAATCTTATCCATATCAGGGATTATATATATTTCTTTTCTATAACCGCCGAATATATCTACATTTTCAACACCTTTCACCATTAAAAGTTGATCTTTTATCTGATTTTCGGCTATCTGTCTGACATCAGCGAGGGAAATGGTGTGATCCTTAGGATATAAAGCATAAACTATCACAGGTTGCGTGTTTGAGTATATCCTGTAGATAGAAGGCTCTTTTATATCTTTTGGTAATTTTCCTCTTATTTTGGATAGTGAGTTTGAAACATCTGTTAGAGCTTCGGAAAAATCCTTATCATATTCAAACTCGGCAGTTATAACAGCTATGCCGTCAGTTATAGATGATCTTACTGTTCTGATTTTATCAATAGTGTATAACTGTTTTTCAACAGGTACTGCTATATTCTCAGCAATATCTTTGGCAGAAGATCCCTCCTGTGTTATAACAACAGCAACCTGAGGTCTATCCGCATCTGGAAACAGATTTCTGTCTTGCTGGAAATATCCGTATATACCTATTATTGTGAAAATTATTATTATTGATATTGTTGTATGATGGTTTTTCAGTATAAATTGTGTAAACTTTTCCATCTTATTTTTTACCTTCGGATAGTATTTTTCCTTTTCCTACAAACAGAGCTCTTCTAAGTGTTGGATTTGATCCGACAGCCACCACCATTCCATCTTTTAGATCTCCCTTTACTACAGCTTTTCCATGATAAATTCCTATGAGATCTACAGGTATTTTTACCAGTTTTCCGTTATTTTCTGTTATAACGTATCTGTTTCCTGTAACATCAAGTAAAGCATCTGAAGGCACTATGAATCCCTCAGCCTCATCTAAGAGGATTTCAACAACTATATCAACCCCAACTGGCGAGGAGATTATTTTTGGTGATTTTATCTCTATCTGGGGTAGTTTTATCTGGGATGTTTTATATTTTTTTGATATATAACCTTCAATCTGGCTGTTTTCATAAAATATTTTTACAGGAGAGTTTATTTTTATTTTTTCATACATCTCAGGTGGAACGTTTGAAACTATCTTTCTGCCGGAATATATTTCCAGTATGGGTCTGCCTGCAGTAAAAAAACTTCCTTCATACAGGAATATTTTGCCTACTTCTCCATCTTTAGGTGATCTTACCGTTCCGTATTCTAATAAAATTTTGTAAGAATTTATCTGATTTTTTAGGGAATCTATTTTCTTTTTTACAGCTTTTATATTCCTGCGTGCTGTTTTTAGATCTGCTTCTGCTTTTACCAATCTAAGTTTTGAAAACTCAAAAGTTTCCTTAGGTATTGCTTTATTTTCAAAAAGAATTTTATCTCTTTCGTAAGTGTCTTTTACGTATATATAGTTTGCTTCGGCAGATTTCAGTTTAATTTTGCTTATTTCCAGCTGTTCTTCAAGATATTCCAGCTCTTTTCTTAAGGATTTTATTTTTTCTTCAGTCTGTCTTGTGTCTAAAACAGCTAAAACCTGTCCTTTCTTTACACTATCTCCCTCTTTTACATTAAGTTTAAGTAAGTTTCCAGTAATTTTTGATGATACAGTTATTTTATCTTCTGGATAGATAGTGCCTGTAAATTTTCTGTATATATTAAGCTTTCCCTTTTTTACATTTTTACCTTCCAGAACCAGCGGTATAGCTTCAGGCTTTATATCTTTTTCGAGAGATTTTTCTCTTTCTTTGATTATTTTAACTCCTGCTAAAGCTATTAAAATTAAAAGCAGAACAGCGGTAATTTTTTTCATTTTATTCCTCACTGATTAAAAAATTTAGATAAGCAACGGCAATTTCCCTTTTATAAAATGCCTCGTAATATTTTGTTTCAGCCGCAATCCTGTCAGCCTTAGCTTTTAAAAGATCAAATATGTCAGAAACACCGCTTTCATACTTTATTTTCTCTATTCTCTCTATTTCTTTTGAAAATTTTATCTGTTTTTCTGCAGATTTTATTCTTTCTTCTGAAATTTTTATATCACTTAACGCTTTATTAATCTCTTTCTTAAGATTTAAAACAATTGATTTTTCTTTTTCTTTAAGAAGTCTGTAATTTTTCTTCCCTTCCAATACGGCCGATGCTCTTTTCCCGAAATCAAAAAGCGTGTACTTTATATTAAGACCTATTCTGTAATAATCAAAGCTTTCTCCTGAAGCGTATCTTTTTGAGTAGATAAGGTCAAGATCTAACTGGGGATAAAATAATGATTTTTGTTTTTTTATAAACTCTTTTGTTTTTTCCTTCTCAATCTGAACTTTTTTAAGATACAGGAGGTTTTCGATTTCTTTAATTTCCGGGATCTGGGTTTTGTTTTTTATATCTTCAAAATTTTTAAGCTCAAGATCTTGCCTGCCTATGAGATATCTGATCTCATATTTTAAATTGTCAATATCTGACTTTATCTTTTCAAATTTTGTGTATGCATCTTGGAGCTGGTATTCAACTTTAAGGATATCAACTTCTGCTTTTTTTCCGGCTTTTACAGATACAGCTATATTCTCTTTCAGCTTTTTTAAGGAGTCTATATAGGCTTTCAATGATTTTTCCTGTTTGTTTAACAGCAGAATATTTAGATAGATTTTTTTTATCTTGTATATAAGCTCGTTTTTCGTTAGTCTTTCTTCTGTATCGGCTGAATATAATTCTTTTTCTGCTATCTTTAATTCTGAAGATATCCTGAATCCTGTGAATATGGGAACACTGTAACCTATGCCGAGACTGTAAAAATTATTGGCAAAAGTCATTCCGGCAATCCCTTTAGATGGATCTAAAAAACCAAGATTTGTTTTTTCACTTAAGTGCTCGTAACCGCCGTAAAGATAAAACTTTCCATAAATAGACGATCTTATCTGCTTTTCTTTCTCCCTGTATATCTCTTTTTTTATTTTCTTTTCTTTTATTATAGGGCTGTGAATCAGAGCTTCCTGTATAAGATGCTCTAAAGTAACCCCGTAAGAAGACAAGCTTATAAAAAGCAGCAGAATAGTTATGTTTCTCATCATTTTTAAAGTTATAAGTTTATAACTTTAAATATAATAAAAATTTTTTAAAAAGTCAATATGTTATGTTATAATATTAATAATAATAATTGTTATTGATAAATTAAAAAATGGAAATAAAAGACAGCTTTATTATATCAATATCTTTTATCTTAGGGCTTATATCAATCCTGATTATTTTTATTTTTATATGAACAAAGATCTGATATTTGCATCAAGTTTTATTAAGGTTTCTTCATACTCCATATCCGGATCTGAATCTGCAACAATTCCACTTCCAACATAGATACTGCATCTGTTTCCTTTGAATATTGACTGTCTTATCGCCACACTCATAACAAAATCAAGATTTGGTTTTATTAAAACCGTTGCACCGCAGTAAACGGATCTACTTATATCTTCAAGCTGAGAAATTATTTCTACAGCTTTTATCTTTGGAGCACCTGTTACCGATCCTGGAGGAAATGTATTATCTATTATTTCCTGAAGGGAGACGGAATCTTTCAATTGGGAGCTTACTGTTGATACCATCTGAAAAATAGATCTATACTTCTCAACATCAAATAGTTTCTCAACCTTTACAGACCCTCTTTCTGAAATTCTGCCGAGATCATTCCTCATGAGATCTGTTATCATGAGATTTTCGGCTCTTTCTTTTTCGGAATTTCTAAGTTCCATCTCAAGCTTAATGTCTTCTTCAGACGATTTTCCTCTTTTCCTTGTTCCTTTGATAGGTTTTGTTATTATCTTTTTTCCTGCTTTTTTTAGGAAAAGTTCCATTGATGCAGACACTAAGGAAAAATAAGTATCTTTAATAAGCATAAGGTAAGGAGTAGGTTGGTAATTTATAAGATTAAAAAAAACACTCTCTGGATGAAAGCAACCTCTTATATCAACCCTATGGGCTATATTTACCTGGTATATATCTCCTTTAGATATTGATTTTTTTGCTTCAGAAACTTTATCAATATACTTCTTCCTATCAGTATTAAAGATTATGTCTGTAATAATACTTTTACTTGAATATTTTTTTATATCGCCTTTCCTGTAATTCTTAAAAAGCAGACCGTAAATATCAGGAAGCCTTAGATCGTCCTTTTGGGGTATTTTCTTTTTTAGAACTTTTCTTTTGCCGTATTCATAAGATATAAAGCCTGTAAAGTACAACCCTTTTTCTTTGACAAGCTTTTCTATAAATATAAAAGGTTTATCAGTTTTAAATTTTCTTTTATTAATACGTAGAATACCATTACTGTAAGTTAATCTTATAATTGGTCTGTCAAATATGTATATACCTTTTTCTTCAAACCATCCATCTTCTTCAGAGTATAAATAAATTTTCATTATAAACTTCCTTCTGCAAGAAAAAGTGCTTATAATTATAATTAAGGATTACTCTAAGAGAGGAATAATGAGAAAGCTTATACCTAAGGAAGAGCTTGACGCACTTTTCAAAGAGATATACAGTACAGAAACGACAGAAACAGATTATAACATACAGAAGAAAGAAATAAAACCGTTAGACAGCAGGTATAGATTTTTAATGTACAGGTATAAAACTGCTTTAAAGAAAATATTGATCTCAAATCTACCTGTTAAGGTTAATATACAAAACACATCTGTAACAAAAAACGGTGGATTTGAGGACAAAAATCTTCTACTGTATTCCTACGATATAGAGGGTAAATTTAGATTTTTTGTGGGAATATCAGAAAGTATAACATCTGTTGAAAAAAAGATTTATGAGGAAAATATATACTCACTCTTTAAGAATGAGTATGATCTTTACAGTATTATGGAAAATATTTCTGTTTCTATTGTTAAAACTGTTCAGAATGATTTTCCTTTTAAATTCAAAAAGATTAACGGCTCTGCTGTTCAGTTTTATAACGATGATTTTGTAATTTTTGATTACAGTTTGAATCTGGATGGAGAGAACGTTGTTATTTCCCTCTTATTTGAAGAGCTTATGCTTGAAGCTGTAGAGCCGGACGTATTTATATACTCTCCGCCAACATCTTACGGCAAAAAACTTCTGGAAAGAGTTAAAAAAAGAGTGTCATTAAAACTCTATGTTGAAAGCGAGCCTTTTAATATAGATCTTAATAAACTTAAAGAAGGGTGTATTGTAGATCTCGGTAATACAAAATTTACAAACAGTATAAAGGGAGAAGAGAGATAGAAAAGCTAATATCAGAATTTTTAAAGGACAGGGTTGAGGATTTCAAGATTAAAAAAGGTTTTAACGGAGAGACAGAAGGGGGATACTACTGTATATCTTCTGGAAAGGGAACTCTTTATATAAAAAATGATCTGTTTGTTTTTTTCGTTTTTCAGGAGGGTTCGGGATGGGGTGAGAGTTTGTTTGAAAAAATATTTAAAGATAAGGATTACAGATCAGAGATTGTTGAAAATCCAAAAATAAGCGAAGAATCGCTCAGTGTGGACGTTATTACGGATGGTATTCTTTATAAGAATAGTATTCTGATAGAGCATTCACTTGAGAGGGAGGAAGAGAGAACTCCTTTTCAGAAAAATATCCCTATTCCTGTTGTTGTGAGACTTATGAAAAGGGATATAACCGTTTCAGATATAGACAGGATAGGAGAGACGACAGAGATTCTCATTTCAGAAAATGAAGAAAAAGATGTTGAACTTCTTGTTAATGGTGAGGTAATAGGAAAAGGTGTAGTTTTTAAAGAAAGAGATTCTTTGAAACTAAAAATAACAGATCTGTATCTTTAAGTATGGAAGCTTTATTTTTTTCCTGGATTATACTGTTAATAGCAGTTTATTCTTTAAATAGAGGAATAGATAAGCATTTATTTCTGTATATATCTGTGTTTCCTCTCTTTCTGGCATCTATATCTGACAACTTTTATATAACTTATGAGTTTAGAGATTTCTTTTATATAGTTTTTATACTATCTGTTTTTCTGTATCTTAATAACGACAAACCTTTAAAATTTAAGATACCTTTTGTTGTCTGGTTTCTTGTTTTGGGAATGGTATCGCTGGCAGGATCTGTTTATACCAAGGAATATCTCACATTTGCCGTTCCCCTTGCCTTTATAACATTAATGTTTAGAAATTATAAAAATCGTTTTGATTTTCTTTTATGGACGTTGATATTATTTTTTAATATTGTTCTTTTCATACTTGTAAATAGTCTTTTTTATTACGGCAATATACTACTTTCTATTTATCTTCTTATTAGTAGTGTATCAGAATATACAGAAACAGCTGAACAGGAAAAGAAGGATTATAGAGAACTTGTAGATAGAGCAATACAGAGTGAAATACAAAAGCAGTATTCTGAACTTGACGACGAACTCAAGATAACATATAAAAAATTGAAAGAGATATTTAAGCTTAGCAACTATACTATACTCCCTATAAAGCTTGAAGATATAGCAGAAAGGGTTGTAGAAGGACTGCACAATCTTGGGTATTCAGGAGTTGTTATATATATTGAGGAGAATGAGAAAGAGATTTTTAAAAAAAGTGGTTTTTTTCCATATATAAAAAAGTTTCGCGAAAATGGATTTAAAGAGATAGACAAGATTCATATATCTGAGGATGAAAAATCTATATTTCTTCCAATGTATAGTGATAAGGGAAAGATAGGCGTATTAGGTGTTTATAAGAAAGAGAGAATATTTCCTAAGGAGATAGAATATCTGTCAACGTATGCAAATTCTGTTGCAACATCAATAGCCAAGACGCTTTACTTTGATAAGATAAATAAATTACAGGAGCTTTTTGGCAAAACGTTTGAATCTGTTGATATAGGTATAGCTATAGTTGATAAAAACTTTCTTGTTGAAACTGTAAACTCTGCACTCGAAAAGATTGTAGGTCATAAGATAACTGGAGACCTTTTTGAAAATATACCTGAACTGCTTCCCTTGAAATCAGAGATAGAGGGTGTTATAAGTAATAAACAGCCCCTTGATACCGTTTTTTCTTCAGTAAGCAAAAAAGGTTTTATCTATAGAGTTAAGGTTCTTCCCCTTGCTTCAACACCTGAAGAAAAGGAGCGAATAGAAAAACTTGTTATTATTATTGAGGATATAACTGAAAAAGAAAAGTTGGAAGCTCAGCTTTTACAGACAGAAAAACACGCCGTTATAGGAAAACTTGCAGCTGGACTTTCTCATGATATAAAGAATCCTCTAACAGCTATATCCGCATATGCTTTTACAGTTAAGAAGAAGGGGGAAAAGCTGAAAGATAAAACGCTTATTAATCTCGGCGAAAAAATTGAGAATAACAGTAAGAGGGCTGAAGATATAATAAATAAGCTTTTAAATTATGCTAAACCTTCCTATTACAAAGAAAAGGTTGTTGATCTTAGAGAGGTTTTAAATACATCAATCGATTTTTCTATTCCTGCATCTAAGAGGAAAAATATTAAAATAAATAAAAGATTAGAAAAAGGTGTGTATGTTTATGGAGATCCAGGATCCCTCCAGCAGGTTTTTATTAATCTTATTATAAACGCTGCTGAGGCTATGAACTATTCGGGAAATATATGGATAAATTTGAAGAAAAACGGCGATAAAGCTGTTATAAAGATAAAAGACGATGGCGAGGGAATACCTGAAAATATAAAAGATGAGATTTTTGATCCGTTTTTTACGACAAAAGAGAAAGGAACAGGATTAGGACTTTCGGTTGTAAAAAGGATAGTTAATGACCACAGGGGAGAGATTTATTTTGAAAGTAAGGAGGGAGAAGGAACAGAATTTATAATAAAATTACCTGTTGCAGAGGATGTATGATGGAGAAAGGAAAAATACTTATAGTTGACGATGAAGAAGATATTCTTCAGTCCTTTAAAATTATACTTGAGGAAGAAGGCTACTATGTTGAGATAACTGACAATCCTTATGATGCACTGGAACGACTCAAAAAAAAGAGTTTTGATCTTGTGATGTCTGATATGAGAATGCCTAATATGACAGGTGAGGAGTTTCTTATAGAACTAAGAAAATTTAATGGAACTACAAGTTTTATAGTTATGACAGCTTATGGAACTATTGAAAATGCTGTAAGATGTATGAAGGAAGGAGCTTTTCATTACATATCTAAACCTATTGATTTTAATGATCCTGTTATATGGAAGCTTATACAGGAAGCCGTTGAAAAATCCCAGATACTTCAAGAAAATATAAAACTCAAAAAAGAGCTTGAAAGTCTTAGGTCGGACAAAAATCCTATTATCACAAAAAATCCACAGATGATTCAGATTATAGAGTATATAAAAAAGGTTGCCCCCCTTGATCTTACCGTTCTTATATACGGTGAAAGTGGTGTCGGCAAAGAACTTGTTGCAAAAGCAATTCACAGCAACAGTAGTAGAAGCGATAAACCTTTTATACCTATAAACTGTGCAAATATATCACCTGAGATCATGGAGGCTGAGTTTTTTGGATACAAAAGGGGATCTTTTACAGGTGCCAATGAAGACAGAAAAGGAATAATAGAAAGAGCAAACGGAGGGACAATATTTCTGGATGAGATAGGAGAACTGCCTCTTGATATACAGGGAAAACTTCTGAGATTTCTTCAAGAGAAAGAGATAAGGAGAATAGGTGATGATAAGGCTATATATGTTGATGTTAGAGTTGTGGCTGCAACAAATAAAGATCTTCAAAAACTTGTTTCCGAAGGCAGGTTCAGAGAAGATCTTTTTTACAGAATAGAAGGATTAAAAATACATATACCACCTTTAAGGGAAAGAAAAGAAGATATACCTATTCTTGTTAAGAACTTTATAGATATTTTCAACGAAAAGTATGGAGGAGATATAAAGGGAATAACATCAAAAGCCATGGAAATTCTTTTAAACTATAACTGGCCAGGAAATATAAGACAGCTTGAAAATGTTGTTAATAAGGCGTGTGTTCTTGCATCTGGAAGTGACTACATAAATGAAAATCATATAGATCCGTCTATAAAATTCAGTATAAAGCAGGAGTTTCCTCTTGAATATTCTCAGGCTAAAAAGATACATATGGATAAATTTATGAAAACTTACCTGAAAGTTCTGCTTACTATGACAGATGGAAATATAACACAGGCAGCCAAACTTGCTAATATTGAGAGACAGTCACTCCAAAAACTTTTGAAAAAGTACAATGTTAATCCTTCAGAATTTAGAAAAATCTCTTGAAAAATCTCTCTACGTGTATAATTTTTGTGCAGAAATAACAGAAAGTATAGCCATAGGTGTGGGTAAATACCGCCAGCTGGGGATGTATCCACACCTGAAAGAGGCGGAATACAAATACCCCAGCCCAAAGTGTATAAACTCTTTACACTTTGGTTTAGCAGGATAACGTTTTGCTTAGGGAGATGGTAAGGATTAGGGATAAGGATATTGATCTTTTAGAGTATAACAGATTTTTAGAAAAGCTTTCTGAACTTACTTTAAATGAGAAAACAAAAGAAAAGATAAAAGATCTAAAACCTTTCTCTGAAAAAAAAGATTTAATAAGGACTTTGTCTATAACAAAAGATTTTATTGATATCTTGAATAGGGAAGGTTATTTCCCATTATCAGAATATCCGGATATTGATGAAGCTCTGGGACTTCTTTCCATAGAGGAGAGCATACTTTCTTCTATGGAGATACTTGATATAGGTGCCTTACTTAGAATATCAAGAGATATAAAAAAGTTTCTATCTCCATATATAAGAGAAAAAGAACATTTACAACCTATATACAGAGATCTTTTTTCTTCAAGGGAGATAGAAAGCATAATACAGGACAGTATTGATTCTTCTGGAATGGTAAAAGACACAGCAAGTAGGGATCTTTCTAATATAAGAAAAAGTATAAAGGAAGTTGAGAAAACTCTTATCTCAATACTTGAGAGTATTATAAACAGCCATAAGTACCAGGATGTTATACAGGAGAAGATAATAACTGTAAGGAAAGATAGATATGTTATTCCCGTGAAGCAGAATTTCTCATCAAAAATAAAAGGGATCATTCATGACAGATCATCCTCAGGTCATACAATATATCTCGAACCTGTAAGTGTTGTTGAGCTTAACAACAGACTTTCGGATTTAAGAATAAGAGAACATATAGAGATAAGGAAAATACTGAAATTCCTTACAGATATAATTAGGAGTAGAATTACAGAGATTAGAAAGACATTTAATGCTCTGATTCATCTTGATTATCTTTATACCGTTTACAAGTTTTCATCAGATTTTAACGGAACTTTCCCTCAGATATCAGATCAGTTTTATCTGGTTGAGGCAAAACATCCTCTGTTTCTTATGGCAGGTAAAAATTTTAAACCTCTTGACATTAGGATAGATAAATCAAGAAAGGGACTTGTTATAACTGGTCCAAATACGGGAGGAAAGACTGTAACATTAAAAACGGCTGGGATACTATCTATGATTTTTCAGACAGGTATTCCAATTCCTGTTTCCGAAGGAAGTAAAATACCTGTTTTTGACTGGATTTATGCTGATATAGGAGATATGCAGAGTATTGAAAATGATCTTTCAACTTATTCTGCACATATAAAAAATATACAGGAAATAATTGAGAGAATAACTGAAAGATCCCTTGTTCTTCTTGACGAACTTATACCCGGAACTGATCCTGATGAAGGATCGGCAATAGGTATCGGTATTATGGAAAGATTAAAGGAGAAAAATGCTTACTGCATAATAACAACTCATTTCAAACAGATTAAGATGTTTGCCCTTTCAAATGATTATTTTGAGGTTGCATCTGTAGGGTTTGATAAGGACAGCTTATCTCCTACATTCAGGATAAATTACAGATCAGTTGGTCAGAGTATGGCTTTTTATATAGCTGAAAGATTAGGGTTTGATACAGATATTCTTAAAAAGGCGAAGAAATATCTTTCAGAAAGTTCAATTAAGCTTTCTGAAGCTATAGAAGAACTTGAAAAATACAAGGATGCATACGAAAGAGAGCATCTGGAACTTAAAAAATTGAAAAAGCAGTTGAGAATAGATCAGGAGAGATATTCCAGACTTGTAAAAGAACTGGAAGAAGAAAAAAAGAGAAAATGGAAATCAGCTGCTAACGAGGTTAAAGATTATATTGAGAATATTAGAAAAGAAGGGTACAGAATACTTGATGAGATAAAAAGAAAACCTACTGGAAAGGAGCTTGAAAGATTTATAATAGAAAAAAAGAAAGATTTAGAAAAAACTCTTCCAAAAGAGGATCTATTTTCTGAACATATAGATATAGGAGATACTGTAAGGATAAAAGGGAAGGGCACAAAAGGCGAGGTTATATCAGTTAGAGAAGATAAGGCAAATGTTAATTTTAATGGTATAAGAATCTGGGTAAAACTGTCTGAACTTGAAAAATTAGAAAAGAAAGAAAATCAGGAAAGGAAATTTAAAATAAAAAAGAGTGTTGCAAAACTAAAAAAACCTGAGATAAAACTTATAGGAAAAACAAAGGAAGAAGCATTAAAAGAACTCTCAGATTTTTTAGATAAAGCGATAATTGAGGGATACACAACAGTAAGGATAATCCATGGCTATGGATCGGGGATCTTAAGAAAAGCTGTAAGAGAATATCTGGACAGACTACCTTATAATATAAATTATGAGGATGCTCCTTATCATGAAGGAGGTATGGGTGTTACAGTTGTTCATATATTATAAAGGAGGGCATTATGAAGAAAGTAGCTATTCTTCTTGAGGATCTTGTTGAGGATGTTGAGTTTATATATCCCCTTTATAGATTTATGGAAGAGGGTTATACAGTTGATGTTTTAGCTCCGAGAGTTGGTGAGTTCTCAGGAAAGAAAGGAATGGTATTTCATGCCTCAAAAAGGGTTGATCCTGAGATGGCTGAGTATTATGACGCTGTTTTTGTTCCGGGTGGGTATGCACCAGACAGATTTAGAAGAGACAGGGAAACTATTGAGTTCATAAAAAATATGTATAGAAAAGGAAAAATAGTAGCAGCTATATGTCATGGACCCTGGGCGTTAATTTCAGCAAAAATAGTGAACGGAAAGAGAATAACAGCGTTCTTTTCTATAAGGGACGATATAGAGAATGCAGGTGGTATATACACAGGAAAACCTGTTGAGATTGATGGCAATATTGTGACAGCTACAGATCCAAAAGCTATGCCGGAGATGATGAAAATACTCACAGCGATGTTAAGGGAGAAAAAATGAAAAATTTTCTTGGTATAGATATTGGGGGAACATTTATAAAATTTGTGTCTAAAAAAAATAACAAGATTGAAAAAGGCAAGGTTTATATAAGGGATATTATCTCATATAACAGACCTGACGTGATAGTTGAAGAGATAAAAAATATTGTTGATAAATACAGACCTGATATTTTAGGTGTTGCAGTTGCTGGACTTGTAGATAAGAAAACAGGCATTTTAACGGCATCTCCAAATATAAAGCCTTTACAGAATTATCCTTTAAAAGATCAGCTTGAATCGGTGCTTAAGATACCTGTACATCTTGAGAATGACGCCTCTCTTGCCTGCTATGGAGAGTATCTTTATGGTGCTGGGAAAGGATCGAAAATACTTGTTTGCCTTACTCTTGGGACAGGACTTGGAGGGGGAGCTGTTCTAAACGGAAAGCTTCTAACAGGAATATCTGGTTCGGCTATGGAGATAGGTCATACAACTATAGATATAAATGGACTTCCATGTCATTGTGGAAGAAAAGGATGTCTTGAGTCTTATGTCTCTTCCTACGGACTTGAAAGGATATATTACCTTTACACAGACGAAAAAATAAGTTCAACACAGATTATAACACTTGCAAACGAAGGTGATCCTGTTGCAATGAGATCCATGGAAAAATTTTCCAAATATCTCGCCATAGGACTTATGAATGCGGTTCATTTATTTAATCCTGACAGGATTGTTATTGCTGGAGGCATAACAGAAAACTATCCTGCTGTTGTTGATATGGCTGTTTCAAATCTTAAGGATTTGACCTTTCCTCTTCCTTTCAGGGATCTTTCGGTTGTTAAAGCAGAGTTGAAAGAGTTCAGCGGCGCTTATGGAGCACTTGGTTATGCAGAAAATGAAGGTGAGCAACCTTATATTTAATCCTATAGGAAACTCTTTTTCCATCATACTGACTTCTAAAGAATATGCTGTTCAGCTTTCGGATCAGATAAGGTTTGTTTTAAACGGCAGATCTGTAGAGCTTATATCCGTATGTACGGAGGATACTCTAAGGGTCAAAATCAGGATAGATGGTAAGATATTTTCTATTTATATTGACAGATATATGGAGATAAAATCAGATGGCTTTAAAGAGGTACTGTATTTTGATGAAAATGGTTATAAAGTTGAGCTAAAAGATCCGGATATTCTTTTTAAAATTGGTATGGTTAGAACGAAGTTTGTAAAGATTGACGATAACATGTTATATATAACAGGAGAGAATTTCCTCAGATCCGTGTCAGAATATCTAATCCTTATAAAAAATCAGACCTGAGGAGCTTTTACTTTTTCTTTTTTTGATTCAGAACTCTTTTTTCTTAAAACTCTTTCCATATCAATTATTATTGGGGATGCAACATATATAGAGGAGTAAGTCCCGAAAACTATTCCTATCAGAAGGGCAAGGGAGAAACCTTTTAATGATTCGCCACCAAATAGATATAATGCCAGTACTGAAAATAGAGTTGTTCCTGACGTTATTACTGTTCTTGCAAGATTCTCATTTATACTCTGGTTTACGAGAAGTTGCAGATTTTTCTTTCCCCTTATCTTTATATTTTCCCTTATTCTATCAAAAATTATTATTGTGTCGTTTAGTGAGTATCCCAAAACTGTAAGTATTGCTGCAATGACGGCAAGATTAACCTCTATACCTAAAAGAGCAAATATTCCGAGTGTTATTATAGCATCGTGGAATAGAGGGATTACGGCACCGAGGGAGAAAACAGGTTCAAACCTATAGCTAACATATATTAGGATAGCTACCAGTACAGCAATTATAGAATAAACACTCGCTTTTCGTAGTTCTTCTCCAACAACAGCTCCTATATAATCCATTTTCCTGATCTCATATTTACCTTTAAACTTCTCATCAAGAGCTTTCTTTACTTTTGCATATATCTCTTCAGATTTTCCCTTTTTTAGCGATACTCTTATCTCATACTCCCTCTTGTCTGTTCCTATTTCCTGAATTACAGAATCCTGAAGATTTACAGTTCTTAAGGCATTTCTGATGTCTCCTGTATCTACAGTATCCGTAAATCTAACCTGAATAGATGTTCCTCCTGTAAAATCAAGACCAAAATTAAATCCTTTTGTAAAGATAACACCAAGGCTCAACATCACAAGAAGGACAGAAAGAATATAACCCTGCTTTTTTATTTTTAGAAAATCTATATCTGGTGGCTCATTTAGAAAATTTCTCATTTTCTCCCTCTAAAACGCGTATTTTAAGGATTTCCTACCGCCGAGAACTATATCAAGGAAAAGTTTTGTAACAAAAAGCGCTGTAAATATTGACGTTATTGTTCCTATAGACAGTGTTGCTGCGAATCCCTTTAAAGGACCTGTTCCAAACTGGAATAGTACAAATGCGGCTATAAGTGTTGTTATCTGAGCGTCAAGAATGGCATCCCAGGCTCTTTTAAAACCTTCTTCAACAGCAACTCTTAGTGTTCTTCCCTTTTTCATCTCTTCTTTTATTCTCTCAAATATAATAACGTTAGCATCAACAGCCATACCGATATTGAGAATTATACCTGCTATACCTGGTAGTGTGAGGGTAACATCAAGGAATACCATAACCGCCCATAGAAGGATCCCATTAAAAATAAGTGCTACAATTGATATAAAGCCTGAAACAGCATACCTCCACAACATAAAAAGACCAACAAGAACAAGTGCTGCAATTCCCGCATTTACAGTTTTTTCTATAGAATCTTTCCCGAGAGTTGGACCTATAACCCTTTCTTCAAGAATATGAACAGGTGCCGGTAAAGCTCCTGCCCTCAAAACAATGGCAAGATCGGCTGCCTCTTCAGGTGTAAAATTGCCTGTTATCTGACCGGCTGACGATATTCTTGATCTAACAACAGGAGCTGAAATAACTTTATTATCGAGAACTATGGCTAATCTTTTTCCTATCATCTTAGCTGTTGCTTCTCCAAAAATTTCAGCTCCTTCTGAAGTAAGTTCAAAGTTAACGGCAGGTTTTCCTGACTGATCTATTGTTGTTCTTGCATCTTTAAGCATAGACCCTGTGACTATAGGAGTGTCTTTTACAAGAAACCATTCTTTAACTGTCTGTCCATTTATTTTTTCTTCAGGACCTTCAAGTATCTTTGTTCCCTCTGGAAGTCCATCTGGGTATTTTTTAAGAAGTTCTTCCTTGCTAAAAGCTGTATCCACAACTTCTAAAAGCTCAAGCTGGGCTGTTTTCCCTATTATGGATTTAGCTCTTTCAGGATCTACAACACCTGGAAGTTCAACAAGTATTCTCCTTTCTCCCATTTTTGCAATATTTGGATTTAGTGTTCCAAACTCATCTATTCTGTTTCTAAGGGTCTCAACAGCCTGTTGTACTGTCATCTTTTTTATTCTGTCAAGTTCCCAGGGCAGTAGTTTTACAATCAGGTTTCCATCTTCCGTTTCTACCTTTACCTGAGGAAATTCATCTTTTATTACATTCAGAGCTCTATTTAAAGCTGTTGGATCAAGTAGTGATATAACAGCATTTCCATTTACAACCTTTCCGCTTAAAACCTCAATCCCATTTTCTTTTAGTTTTTTCTCTATATCCCTTACTAACTGTTTGTATTGAGTGTTTATAACATGGTCAACATCTACTTCAAGAACTATACTCATTCCCCCTTGAAGATCAAGGCCAAGTTTTATAGGTTTTGTGAATATGAAGTAAAGGGAGGCAACCAAGATTGCAAACACAACCAACAGCTTCAGTTTTACATCCTCTTTCAAATTTCACCCCTTAATAATCTTTTTATCAAATGCTTATTATACATCATCTGTCTGATTAATACATAATGATTATTGAAATATAACAGGATTATATTTAATATATATTAGATAATAAATTTATCTGGAGTGGGCGATGAGAGGAAAGAACGTGTTTTCAATTTTTCTGACAGCTTTTGTATTAACCGGTTTTTCTTATGGTAAAGATTACGATAAAAATCCGCCTTTTGATTTTGATCTTTTAAACCCTGTTAGAATAACGGTAAAGGACAGAATTGTAAACGCTTTTAATCCTAAAAACCCCTATAACATATTTATAAATTACGAGCTTGGTATGCACTGCGTAGGGTTTGATATGTCCTATTGTTGTGTTATTCCACCATACAACAGTATTCAGGCACAGGCGTTTAAGTCAGGAATGGATGGTAAGCTTCCCCAGATGCTTACACCTGATGATAAGGTTAAGCTGTACTATTACGTGAGAGACAACAGCTATAGTGAGGGAAATAAGATGAGATACTGGCAGGTTCCAAAAGATGTAAATGGTGATGGAGATATGAATGATCCTGGAGACAATCTTGCAAATTATGTATGGACGCACCTTTTCATATATCAGGATCTTGAAGGGACTATACCAAAAAAATGGTCTATAAAGAAAAGACTGAGAATAGGCAATGAGATACAGATACCTATTGATGCAGGTCCAAGCGGCAAGCCTTTATCAGGTGGTTATATGGATTTTGCAGGTGCTAAAGGTAGCAATATAGTTTTTACAGACAGTATGGTTCCGGAAGTAAAGAATGTACCTCTTGTTCTTACGGCATCATTTTTGTGGGATGCTCTTGGACTTCCTTTAACAGCCTTTAACGACAGTAAGAGAAGAGGAACTATAAGAACTATTACAAATAAAGATTTTCAGCCTTACCAGTATTCTGTGGTAGAACTTCACAGAGAGGATGGAAGACCTATAACTATAAATGGTAAAGTTGTGTCTTTCTTTGGTACAAATCCTGTTGATATTCCCAACTGTTATACATGTCATTCTGGAGAAGGCCTTGCTGCAAGGATGGCAAGACAAGCTGGATTAACAAAGTTTGATCAGGAGTATAAATACTGGAAGAAACATTACCCTGATATATCTGAGTTTATGGCAAGACAGTCTCAGGCTTCTATAAATATACTTGAGATTCATGATAAAAAACATGGGACAGAGTTTTTAAAAGAGTATGATCCGGAGGCACCAACAAACAGACTTGGATCTATAGGCGTCGTTTACTGTGCAGACTGTCATGGCGATAATATATCTGGAAATTTGCAGTCTCCCAGACCGACGGCTACCGGTTACAAACTCAAAAAAGCTAAACCTTTAACAGAGGCGATACATGCAAGACATGCCGTTGCTGTTCCTATGCCAGATAAAGCAGGTAGAACACAGAACTGTCAGGCCTGTCATCCTACACACTGGCAGGCTGAAGAAATGAACGATTTTGCAACGAACCCATTCCAGATAGTTGACGACAATGGAAATCCAAGATTTTCAGACGCCGATCATAGAGTTGCAGGGGGTGGTTGTTATCTGAGAAGAGACGCCCATTCAAATCCAGACGTCAAACCGCCGTTTTTCTTGAATGAGCTTGGAAAATGGTATTTGAGGAATGTTAGTAAGGTGGATGAGAATGGTAATCCTATTGACGAAATAAGAGGTCTTACATGTACAAACTGTCACAACAGGTTAAATATAGAGTTGTATAGACATGATAATCTTAAAGATGTTGTTCTGCAGGATGGTGAGACGTTGAGAAACAAATCTATCAGAGAAATAATAAATGTAATAGCTAACGGTGATATTAAAAAGTTTAAAGATTATTATGCTGATCCAAAAATAACAAAAGATCAAAATCCTATATACGATCTTTATGCAAAACATAAAGGTGCGACACTTGTTAAAGCTATTAAAGATAAAGAAGGCAAGCTTAAATTACTCCCATGGAATGCAAAAGAAGGTGATCCTGTTCCATATGATTCTGCATCTGCGGGTAAAGACTGGTGGCTTGCTCCTACAGAACCTCATTGCGCAAACTGTCATATAGCTCCTTTTGTTGAGAGTGAGGGAGGAAAATACTTCCCGATAGATCAACCTAATAAATACTCACTTTACAGATATTCAAAGGCTCACGGTTCAATAGCGTGTCAGTCCTGTCATGAATCTATTCACGGACTTTATCCTGTAAGGTACGAAGGACCTGAAAGAACTGTAGATCTTACAACGCATCAGCAGGCGTTACAGTTCTCTCCTGATGGAAAATATACAGGACCTGTAACGTGTGCGGCCTGTCATACAGTTAATGAAAAAGGCGTTCCTGTACAGCTTACCGGCACTAAGTATGAGAATGATTACTGGGCTTCAGTTGTTTTAATACATTTTATGAGGGAAGGAGATCAAAAACTTTCGGTTGAGGAGCTTGTAAGGAAGTATCCTTACGAAAAATCTTCTAAGATCGTTAAAGATGGTTGGATGTAGATCCTGCCTCAATTTTTTTATCCCCCATCTGGGGGCCTTTTAAATTATATCTGTTCACTGAATTTCTATTTTATATTTTTCCTTATAGAGTTCTTCAAACTCTTCAAGTTTCTGATTGTAGCCTTCTCTTCCCATAAGTGCATATGTGAAATTTTTACCCTCTTCAACTGCTGGTTGGTCAAAAGGATTTATTTTGTAGAGATATCCCGAAAAACCTGTTGCCATCTCATAAAGATATATAAGCATCCCGATGTTATATGGAGATATTTTGTTCATGGATATTGTTATATTTGGCACCTTGCTTTTTATAAGAGCAGCCTTTGTTCCAAGCAGTTCTTTATTTAATATCTCATGAAGTGAGTGTCCTGATAGGTAATGTATATCGTCTGGTATATCTTCAGGAATCTTAAAATCTTCAGCTCTTTTGTCTATCTGTATGAATGTTATTATCTTATCCCTCAATCCGTCTCTGTAGAGCTGTATCTGAGAATGTTGATCAACAGTTCCAAGTGCTTTAACAGGTGTTTGCCCAAGTCCATCTTTACCTAAACTCTCAGCCCATAGTTGTCTGTACCAGTCAACAAATGACGACAGCTTCTCACTGTATGGCATCATAACAGATATTGTTTTCCCCCTTCTCATATTTGCTATATAGTGGGTTATAGCTATAAGATAAGCAGGGTTGTGCTCAACATGTTCTTCAATTGAGCAGACAAGATCCATCTTTTTTGCTCCTTCTAAAAGCTGGTCTATATCTATCCCAAGTACAGCTGCTGGGAATATCCCAACTGGAGACAGAACTGAAAATCTACCTCCTACTTTTGGAGGAACATAGAGAATTTTAATATTATTTTCTTCCCCAAATTTTTTTAAAAAACCTTTTTCAGGATCTGTTGTAAACACAAGATGTTCATTCCATCTGTCTCCAAGTCTCTTCTTTAGTATATCAAGGATAATAGCAAAGTTTGCTATGGTTTCAACTGTTGATCCTGATTTTGATACAACATTAAAGCATGTTTTTTCTATATTTATCACCTCTAATATTGAACTGAACTTATCAGGATCAACATTATCCATAATGAAAAACTTAGGCTTATCGTATATATTGTGATTTATATCTTTCAAGCTTTCAAAAAGCATCTGCGCTCCTAAGGACGAGCCACCTATTCCTATAAGGACAAAATAATCAAATTTACTGGATATTTCTCCAGCAAATTCCTTTATCTCTTCAGTTTCCTGATAAGGGAGTCTTGCAAAATAAAACTTTCTTTCTTTCTCCTTTTGTATTCTTGCATGTGTTTCAATAACAAAATGTCTGAATGATAAAAGTTCTTCCCTTAATATACCGTCTCTCTCTCCTATGGTTTCTGCCATAACATTTGTGTAGTCTATTCTTATCACCACTTCCCCCTTTACATATAATTTTTTAAAACTTCTGGAATATCAAAGCCTCCATCTTCTCTCTGGTAGTTTTCCATTATTGCGAGAAGTGTTCTTCCTACAGCGAGACCAGATCCATTAAGTGTATGAACGAATCTATTTTTACCGTTTCTGTCCTTATATCTGATTTTAGCCCTTCTTGCCTGAAAATCTTCTGTGTTTGAGCATGATGATATCTCTCTATATCTTTCCTGTGATGGTATCCATACCTCTATGTCGTAAGTTTTTGCAGCAGAAAAACCCAGATCTCCCGTACACAGCTCAACTACTCTGTAGGGAAGTTCAAGTAGCTGTAGTACCTTTTCGGCTTCTCTGACGAGTTTTTCAAGCTCTTCATAAGAGTTTTCCGGTTTTACTATTTTCACAAGCTCAACCTTATCAAATTGGTGCTGTCTCAATATTCCCCTAACATCTTTTCCGTGCGATCCAGCTTCCCTTCTAAAACATGGTGTATATGCTGTATAGTATTTAGGCAGCTCTTCTTCTTTTAATATCTCTCCCGCATGCAGGTTTGTTAAAGATACTTCTGCTGTTGGAATTAGATACAGATCCTCTTCATGAATTTTGTAAAGGTCTTCTTCAAACTTAGGCAACTGTCCAGTTCCTACAAGAATTTCAGATCTTACAAGTACAGGCGTCCATACCTCTGTATATCCGTGATCCTTTGTATGTAAATCGAGCATAAAATTTATCAAAGCTCTTTCCAGTTTTGCCGCCTCCCTGTACATGACTGTGAATCTCGATCCGGAAAGCTTTGCTCCCCTTTCAAAATCCAGTATGCCAAGCCTCTCTCCTATATCCCAGTGGGGAAGAGGTTTGAATTTAAACTTTCTTGGTTCTCCCCATCTTCTAATCTCGACATTTTCCTCTTCATCTTTACCTACAGGAACTGTTTTGTCTGGTATATTTGGAACTGTAAGAAGAAGGTAATTAAACCGATTTTCTATAGCTTTAAGCTCTTTTTCGAGTCTTTCTATCTTTTTATTCTTTGCCTGAACCTCGTCTTTTATCTTTTCCGCTTCCTCCTTTTTTCCTTCCTTGAATAGAACTCCTATCTCTTTAGAAAGCTTGTTTTTTTCTGCTTTAAGATTTTCAACTTCCTTTATAATCCTTCTTCTTTCCTCATCAACGTCTAATATCTCATCAATCATTTTTTCATATACAGGATCTCTTTTTGAAAGCCTTTCTTTTACAAATTCAGGGTTTGATCTTATAAGTTTTATATCTAACATTTCACACCTCTATTTTGCGTATATGTCGTTAAGTTTCTTCTTAATTCTTTCTTTTAGCGGAAGTCCTTTAACAGCTTCTTTCATAAGAGACTGTATATCTTGTATCTTTCTAAGGTAAGTTTCGTAATCAAGTTGATCTTCGTACTGGTTTTCTATGACCCTCTCTGCAAACTCAAGATAAAGAATAGCCTGTGGATATTCCCCTTTTTTTATAGCGTCTTTTGCAGCCTCTTCAAGTATCCTTTCATACTCTGGTTCTATTTTAAGATTGTAGTTTATCTTGAGTCCTTCTATAAAAAGATCTGCTGATTTTCTTACATCCCCTTCATCAGCCTTTTTCTTTGCTTTTTTAAAGTAAACATTTGCCATATCTGTAAAGAATTTTCTCTCTTCAGGCATAAGCATAGCTGCAGATTTAAGATCATGCAGAGCTTCTCTGTATTTCTCAACGGCTTCATAAGCTTTAGCTCTAAGATAGTAACCGTCAACGAGGTATTTGTTTTCATTAAGTGCTTTTGTTAGATTCTCAATAGCAGATTCATAACTTTTAGCATTTAAAAATATTTTTCCAAGATTATAGTAGTACTTATAATCACCACCTTCTGTAATACTGTTAAGATATTCCATAGCTTTAGAATCGTTTCCTCTCTGTATTTCAATCTGTGCAAGATATGAGTAAACATCTTTAAAGTCTGGATTTAATTCAACAACTTTTTTAAAGTCTGACTCAGCTTCTTTTAATCTTTCAAAATAAAGGTGAACTTTTCCCCTTTCAAAATAAGCTTCCCAGTAATCGGGCTTTAGGTTTATAGCTTGCGTAAATTCGGCGACTGCCGTTTCAACAACTTCATCATTAAGATCTTTAGTTGCAACCTTCCCCCTCCAGAAATAAACCTCAGGTAGATCTGGATCCTGAACTATAGCATCATCAAGGTAAACGATCGCCATCTCATAATTTTCCGTCTTGAAAGCTTTTATAGCCTGTTGTAGTAAGTTGAAAGCATCCGTAGCCATAGCGTCTTCCCTCCATTTAAAAACTGGTATAATTTTACTACTAACAGTATTAAATTTAAAATATAATGAAAAATGTATATTTAAAAATTTTAGCATCTTTTTTTATAGCGATTATTTTCCTCTCGCTTATTGTTCTAACAGGATATTTCATTATTACAAATTACAGGATATTTCTAAAAAATTTTGGAATATACGTTCAAGATGACTGTTTTTATGAAAACTCAAAAATAATCTGCAGTTATATAGATATTACTGATAGAAAAAGTTTTAATTTTAGATTAAAAAATGTTAAAGCTGATCTTTATTTTAAGAATATTTTTTATGAAAAAAAAGCTGTAGATCTTTTTGTTGAAAAGCTTGAAGGTAATATAAATATTTCAGGGGAAAAGGGCGGGAATCAACTTAATCTTATAGTTATTGATCTTATATCAACATATCTGGATATACACCTTAAAGATGGGTATCTAAACTTTAACAACGGAATAAAGATATCAGGAATCAACTTTTATGAAAAAAATTATAGATTCTATACTGAAAGGCCTGTAAGTATTGCTTTCAAGGAGAAGGTATTTTACCTTGACAAACTTGAAGGACGTATAAAGAGAGCTGACAGAATATATATAGATAAGTTTGTGATCAAAGATCAGAACAATTTATTTGATCTGGAAGGTTTTATCCATTTTGATGGTGATTTTTTCCTGAAGGGAAAGGGCAAATTAAGGGATTTTTCATTTGAAAATCTTTCTTTAAAAGAGATGGATTTACAGCTGAGTATTTCGAGGGCTGAAGGCGATGTATCTGGTGTTGTAGATTACACAACATCTGATCTTAATTACGCTGATATATTTGCTTCAGACATAAAAGGAGAGCTGAAAATAATATATACTGGTAAATGGAGACTGATAAATGACTTTTATTCAAATGTTATAACTTACAGGGAGTCCAGACTGGACAACTTTAAGGTTCAGTCAGATCTGAGATTTAAAAATGGCAGTATATATGTTAAAAACAGCCTCAGATCAGGAAGCTTTTTATTTAAAAAATATAAATTTTATGATGTTAGGTCTGATTTTTCTATAGAAAAAAAAGAAGATCATATATATTCTGAGGGTAGTATAATTGTAGAAAAGATCTCGGCACGTTTCTCATCTATTTTTTCAAAAAAAATTAAAAAAATAGATATAAAGATAAGTGATCTGCAGCTTTCCGAAATTTTAAAAAAAGCGAAAATAAGAGATATTGATGCTTTTCTGTCAGGAAAGGTTGAGATAGATCTCATAAATAAAACTGTTGACACCTCGATTAATATAAAAGATGCCAATGTGTATGGACTTTTTTATGAAACTGGAGTTCTAAACAGTCATACAGATCTTAATATCTCTACTACAGGGCTTGATATTTTTCTTAACAGAGAGGATGGGTATATATATGCGGGTGGAAGTATTAACGACAGATATATAGATATAGAAGGGATATTTGAAAATCTTAAGCTTGAAAATCTTAAAATAACTAAAAAGCTGGGAATAAAAGGATATCTTTATGGAAAAGGATTTATATATGGTGATCTTAAGAATCCTGGCGTAAAGATAAACGGTCAACTGAAAGATTTCTTTTACCAAAAATTAGAGATTCCATCGCTTGATATATCCTTCCTTTATGCTGAAAAAAGTATAAGTATAGAAGCTGACACCCCTGATAAATCACTAAGGTCAAATATTTTGGTTGATATACAACCTTTTAAACTTGATATTAAGCTTAAACTTAGAGATGCGGATGTTAGATTTTCTTCTGAATATCTGAAAGGTTTAGTACCTAATCTTTTTGAAAGAGTTTACCCTTTATACTGTACAGGAGATGTTAGGGTGTCTGTTAAAGGGAAAGGATGGAATGTTTATATTGATCTTCCAGATGTGGAGGCTTTTCTAACCGATGCAGGGGATTTTGTAAATGCTAAGGTTATAGGGGAAATATCAGATAGGTACAGAAATATAAGTGCATATGTGTTTAGAAAAGGATTTAAGTTTAAGGGAAGAAAGATAAATGATATTTCAGGAAGTTTTAATATGATAAATAAAAAGGGAATGTTTCAGATAAAGCTTACTGGACTTGATATCTTTGATACTTTTAATCTTTTTTTAAATGGAACATTTGATACAGGCAGAGGTGTTATATCCGGCGATCTGTTTTCCTCACTGACAAAAGGGGTTATAAAATCTATCCAGAATTTGAACTTTTATGGAGACTTTAATAAGGTATCTGGTATTTTGTTTAATGAGATATATGTAGAAGAAAGGAAATTTTCAGAGAATTTTGTAAATTATACTTACTGGTTCTCTCCCTTACCTAAGATAAATCTCTCAGCAGATAAAATCAGATTTTTCATGAATGATAAAGCTGGACTTAAGGCTGAAGATATAAGAGGAGAGATATACCTTCCAAAAGGTAAGAAAGATTTAGATGGTTTTTTAACTGTTAAAAAAATCCAGATATTTAGAAATAAAGTTCCTGTAACGGCGGCAGAACCCTTTAAAATAAACATAAAAGATAAGCTTGTCTATACTAAAGGTGTTAAATTTGATGGGATGTTATCTGGTGTTATAGATATTCTAAGCTATAATTATGCAGATCAATATCTTTATCTTTCTGCAGAAGGAAGAATAAAAAAACAGCTTATATCAGAGGCTATACAGCTTGGATCTGCTGCAGGGTATTTAGATTTTTATGCTGGGTATGAAGGCAGGATTGAAGATCCTTTAAAAAAAATCAATCTTATATTAAACTCGGATAATCTTAAAGTAAAAACTCCTTATACGAGAGATCTAATTGAGTTCAAAAAGGTTAAGCTTAATCTTTCTGAAGGCAAGCTGAATTTAGATCTGTATGGAGTAACTCCATCAACACTCTTTGGAGAAAGCTTTTTATCAATTAAAGGGGATA
Organism: uncultured Aquificales bacterium; assembly: GCA_964519345.1. Taxonomy (GTDB): domain Bacteria; phylum Aquificota; class Aquificia; order Aquificales; family Hydrogenothermaceae; genus Persephonella. The sequence goes on from CAZFKX010000017.1 coordinate 34,818, forward strand.
GTTCTATCCAGCAGCTAAAAAATAGATACAACATAGATATAAACATGCTTCCAGTAAAGTACAGCAATATATTTGTCGGAAATATAAGTTCAAAACTCAGTATAACCTCTCATGAAAGAGATAAAACTGTTATACAAAGTATAAAAGGCGATCTGTTTATAGGGGGAAGGGTAAGGGTTGATCAAGCTGTTGTCGAATCTTTTAAGAAAAAAGAACAGAAAAGAATACTGACTGCTAAGGAAAAAGTTGAAAAAAAGCAGATACTTAAGAAAGTTCTTCTTGATTTGCAAATATCAACTTACAGCCCTGTTTATCTTTACGGGAGCTGGGGAAATGCTTATGGAGAAGGAAGGATAAGCGTAACAGGAACTCTTTCCTCGCCGTTAGCTAACGGCGAGTTTAATATTATTTATGGAAGAATCAATTATATGAAAAACAAGTACAATATAGACTATGCAAATATAAATATTATAGATAATGAAGCCTATATAAACGCCCGTCTTTCAACATCTGTAGCAGACACATTTATATTTGTAAACATATACGGATCAGTTAAAAAACCCCGTATAGATTTTTCATCAAGTCCTCCAAAATCAAGGGATGAAATTTTATCAATACTACTCCTCAAAGATACACCTGCAGCTCTTGAAAACATACCTGTATTCAAAACCATAGGTAAGATAATATACGCTCTAATTCCATTTAGAGATACAGAAGAAAAGGGTCTTTTCAATACAGGTTTTGAGGTGCTGCTAAATCCTCAATATTCACCAACGCAGGGAATAACAGCCTCAATTTACGCTAAAAGACCTTTAACAAGGAGAATATATATAGCTCTTTCAAAACCTCTTACAGAAACACAAGAGTTTCAAGCATCAGGATGGTATGAACTTGGAGTAAGGTTGACTGAAAGAACATCTCTTCAGATTAGAAGTTTTGAGACAGGTGAAGGTGAGTTTGATATTAATTTCAGCCTACCTTTTGATTTCTGAAACTTTTTGAAAGTTCCATAAAGTTCTTTAAAAGCACCTTCCCATAGTCTGTAAGTATAGATTCTGGATGAAACTGCACTCCCCAGATAGGATATCTTTTATGCTTTATTCCCATAATTTCGTTATCGTCCTCAGTCCACGCCGTTATCTCTATATCCTCTGGAAGAGTGTTTCTGTCGATAACAAGGGAATGGTATCTTACAGCCTTAAATGGAGATGGAATCCCCTTAAAAAGATCATCGCCTTTATGATGTATATCTGAGGTTTTGCCGTGCATCAGGCATTTAGCTTTAATAATTTCAGCACCAAAAGCAGAACCTATGGACTGGTGTCCTAAACAGACGCCAAGTATTGGGTAAATTCCCTTGTATTTCTTTATAAGATCAACGGATATGCCAGCTTCTTTTGGTGTGCAAGGTCCTGGAGATATAACTACAGCATCTATATTTTCTATCTTTCTTACCTCATCAATATCTATCTCATCGTTTCTTTTTACTATAACGTCGGCTCCAAGCTCAAAAAAGTACTGAACTATGTTGTAAGTAAATGAATCATAATTATCAACCATTAGTATTCTCATATTCATCACCTTTGTAGAAATGGAACTAAATTTAATATACCAAAAATTCCTATATAAGTTATGAAAATATTCCTGAGAGACAAGAATTAGAGCATCTATATATGGTAAAATATAGATAAGAAAATATCACAGGAGTGTATTTTATGTCTGAAATTATAAAACAACCCATAGAAGAAGAGGTAAAATCTGCTTATTTAGATTATGCTATGTCCGTTATTGTTGGTAGGGCAATTCCCGATGTCAGAGATGGACTGAAACCTGTACAAAGAAGAATCCTTTATGCTATGAACGAGCTTGGATTATACCCAAATAAACCGTATAAAAAAAGTGCCAGAGTTGTAGGGGAAGTACTGGGTAAATACCATCCCCATGGTGATACATCTGTTTACGATGCTCTCGTCAGGATGGCTCAGGATTTCACATTAAGATATCCTCTGATTCAAGGACAGGGAAACTTCGGTTCTATAGATGGTGACCCACCTGCTGCGATGAGATACTGTGTTGTGGGCGATACACTGATTCATACTGATAAAGGTCTAATCAAGATAAAAGATATAGTGCCAGATAGTAAGGAAAATTCTGATAATCCTATAAAAATAAAAGTTCAGTCGTTAAACAGAAAAATAAATTACTCAGATATGTTTTTTAATAGCGGAAAACATAAAACTATAAGGGTAGAAACAGAAGAAGGGTATGAGATAGAAGGTAGCTTTAATCATCCTGTACTGACATGGACGTTAGAAGATGGAAAACCTGTTTATAAATGGAAGACATTAGACAGTATTAAGGTAGGCGATTATCTGGTAGTAAGCAGGGAAAATGATATTCACAATAATCAAGATTTAATTACTGAGGAAGAAGCTATTTTGCTTGGCTCTTTTATTTCAGAAGGATATATTCCTGAAAACAGGAAAGGATTTAACAATATCGGTAAAGGGTATGCTACTGTTTTTGAAAATGCCCTTAAAAGAGGCTGTGGAGAAACTTTCCGTGGGTATGAAAGAGCTTTGAAAAGTGAAGAAACAGCTGTTGAATGTCAGATACAGTATAAAGATATTGTCCAGGACGTAATGGAAAAAGAATCTGATGAAAAATCTTTGGAAAAGGAAATACCTTATGTTGTCCTTCAATCATCAAAAAAAATCCAGAGAGCGTTTTTAAGAGCCTTATTTGAAGAAGATGGTACTGTTTACGAAACGGTCAGAGCAGTAAACATTTCTTATTCCTCTAAGAGTAAAAAACTGTTAAAACAGCTTCAAGTTTTACTCCTTAACTTTGGCATCATATCTAAAATACACAGAGATAAGCAGAATTACAGATTGATCATTTCTGGATACCAGAATGTAAAGCTTTTTAAAGAAGAAATAGGATTTTTTGGCAATAAACAGGAAAAACTTAAAAAGCTTGTTAAGAAAATATATAAAAAGGAGACAGAAAACGGTAAAACTGACTTTATTCCTTTCATAGCCCAGTACATAAGGGATAAATATAGAGGAAAAGGAGTTAATCAGTGGCTGTCAAAACATATACTTGATAGGTATCACAAAATAGATCAGTACTGGGATAAACTGGAGCAGATCTTAGATACAGAAGATTTAGCATTATACAGAGAACTATTACAGAACAGATACTACTTTGCTAAGGTAAGAACTGTTGAGGAAACCGGTGAAAAAATAGTTTACTCCATCAGAGTAAACAGTTATTGTCACTCCTTTGTAGGAAACGGAATTGTCAATCACAACACAGAAGCCCGTCTTACAAAACTTGCGATGGAAATGCTTGCAGATATAGATAAGAACACTGTTGATATGAGAGAAAATTTTGATGCTTCTTTGATGGAACCTGAGGTCTTGCCTGCAAAATTTCCTAACCTGATATGTAACGGGGCTTCAGGTATAGCTGTTGGTCTTTCAACAAATATACCGCCTCACAACTTTACTGAAGTAGCTGAAGCGCTGAAATATTTAGCTGAGTTCCCAAATGCTACTGTTGAAGAACTCTGTCAGTTTGTAAAAGGTCCTGATTTTCCGACAGGCGGTATTCTTATAACACCTTTTGAAGAGATTGTAAAGATATATACTGACGGTAGAGGATCGATAGTAGTAAAAGGGAAAGCCAGAATAGAAAGACTTCCCGGGAACAGACATAGAATTGTGATATATGAGATACCTTATCAGGTAAATAAAGTAGAGCTGATTAAAAGAATAGCTGAACTTGTAAGAAAAGGTCAGGAAAAAGGAATATCGGATCTCAGAGACGAGTCAGATAGAGATGGTATAAGAATTGTTGTTGAGCTTAAAAGGGAAGCTGATCCTGAAAAGGTTCTAAAAAAACTTTACAGAAGAACACAGCTTCAAAAATCAATACCTATAAACCTGACTGTTCTTGTTGGAAAACAGCCTAAAACAGTAGATTTGAAGGGTCTTCTTCAGGAATTTATAAAACATAGAATAGAGGTTATAACAAGAAAAACCCTTTTTGAACTTGATAAGGCTGAGAACAGACTACATATAGTAGAGGGTCTTTTAAAGGCTCTTGAGAATGCAGATAGGGTAATAGATATAGTTAGAAGTTCAAAAGATATATCCTCTGCAAGATCCTTGCTTAAAGGAGAGTTTGAACTCTCAGATACGCAGGCTCAGGCTATACTTGATATGAGGCTTTCAAGATTTACAGCTCTTGAAGGGGATAAACTTTACCAGGAAGCTGATGATCTAAGACTTAAAATTGAAAACTATAAGAAGATACTCTCTTCAGAAGAAGAGAAGATAAGGGTATTTATAGAAGAGATAGACGACCTTCTTGAGAGATTTGGAGATGAAAGGAAAACAGTTATAATTGAGGAAAAAGAGGCAGGACTAACGTTTGAAGAACGCTACATACTTGGGATACTTAGTAGTGGAAGAATATTTAACAGAAGGATAGATGATGATTCAGAAAAAGGTGAGATCTTCCTCAAGGTTATAAATGATATTGTATCCTCTGTAAGACCTGGTGAAAAATTTATATCGATTCAGGAGGTTGAAAGCTCTATTCCTATAGCATTTATAACAGATAAGGGAAGGGCATACTGGAGTCTTGTTGCAGATCTTCCAAAGGGTGAGGGAAAATTAAGTATTGATGAAGGTGAGATTGTTGGAACAGCTTTTAAGGGTGAAGGGGAAGAAGACAGACTATTTATTATCACAAAAAATGGGATAATAAAAAGAATGTCTTATGAGGACATATTTTACAAATCACAGAACCATTCTGTGATACCCCTTGCTGAAGACGATTCTGTTGTAACAGCATTTGCAGATGATCATCCATCCCTTATAGCTGTTTATACACGTAAAGGTGATCTGCTTCTTTTTGAGAGAAATCAGGTTAGGGTAACAGGTGATAAGGCTAAAGGGGTTGAAGCAATTGATCTTGATGAAGGGGATACCGTATCAGGTGGTTTCTTGATTAACAGTGAAGATCTTATTATGACAGTTACTAAAAACGGTTATACTAAGCTTGTTCATAAAGAGGAGTTTTTTACAAAAGAAGGAAAGGTTAAGAAAAGAGCACAGAAAGGTCTTATGGCTGTTAAACTTGGAAAAGGTGATTTTCTCTCTGTCGCTGTTCCTGTTAAACTTGGAGAAACAGTTTATTTTTCTACGGAGAAAGGAAGGATTTTAAAACTTATTGTTGATGAGAAAAGAATACCTATTTCAAAAAGAACAGCTATGGGAGATCCTGTTATAAAAATTGAGGGTGATTATGTGGTAAAAGCCGTAAAACCTAAGATAAAAACAGAAGGCAGTGACAGTTAGGATACTACTGATAACAGGCATACTGGTAGGAGTATATGCTGTTTTTAATAATATAGGCGGAGTTTTCTCCGCCTTTAAGATTAATGATCTCACTCTTTCAACAGCAAAACTGATTCAGAGTCTTCTTCCTGTAGTTGTAGGTATCGTTATAATATGGGTTTCTGCTTTAAATCTTTATGATACTTTTAAAAAGAGATGATTATTTCTGTTCCTGTAGAAGTTTTCTGTAAAGAGCATTTCTTTCATTCTCACAGGACTGTATATCTTTAAGAATCATCTCTTTACATTCTTCATCGTCAAAACAGAAACCGTTATTTTTGTACTCGGTTAATAAATTCCACAATGCAAGACCTTCACAGTATCTCCATTTTTTGTTTAGATCTTTTCCTTTTTCCTCTTTTATACATTTTTCAATCTGTGCAACATATCTTTCACAGTCTTTTTTTGACATGCCTGCAAAAGATATGCCGGACATAAGTAAGATAGTTGATAGAAAAAAAGTAAACTTTTTCATACCTTTCTCCTTTTAGAATATTCTAATTTAATTATATACTTTTTTAAAAATATTTCTAACCTTATTAAAAAAAGGGATATATTTTTTGTAATCTATATACGTCCATATAAACGGTTGGAATGATCCATGGTGGTAAAAAAGCTCAAGTTCTACAAAAATACCATCTCCCATGTAAATCCTGTTTCCTCTGTACTTTGATGTTGCTACAACAACCTGATCTGTATCTATATAAAAAGGATCTATATTGACCTTCCTTTTTCCATTAATCCTCATAGTATTTTCTATTTCTATACTTAATTTTTTAATCTTAGTTATCTCAGACTTATCTATAATTGTATCTGTGACTACAAATATCTTTTTTAAGCCCTCTCCCATCTCTTTTTCATAATATTTAGAATATTCAAGTCTGAAATGATCTGTTTTTTCAATGATTTCACCAAAATGATGATTTATCAGATCAATTGATTGATCTAAAAATTTTTCTTGATTCCACATAAGACCAAAACCTAAAAAAGCTTTAATGTTTCTTCTCACCTTTTGCCATTCTTATAGCATGTTTAAGAAGTGGTGCAACCAGTCTTATGTTGTCCTTAACGCCTCCTGTACTTCCTGGAAGATTAATTACCAACGTTGCATTCCCTAATATTCCACACACACCTCTGGATAATAAAGATTTTGGAGTAAATCTAATCCCAACAATCCTCATAGCCTCGGAAAATCCTATCATCTCTTTTCTTATAATCTCTTTAGTTGCTTCAGGTGTTACATCTCTTTTACTGAAACCTGTTCCTCCTGTTGTGAAAATAATATCAACTTTGTCGGCTAAACTTTTAAGTTCTTCTACTATTGTTTCCATATCGTCAGGTAGGATTTTGTAATGAACAACATTACCGCCAAACTCATTTTCTATTATGTCTATAGCTGTTTTTCCACTCCTGTCCTCCGCTTCACCTTTTGAACATGTATCGCTCAGTGTTATAACGGCACATTTTAGGCCGGTAAGATCTTCTTCATAATCAGATTTTCCGCCTCTTTTTTCAATGAGTTTTATCTCACCTATAACCATATTTTTGTCAAAAGCTTTTAACATATCATAAACATTCAAAAGTGCTGCTGAAACTGCTGTTAAGGCTTCCATCTCAACCCCTGTTCTTCCTATGCATTTAACCTCGGCAGTTACATAAATACCATCTTCTTGAAGATCTGTATTAACAACAACGTGATCAATCATAATATTGTGACAGAAAGGAAGTATATCCGCTGTTCTTTTAACACCAAGCATTCCTGCCATCTGTGACGCTGACAGTACGTCACCTTTAGGGACTTTATTGTTCTTTATCATATCTATAGATTCTTGACTTAAAAATATCTTACCTTCGGCTTTTGCTGTTCTTATTGTCTCAAATTTGTTTGAGACATCAACAGGTCTGAATCCCATAATATCCTCCTACGTTTTAACATTTGCGACAGAACGATCAAATTATACAGTATATATCCTTTAGATTTCTACCTTCTTCAGCCCAGTCAAGTCCATAACCTATAACGAATCTATCGGGGATAACAAATCCTACATAGTCTGCTTCAAAATCAACTTCTCTTCTTTCTTTTTTATCGAGGAGAACACATGTTTTCAAAGAGGAAGGATTTCTCTGCTTTAATGCTTCAACAAGAGCTTTTAGAGTTCTTCCTGTATCGATAATATCATCAACAATAAGAAGATTTTTTCCATCTATATTCTGTGTAAGATCTTTAACGAATATTACCTCACCTGAACTTTCCATAGATGTGTTGTAAGAGGATACCTGCATAAAATCAATATAAACTTTTCCTTTAATCTCCCTTACAAGATCAGCCATAAATATGAATGATCCCTTGAGTATTCCTACAACAAGTATCTCTTTTCCTTTAAAATCTTCTGATATTTTCTTTCCAAGTTCTCTAACTTTATTTTTTATTTCTTCTTCTTTTATTAATATCTCAGCTCTTCTGCCCCTTATTTTCATTTTGAGCTCCTTTGGTTTTATATCTTCCATCAAATTATAGATCAAGTTTCATCAAAACTGCATCTTCTCCATTACTGTAATAACTTTTTCTCATACCATACTCTTTGAAATTTAGTTTTCTGTAAAAGTTCAAAGCTATATCGTTATTCTTTGATACCTCAAGATATACGGAACTTATTTTACAACTCCTTACCTTTTCTAAAAAATTTGAAACCAGGGCTCTGCCTATCCCCCTTCTTTGAAAACTTTTATCAACAGCTATCATAAGAATATTACTTTCATCATACATAATCTCTCCTGAAAGAAATCCAACAATCTGTTTTTCTATAACGGCAACAGTTTTATAGGTAAAAGAATTTTCGGACAAAATCATACTATCAGACCATGGATTTTCAAAATTGGCATCAATTATCCTTCTGATAGATGGCAGGTCGGATGTTTTAAAATCTCTGATCTTTAGATTTTTTTCAGTTTTCATTCATCTCAGTTTCTTTTCTGAGTTCTTCAATATCAAGCTTACAGCTTTCTCCTTTTAGATCTTCAAATATATGTCCAAGATGTTCTTTTTTTGCTTTAAGGTAATTTTTATTATAAGGGTTAGGTTCTATTATTAGAGGTATTCTCTCAACAACTTCCAGACCAAAACCCTCAAGAGCTACAATTTTCCTTGGATTGTTTGTCATAAGCTTCATCTTTCTTACGCCTATATCAAGCAGTATCTGTGCTCCTGTCCCAAAATCTCTCAGATCCGCATTAAATCCTAATCTGTGATTTGCCTCAACTGTGTCATATCCTTCTTCTTGAAGTCTGTAAGCTTTTATCTTGTTTATTATCCCTATTCCTCTCCCCTCATGACCTCTCATATATACAAGTACGCCTTTACCTTCCGACGAAATTGTTTTAAGGGCTGCATGAAGCTGTGATTGGCAGTCGCATCTCAAAGAACCAAATATATCTCCTGTTAAACATTCCGAGTGAACTCTTACAAGAGTAGGTTTGTCAGGATCTATGTCCCCCATAATAAGGGCCACATGTTCTGATCCGTCAAGTGTGTTTTTATATCCGTATATTTTGAAAGTTCCATATTTTGTCGGAAGATGAGCCTCTGCTTCTCTTAAGACAAACTTTTCTCTTTTTAGTCTGTATTGAACAAGATCAGCGATGGTTATAATCTTAAGATTGTATTTTCTGGCAAACTTTATAAGATCTGGCAGTCTTGCCATTGTTCCATCTTCTTTCATAATCTCACATATAACTCCTGCTGGATACAGCCCTGCAAGTCTTGCAAGATCAACAGAAGCCTCTGTATGACCTGTTCTTTCAAGAACACCTCCAGGCCTTGCCATTAGTGGAAATATATGTCCAGGTCTTACAAAATCCTGGGGCACTGCATCCGGACTTACAGCTAACTTTATGGTTACAGCCCTATCGTATGCGGATATACCTGTTGTTGTTCCATATTTAGGATGTGCGTCTATAGAGAGACAGAAGGCTGTTCCATTAGGATCAGTATTATTCTGGGTCATAAGGGGTATATTTAGTTCTTCAAGTCTCTCCTTTAACATAGATAAACAGATAAGTCCTCTACCCTCTTTTGCCATAAAGTTTATAGCATCTGGTGTTACCTTCTCGGCAGCCATAACAAGATCGCCTTCATTTTCCCTATTTGGGTCGTCAACAACTATAACCATCTTACCCTGTTTTATATCTTCTATAGCTTCTTCTATACTGTTGAATCTAAACTCCATACCGATCACCTCAGATGTAATAGTTTATCAATCTCTTCTTCTGCTTTTTTTTCATAGTCTGTTTTCTCTTCATCCTGATTATGTTCTATACTCTTTTTTACTTCTTTTACTTTGTAAGGAATTGTTGATGTTCCGACGACTGTTTGTTGTAAATAAGATATAACTATAGGGAGAAAATTAACGTAAGCATAAAGGACAAAACCTATAGTAAGAATCAGTATGGCTATTTTTACCATCTTAAACTCCTAAAATCCGATCAGTTAATAATTAAAATTATGCTTATACTTAAATGTTTTCAAATATTAAGAAATCTTAACAGAAAATTAATATTTTTTTAAATTTTTAAGAATAAAATCTTATCGGAAAATAAAAATATATCTGGAGGTTAAGGATGAAAAGAATCTTGATCCCGGCGCTACTTATGGGAGCGTTATCAGTAGCATCAGCAGGAGAAATAGATGATCCTGTTGTTAAAAAGCTTCTTGAGAAAGGTATAATAACAAAACAGGAAGCTTTAGAGCTTGATAAAAAAGAAACGCCTACAGTTTCCATATCAAAGAGGCTCAAATTCGGAGGAAAGGCTTATATAGGTTATACATTTAAGGATCTGAAAAACGGTTCAGACTCTGGAAGTTTTGAGGTTAGAAGAGGATATTTCGTTACTAAGTATTACTTTAATGAAAAAGACCATTTTAGATTTACTTTTGATATATCATGGCAGTACCACAAAGAAATAGAATCAGAAGGTAAAGAGATCAGTTTGAAGATCAAACATTTATACTATTATAAAGACATATCCAATATCGTTCCAGGAACAGGTTTTGAACTTGGTATAGCACATACGCCATGGCTTGATTATGAAGAACATTCTGGCTGGTGGTATAGATCAATATCCAAGACATTTTACGAAGCCTCAGATGGAGCACATCTACTGCCGTCAGCTGATGCTGGCATAGATTTTAAAACAAAATTTGAATATTTTTCTGCCGAGTACGGGGTGTTTGATGGGGAAGGTTATGATCATATAGGCAGATCAGATAAAGGTAATAAACCAAATAAACCTATGATAGAAGGAAGATTTACATGGCATATACTTGGCGGCGGAAAGAAAAAGCCTAAACCTTTGTCTCAGACTTACGCAAATATTTCATTACATTCGCTTAACAGCTACAATCATAGGGGATCTAATTACGATTTTTCTGTATTACAGCTTCATGCTGTTTACAATCAGCCTTTATTTCTTTTAGCAGGACAGTATATTAAGGCTAACTGGGATGATCCTAATGCGAAGGATAATGATGGAAAAGGATACTCATTTAATTTTGAGGTTAGACCTTTTCTTAAAAACAGACTTGTTTTTCTTGGTAGATATGATAGATGGAATGCAAGAGGTGAATCTTACGATAGAAAGATGTATATATACGGTATAGCATATCATCAAAACAGATATATTACCTGGATAATAAACGGTATAAAATCTGATTATCAGAATGATAATGGAAAAGACTATACAAAATATATGATTACAGCAGAACTACATTACTAAAAGGCAGGAGGAATGGTTATGAGAAAATTTTTAACGGCAATGATTGCGTCAGGATTTTTGCTGGTAAAGTCCTTTGCAGGAGATGTTATAAATGGTGCAGGAGCTACATTCCCATATCCTGTTTATGCAGCATGGGCTTACCAGTATTATAAAGAAACAGGAATAAGAATAAACTATCAGTCTATAGGATCTGGTGGTGGGGTGAGACAGATAAAGAATAGAACAGTTGATTTTGGCGCTTCAGATGCACCACTGCCTCCAGAAAAACTGGAAAAGTATAAACTATATCAGTATCCTGCAATTATAGGTGGTGTTGTTCTTGTCGTAAATATACCAGGCATAAAAGCAGGGCAGCTGAAACTTGATGGTGATACTGTATGCGGAATATACCTTGGGAATATTAAATACTGGGACAGTGAAAAAATAAAAGCTATAAATCCTTCTCTTAAGCTTCCCCATAAGGAGATAAAAGTGATTCATAGATCGGACGGTTCTGGAACAACAGCAATATTTACAAATTACCTTTCACAGGTATGTGAAGACTGGAAAAATAAGGTAGGTGCAGGAAAGGCTGTTAAATGGCCTGTGGGTATTGGTGGCAAGGGAAATGAAGGTGTTGCGAATTATGTTAAAAGATTGAAATACTCTATTGGTTATGTTGAGTTTGCATATGCAAAGCAAAATAGATTGAGACATACGTTACTTAAAAATTCTGCTGGAAACTTTGTCGAGCCAAACTTTGATACATTTTCAGCCGCCGGTGCAACAGCAGATTTTAATCCTGATAAACATTTCTACTTATGGATGGTTAATGCTCCTGGTAAAAATGCATGGCCGATAGCTGGCGCTTCGTTTATACTTCTTGCAAGGGAAAAGGTAGAAAATAATAAAAAAGTCAACAGATTTTTTGACTGGGCGTTTAAAAAAGGTGATGAGACAGCCAAAAGGCTTGTATATGTCCCTTTACCTGAGGAACTTAAATCAAAAATAAGAAATTACTGGAAAAAACATGGAATATCTCCATAGTCCTGTTGTTGCTGGATCTTCCGATGGGCTTTTTGCCCTTTTTTTTTGATATAATTGATTAAATACTATCTGAGGGATTAAAAAAAGTATGAAAAAGTTCCTAAGGCTTCCTGCTGCAGATTTAATTTTTGCTGTTATATCATTCTCAGCTTCATTTACAATATTAACCTTAATATTTTCGACAATTTTAGTGCTTTACAACGAATCATCACTTGCCATTCATAAGTTTGGGCTTTTGAATTTTATATTTACGGTTGACTGGGATCCTGTAAAAGAGGTTTTTGGAGCAGCTGCAAGTTTGTACGGAACCCTTATAACAACAGTACTGGCTCTTTCCATAGCTGTTCCTGTATCTATAGGTATAGCTATATTCCTGACAGAGATATCTCCACATTTTTTAAAAACACCTATAGGTATAGCTATAGAAATGCTTGCAGCAATACCCAGCATCATATACGGTATGTGGGGACTTTTTACGCTTGCACCTATAATGGCTGAATATATTGAACCAGCCCTACAGTCTGTATTTGGAGATATACCTGTAGTAGGAAAGCTTTTTGAAGGAACACCTATGGGTGTTGATCTGCTTACGGCAAGTATAATATTAAGCATAATGATAACACCTTTTATAGCAAGTATATCAAGAGACTCGTTTAACCTTACACCTGATATTGTAAAAGAATCTGCTTATGCTCTTGGAGCGACAAAATGGGAAGTTATAAAAGATATTGTTATTCCTTACTCAAAGCTTGGTGTGTATGGTGGAATAGTTCTTGCTCTTGGTAGAGCCTTAGGGGAAACGATGGCTGTTGCTTTTGTTCTCGGGAATAAACATCAGATAACGCCTTCACTGCTTGATGCTGCTGCAACAATAACCGTTACCCTTGCTAATGAATTTACAGAAGCAGATACTGATATATACCTTTCATCTCTTTTTTACCTCGCTCTTATACTTTTTATACTGAGTTTTACAATACTTGCTGTAGCTAAATTTTTCCTGCTTAGAGCAGAAAAACATTACCAAAGGTAAAGAATATGGACCTGAAAACAAAGAGAAAGATAAAAGGAAATATAGCTCTTTTACTTTCAACATTTGCCGCATTTATGGGTCTTTTCTGGCTTGTGTTTATAATATTTGATGTTCTTAGGCACGGCATTACAGCCTTAAATCTTGAGCTATTTCTTGAAGATCCAGCTCCTCCAGGAGTTCCAGGGGGTGGTTTGAGAAATGCATTTGTAGGACAGTTCTTAATAACTTCAGTTGCAACCATTATTGGAGTTCCTCTCGGTATTCTTGGAGGTACTTTTATAGCAGAGTATGCAAGGGGAACTGTGTTTGCAAAAGTAATAAGCATACTTTCTGATATTATGGTAAGTGTTCCTTCCATAGTAGTAGGAACGTTTATTTACGCTCTTTTAGTTAAACCTTTTGGACATTTTAGCGGATGGGCAGGTGCTGCGGCTCTTGCTTTTATTATGGTTCCTGTTGTGCTGAGAACTACTGAAGATATGCTTAAACTTGTTCCATGGACTTTAAGAGAAGCTGCGTTTGCCCTTGGAGCCTCTTATTTTAGGGTTATAAAAGATGTTGTCTATAGAGCAGCAGCTACTGGAATTCTTACAGGAGTTATTCTTGCTATAGCAAGAATAGCAGGTGAGACAGCACCTCTTCTTTTTACGTCATTTAATAACTCGTATTTTACAACTAATATGAATGAACCTATAGCATCCCTTACTGTAACTATATTCAACTATGCTATGGGTCCTTATGAAGACTGGCATGAAAAAGCATGGGCGGCTGCCTTTATAATAACCGTTGTTATACTTATAGTCACCGTAACTTCCCGTATGATCATACACTGGAGGTATAAAAGTTAATGGAGGATAACATCAAGATAAAAGTAAAAAATTTCTCTTTTTATTATGCAAAATCAGATAAGCCTGCACTTAAAAATATTAATATGCCGGTTTATGAGAAGAAAGTAACAGCTCTGATAGGACCTTCTGGCTGTGGAAAAACAACACTTTTGAGAAGTTTTAACAGAATGCATGATCTATATTATGGAAACAGATATGAAGGCGAAATTATTATGGACGGAAAGAATATTCTCTCGGATGATATAGATCTTATAGAACTAAGATCAAAAGTTGGGATGGTTTTCCAGAAACCGACGCCCTTTCCTATGAGTATATTTGACAATGTCGCCTATGGACTTAAACTTAGAGGTATAAAAAATAAATCAGAGCTTGAAGCAAGAGTGGAAAAAGCTCTAAAACAGGCAGCTTTGTGGGATGAGGTCAAAGATAGACTTAAAGATAGTGCTTCAGGTCTTTCTGGAGGACAGCAACAAAGACTTGTTATAGCAAGAGCATTAGCTGTTGAACCTGAAGTTTTACTTTTTGACGAGCCTACATCGGCTCTTGATCCTATATCAACAGGAAAGATTGAGGAGCTTGTTGTTGGATTAAAAGAGACTGTGACTATAATAATTGTCACACATAATATGCAGCAGGCAGCAAGGGTTTCGGATTATACTGCATTTATGTATTTAGGAGAGCTTATAGAATTTGACAAAACAGATATTATATTCACCTCACCAAAGAAAAAACTGACAGAGGATTATGTAAGTGGAAGATTCGGATAATTGAGGAGGTAATTATGTTAATAAAACCAAGACTTGAAGAGATAAGGGAGAGACTGATACAGATGGCTGAAATGGCTGACTTGATGATAGAACATGCGGTCAAAGCCATAATAGAACATAATCCCGAGTATTTAAAGGTTGTTGATGAGCTTGAGCCTAAGGTTGATCAGATGGAAGTTGAGAATGAGACTCTTATAATAACAACCATAGCAAGGTTTCAGCCAGAGGCAAAATATCTTAGAATTCTTGTTATGGATCTTTTTGTAAACAGAGATATAGAAAGAATTGGAGATCATGCGGAAAATATAAAGGAGCAGGCGGAAAGAATTTTAACAAAACCTAAGCTTAAAGAGTATGTTGATCTTCCTATAATGACAGAGATTGTTTTGGGAATGGTAAAAGATGCCGTAAAATCACTTGAAAATCTGGATACGGAGCTTGCAAGAGATGTTATAACGAGGGATGACAGAGTAGATGCCCTTCATGAACAGATCATACGTGAGATATACACATATATGGTGGAAGACCCTAAGAATATAAAGGTAGGTATTAGGCTGATCACCGTATCTTCAAATCTTGAGAGAGTTGCAGATATAGCGACTAATCTTGCAGAAGAAGTTATATATATGAAAGAAGGAAAGATGTTGAGGCATCAGGAATTAGACAAAGATGAAGAACAGTCAGATTGATCCTGAAGTTTTACTTCAGTTTCTGGATTTTCTTAAAGAAGGGATAATAGTTGTTGGTGAAAACCAGAATATCGAGTATATGAATGCCTATGCTAAAGATATCTTAAAAAATGATATCAAAGGTATAGATCCGGTTGGGAAACACTTTTCAGAAGTTATTAAAAATAACTATCTATACTCAATAATATCCTATAAAAACAAAAGAGATTTTAAAGAAGAGATAACTATAAATAACGATATTTTCCTTGTAAGAATGTATCATATAAACAGCAAGAAGGTTCTTCATTTTCAGGACATAACGTTATTTGAGATATACAAGCAGGCGAAAAAAGATTTTGTCTCAAATGTATCTCATGAGCTTAAGACACCAATAGCCGTTATGAAAGGTATAGTTGAAACCCTTGAACAGGAGAAAGATATACAGACTATAAAAAAGTTTCTTAGTATGGCTAAAAAAAGAATTGATCAGATGGACAGTCTTATTAATGATCTTCTTATACTTGCAAAACTTGAGTCTAAAGAAGAAAAGCTGAATATAACAAAAGCCGATCTTTCAAGAGTTGTAAACTCAATTTTTAATGATCTTGAGCATTTATCTAAGGAAAAAAGTATAAAACTTATAAATTTAGTACCAGAAGGATTCATAATAGAAGTGGATCATAAAAAGTTTGATATCCTTTTAAAAAATCTTATTGAGAATGCTATAAAATACAATAAAACTGAAGGCAGTGTAACGGTCTCTGCTGAGAGAAAAAATGGAGAGATACTAATAAATGTAACAGATACGGGAATAGGAATACCAAAGGAATTCCAGCCTTTAATATTTGAAAGATTTTATAGGGTTGATAAATCAAGAAGCAGAAATGTTGGAGGGACAGGACTTGGACTTTCAATAGTAAAGCATATAGCAGAAGCTCATAAAGGTAAGGTTGAGGTAAAGAGCGAGCTAAATGTAGGATCAACATTTATTGTAAGAATACCGGAAAGGAAAAATGGTTAATGTATTAATATTTACAGATCTTGATGGAACATTACTTAACCATGAGGATTATTCCTTTAAGGATGCCCTTGAATCCTTAGAGAGGATAAAGAAGAAAAAAATCCCTATTATCATAGTAACGAGTAAAACAAAAAAAGAAGTTGAGCTTGTCCAGAGAGATCTTGGTATAGAAGAACCTTTTATTGTTGAAAACGGTGCAGCCATTTTTTTTCCAAAAAAATATAGAGGTTTTAAAATAAAATGTGATAAGGAAAATAGGTATTGCGTGATAAAAATTGGTAGAGACTATAGTGAGATAAGGGAATTTATAAACAAAATAAAGGATAGATTTAGGATTAAAGGTTTTGGCGATATGGAAATCAAAGAGATAATGGAACTTACAGATCTTCCCTATGAGAGAGCAAAACTTGCAAAAAATAGAGATTTTACAGAACCGTTCGTTTTGGAGAATGAAAAAGATATATCTAAACTTGAAAAGATCGCTGATGAAGAAGGATTTAAGATTACAAGGGGCGGGAGATTTTACCATTTAGTAGGAAAAAATCAGGATAAAGGAAAAGCTGTAGAGATTGTTAAAAAAATATTTGAAGAAAATACAGGGAAGGTGCCTTTAACTATTGGTCTTGGAGACAGCAAGAACGATATACCAATGCTTAGAGAAGTTGACATCCCGATTCTGATACCCCATATTAATAAAAAGTACGAACCTGTTAATATTCCCGGCATTATAAAAGCTAAGTATCCAGGAAGTAAAGGATGGAACGAGTCTATCTGGAGAATACTTAATGAAATTGAAAGAGGTTGCTGTTGAGATCTTTCTCAGTTCTATCCGTAGTGTTCATCCCGAAAATATAATTCCCAGAAATATAACATTAAAAGACAACAGTATAAGAGTATGTGATTATGATATTCCTTTGAAAGGGGATCTTTACGTTTTTGGAAGTGGTAAAGCTTCCATTGAAATGGCAAAAGTTGTTGAAAAGATACTTGGCGATAGAATAAAAGGAGGAGTTGTTGTATGCAACTATACTGAAAATTTAGAAAAAATTAGAGTTGTAGAAGGATCCCATCCTGTTCCAACAGATAAAAGTCTTAGAGCTGGAGAGATACTTATCAAAGAAATGTCAAACCTGAAGGAGGATGATACATTTTTATATCTTCTCTCTGGTGGAAGCTCTGCGCTGATTGAAAAACCAGTTCCTCCTATAACAATAAAGGATTTACAGAAAACAACCGAGATTTTGCTTGAAAACAGTATTCCCATAGAAGAGATAAATATAATAAGAAAACATTTATCGCTTATAAAAGGTGGGAGGCTTGGAGAGGTAACAAAATCAAAAGGAGCTGTTCTTGTTCTTTCCGATGTTGTTGGAGATGATCTTTTTACTATTGGATCAGCGCCTCTTTATTACGATCTTTCAACGTATCGTGATGCTTACGATATATTAAAAAGGTATGATCTTTTTGATAAGATTCCCGAAGCTGTAAAAAAAGTGATAAAAGATGGTATTTCAGGTAAGATACCTGATACTCCAAAAAGTGAAAATCCAGATATAAAACATTTCATAATAGGCAGTAATTTTATTGCGTTAAATGAAGCAAGGAAAAAAGCGGAGAATAAAGGATTAAAAGGATACATATTTACTTCTATGTTAAAAGGGGAAGCAAAAGAGGTTGCAAAAGCTGTAGCAAGTATAGGACTGGAGATAAAAAAGTCAGATAATCCTGTTGAGAAACCTGTATGTGTTCTTTTTGGAGGGGAGACAACAGTAACTGTGAAAGGAAGTGGAAAGGGAGGGAGAAATCAAGAGTTTGCACTTTCTTCTCTGAAGGAGATAAAGGATGTGGATGGAATAGTTATTCTGAGTGGAGGAACGGATGGGATAGATGGAAATTCTGATGCAGCAGGGGCTGTTGTAACAGCTGAATCATATAAGAAAGCAAAATATCTGGATCTAAATATTGATGATTATTTGAAAAATAACGATTCATACAGTTTTTTTAGAAAAACGGGGGATCTTATTTTTACAGGAAAAACAGGAACTAATGTGATGGATATTATAGTAATGATAGTAGAGGGTTAAAATGATGATAGTTCTGCCAAATGTAAGATTTTCAACGGCTCTTAGGGAGGATGCAAGGAAAAAAATCGAGAAGATAGGATATGCAGATATAGTTGTTGGTATTCCTTCATACTATAGTCAAACGACAATATCCCATGTTATAGAAACTGTTGCAAAAGGACTTGATAGATATTATTCAGATAGAAAAGCCATAATATTCGTTTCTGACGGCGGCTCTACTGATGATACAAGAGAAGAAGCAAGAGCCACTGATATCAGCGCTTATAATATAGAGAAGATAGTCTCGATATACAGAGGCATTCCTGGAAAAGGATCAGCCCTGAGAGCTGTTTTTGAAGCCGCTGAGTTCCTCAGAGCAGAAGCTGTTGCAACCTTTGACTCCGATCTTAGATCTATAACGCCAGAATGGATAAAGAATATACTTGATCCTGTATTTAAAGGTTTTGATTATGTGACACCTTACTACAGAAGATACAAATTTGATGGAACCATCACTAATAACATAGCATATCCTTTAATAAGAACTCTTTACGGACTTCGTATAAGACAGCCAATAGGTGGTGATTTTGGTATGTCAAGAAAACTTGTTAAAGACTATCTTGATGAGGATGTCTGGGAGACGGATGTAGCAAAATTTGGGATTGATATATGGATGACAACAACAGCTGTTGTCAAAGGATACAGAATCTGTCAGGCTAAACTTGGTGCAAAGATACATGGTGAGAAGGATCCTGCTAAAGATCTCAGCGGTATGTTCAGAGAGGTTGTTGGAACGACTTACAATCTCATGGAAAAGTATGAATCGTTCTGGAAAAAGATAAAAAGATCAAAAGATATACCAGTTTTCGGAGAGTTTGCAGGTGTTGAGCCTGAACCTTTTGAGATAGATCTTAATGAAAGTATAGATTATTTTAGAACAGGCTATAAAAATTTTGAGGGGGTTTGGGAGAGAATACTTGATGAGACAGATATGAAAGTTATTAGGGACCTTTACAAAAATGAGAAGAACGAGGAATTTATTATGCCTATAGAGACGTGGGTAAGGATAGTTTATAGGTATGGAAATACATTTCATTCTACGGAAAGACAGAAATTCAAAGTCTTGAATACAATGATACCTCTATACAATGCACGAGTTGCATCATTGGTAAATGAGCTTTCAGATAAATCTGATCAGGAAGCTGAAGATTATTACAATACTCAGGCTGAAATTTTTGAAGAAATGAAAGAATATCTTATAAAAATATGGAAATGAGGGAGGTATTTTCATGGCAGATTTTTTTCAAAATGGTGTCATAACGACGCTCCAGAACTTTAAAAACAGATCGCTTGAAGAGTTAGAGTATGAACTTGAGCTGTTTTCAAAAAGAAGAAATATGGTACTTTTACTTCCCGCATTATACTCTGAGTTTGAAGGACCTGCTATGCCGAGAATAATAGAAGAGCTAAAAGGGATAAGATATCTTTATAAGATCGTTCTTTCCCTTGATAAAGCATCTGAAGAAGAGTTTAAAAAAGTTAAAAAAGTAATGTCGCAGGTAAATACTGAAGTCAAAGTTATATGGCATGATGGTCCAAGAATGCAAAAACTTTACTCTGAGCTTGAGGATGCTGGATTTAATGTCTCTTTCCCAGGTAAGGGAAGATCTGTATGGATGAGTCTTGGATACATACTTTCAGATGCAGATGCCTATGCCATAGCTTTACATGACTGTGATATTGTGAATTACAGTAGAGAATTGCCTGCAAGACTTTTTTATCCAGTAGTTCATCCAGCTTTAGATTTTGAATTTAGTAAAGGATACTATGCAAGAGTTACAAACAAACTCTATGGAAGGGTTACAAGGATTTTTTATACACCCTTAATAAGAGCACTTATCAGGATTCTCGGCTGTAACAGATTTCTTGTTTACCTTGACAGCTTCAGATATGCATTATCTGGAGAGTTTGCATTTATAAGAACACTTGCAAGGGGAATAAGAATTTCTCCAACATGGGGGTTAGAAGTATCTATGCTAAGCGAGGTTTACCAAAACACATCATTTAACAGGATATGTCAGGTTGAAGTTATGGATACTTACGAACATAAACATCAGAAGCTCGTAAAATCAACATCAGAAGGGCTTGTAAAAATGGCAAGTGATATAGCAAAAACACTTTTTAGGGTTCTTGCACATGATGGTTTTGTTTTTTCAGAAGCCTTTTTCAGAACACTTTTAACAACCTATCTTCAGGAAGCAAGATATGCTATAGAAAAATACAATGCATTATCACTTATAAACGGTCTTAATTATGATAGACATGCGGAAATTGAAGCCATAGAGGTTTTTGTCGATGCTTTGAAAAAAGCGGAAAAAGAGTTTATAGATGATCCTATCGGCGTTCCTCTCATGTCAGCATGGGTAAGGGTGAGAGCTGCACTACCCTATATATCTGACAAGTTAATAAAGGCTGTTGAAGAGGACAACTCAGACTGTTAAAATTCCCAAAGAGCTGTTGTCAGATATTTTTCTCCTCCATCAGGGCATATAAATACAATTACTCCTTGATCTATTTCCTTGGCAAGCTGAAGGGCTGCTTCAAAAGCTGCTCCTGAGGATTGACCTACAAAAATACCTTCCTTTTTAGCAAGTTCTCTTGCCCTTTCATATGAGATATCCGTTCCTATAAACATAGTCCTGTCAAGCCTGTTTTCATCAAAAATACCTGGTTTAATAGATGTTTCTATATACTTGAGACCCTCTATTCCATGAAATGGACTATCAGGTTGAACACCAATTATCTGTATATCTGGGTTGAATATCTTAAGTCTTCTGCCTGTTCCCATCACTGTTCCGCCTGTTCCTATGCCTGCAATAAAATGAGTTATTTTTCCTTCAGTCTGTTTCCATATCTCTACAGCTGTCGAGTGGTAATGAGATCTCCAGTTTGCATCATTGTTGTACTGATCAACATAAAAATATCTGTCAGGGTATTTCTCTATTAGTTTTCTAACGTATATGATTGCTCCATCGGTACTCTCAAGAGGATTTGTATAATGTATCTTAGCACCAAAAGCCTGTATTATTTTTTTTCTTTCTTCGCTAACATTTGAAGGCATAGCAAGCTCTACTCTAAAACCAAGAGCTGTACCTATCATGGCAAGTGCAATTCCTGTATTGCCAGAAGTTGCATCAAGGATTATTTTATCTTTCGTGAGTTTTCCACTTTTGACAGCCTCCACAAGCATTCTTGTTGCAGGCCTGTCTTTTACAGATCCTCCCGGATTATAACCTTCAAGTTTTGCATATATCTCAATGTTTTTTTCCTTTATATCGTCAGGGATAGATCTTTCGAGTTTTATAAGAGGCGTATTACCAACAAGTTCAAGTATTGATCCCCTTGTTTTTCTTATATTTTCATCATGTTCGCCTAATATCCACAATCTTTTTCACCTTATCTTATATTTATTAAAGTTAAAAAATTTTATCCTTTTTCAGTAAGTTTTTGAAGGGCTAATTTTAAAGCTCTCTCTAAATTATCAGTATCTTTTAGGACATTTTTTGCTATAGGGATAGCTTTTCTTTTATCAAAACCAAGTTCAGAAAGGGCTTCAACAAGATCCTGTAAAGTTCTATTCTCAAAAAACTCTAACTTTCCCTGAAGCTCAAGTATTATTCTCTGTGCTGTTTTTTTTCCAATACCATGGGCTGTTGTTAATGATGTTATATCTTTTTTCTCAATTATTTCTATAAATCTTTCAGGACTGAAAGCTCTTAGTATAGAAAGTGCATGTTTAACACCTACACCATTTATACTTAAAAGCCTGTTGAATATATCTCTTTCCTCAGGTGTCTTAAATCCGTAAAGTTCAATCCTATCCTCTTTTATAATCATCTCAAAAAATACTACAGACTGGTCTTCAAAATTGGATGGCGATCTAAACCTTAATGCTATTACTCCAAGATCTATAATGTATATATCTTCTCCTTTGTGAGATATCTTGCCTTTTAGAAACTCTATCATAAAAAACACCCCTGATAGTATGGTAAATCTATTTTCATGTTAAAATATAATAAAGTAAAGGAGGTTTGAAAATATGATAACCCTCCCTATGATCTTAGGTGGTCAGAAAGTTTATAAAGAAGAAAAAATAGATGTTATATATCCTTATACCCTTGAAAAAATTGGAGAAGTTCCAAAAGGATCTCCAAAAGATGTAGAGAAGGCTGTAGAAAAAGCAAAAATCGGTCTTAGAAAACTAAAAAAGCTCTCCTCTTACGATAAGTATAAAATACTTATGAAAGTTGCCCAACTGCTTGAAGAAAGAAAAGAAGAATTTGCAAAAGTAGTTGTTTATGAAGTTGGAAAAACTATAAGGGAAGCAAGAACCGAAGTTGAAAGATGCATAAATACGATTATTTTTTCTGCTGAAGAGTCAAAGAGGATAGAAGGAGAGTACATCTATATTGACGCATCCCCTAATGGAAAGGGTAAAAAGGGTTTTTACTTTAGAGAGCCTGCAGGAATTGTTTCAGCTATAACACCTTTTAACTTTCCATTAAATCTAACTGCTCATAAGATAGCACCTTCCATAGCTGCAGGTTGTCCGTTTATACTAAAACCCAGTGAAAGAACGCCTCTTTCTCCGATTATGCTGTGTGAACTATTCCTTGAAGCAGGTGTGCCTGAGGAGGCTGTTTCCGTAATACCTGGTTATGCTGATGTTGGCCGGATAATGACTACGCACCCGGATGTAAGGGTAGTATCTTTTACCGGTAGCTTAAAAGTTGGAGAGATTATAGCAAAACAGGCTGGACTGAAGAAGATTGTCATGGAACTTGGATCAAATTCTGCAGTTGTTGTCGATAAAGATGCAGACCTTCAAACTGCTGCCAAGAAATCAGTATTAGGGGGGTTTGCACTTGCAGGGCAGGTATGCATTTCGGTTCAGAGGATACTCGTTCATCATGAAGTGGCGGACAAATTCCAGGAACTTTTAAAAAAAGAGGTCTCAAAACTTAAGTTTGGAGATCCTATGGATGAGGATACAGATGTAGGACCTGTAATAACTGTTGATGAGGTTAATAGAATCAGATCATGGATAGAGGAAGCCGTAAAGAAAGGCGCCAAAATTGAGATGGGCGGTATATCCTGTGCAGAGGAAAAAACTGTTTTTCAACCTACAGTTGTAGTTGATATTCCAGAAGAATCAAAGCTCTTTTATGAAGAAGCTTTTGCTCCTGTCGTAACTGTAAAAAGGTTTAGGGATATTGATGAGGCTTTGGAACTGGTTAATAAAACAAATTACGGTCTTCAGGTGGGTGTTTTTACAAACAGTATAAAAAATGCATGGAAATTTATACAGAATGCTGAGGTTGGCGGGGTTATAATTAATGATATACCAACCTTCAGAGCGGATAATATGCCTTACGGCGGTGTAAAAGGAAGCGGTATAGGCAGGGAAGGTCCAAAATTTGCTATTGAGGACTATACAGAGATAAAAATGGTAGTGTTTGATCTTAATGCATAAAAATTATGCACTCATATCAATTAGTGCACATATTTTGTGCATTAAAGCTGTAAAAATAAATGTTATGCCTTGATTTTATATTGGCAAGATATTTGCTTATAAAATTCAGGAATAGTTGGAGGGTATAAATGAAGAAAATTGAAGCGATTATCAAACCTTTCAAACTTGATGAGGTTAAGGACGCTTTAACGGAAATAGGTGTTTACGGTATGACTGTATCTGAAGCAAAAGGATTTGGAAGACAAAAAGGTCATACTGAGCTTTACAGAGGAGCAGAGTATGTTATTGATTTTCTTCCAAAGCTTAAAATAGAGATTGTTGTTGACGACTCTATGGTTGAGAAGGTTGTTGAAACTATAGCAAATACAGCAAGAACAGGAAGAATAGGAGATGGAAAGATTTTTATAATTCCTGTTGAAGATGCAATAAGGATAAGAACTGGTGAAAGAGGACCGGAAGCAATTTAGTCTCATAGAATCAAATCAGGAGGTACTTTAAATGGCTATGATTCAGTGTCAAACGCCAGATGATGTTTTAAGAGTTATTTCAGAAAAAGGAATTGTTTTTATTGACCTGAAGTTTTCAGACCCTTTTGGACAGTGGCAACATCTAACAATACCAGCACATGAATTCTCAGCTGAAAGTTTTGAGAATGGTATTCCTTTTGATGGCTCTTCAATTAGAGGCTGGAAAGGAATACAGGAGTCGGATATGCTTCTTATTCCAGATCCAAAATCCGCATTTATAGATCCGTTTATAGAAGAGCCAACCATATCATTAGTGTGTGATGTTGAGGATCCAATAACAAGAGAGGCTTATAACAGAGATCCAAGGCAGATAGCTAAAAAAGCTATAGAGTTCTTAAGGTCAACAGGTATTGGTGATATAGCATTTTTCGGACCTGAAGCTGAGTTTTTCATATTTGATGATATAAAATTCAGTAATGGTCCAAATCACTCATATTACGAGATTGACTCTGTTGAAGGTTGGTGGAATACAGGTAGGGAAGAGATGCCTAACTTAGGATATAAAACTCCTTACAAAAGAGGATACTTCCCTGTACCGCCCCTTGATAAAATGTCTGCTATAAGAAGAGATATGGTAAAAACACTTGAAGAGGTTGGCATAACCGTTGAAAGAGAACACCACGAAGTTGGTACGGCAGGTCAGGGCGAGATCAACTTCAGGTTTGCTGATCTTGTAACAACAGGAGATAATGTTCTTAAGTATAAGTACGTCTTGAGAAATGTCGGTTTCAAACATGGAAAGTATGTAACATTCCTGCCTAAGCCAATTGCTGGTGATAATGGATCAGGAATGCATATACATTTTTCTATCTGGAAAGGCGATCAGAATATGTTTGCAGGAGATCAGTATGCTGGTCTTTCAGAGATTGCACTTTATGCTATAGGGGGAATTATAAAACATGGAAAGGCTATAGCAGCATTTACAAACCCAACCACAAACTCATATCACAGACTTGTTCCAGGTTTTGAAGCCCCTGTAAGACTTGCTTACTCTGCAAGAAATAGATCTGCTGCTATAAGAATACCTATGGGTTCAGTATCTCCAAAGGCTAAAAGAATCGAAGTAAGATTTCCTGATGCATCTTCCAACCCGTATCTTGCATTTGTTGCTCTATTAATGGCAGCTATTGATGGTATAGAGAATAAGATCCATCCTGGAGAGCCTTTAGACAAAGATATCTACTCTCTATCTCCTGAGGAACTTGCAAATGTTCCAGAAACTCCTGGATCTCTTCAGGAAGCTATAGATTCTCTTAAGGAAGATATGGATTTTCTACTTAAAGGTGGTGTCGTAGATGAGGACTTCATACAGATGTGGATAGAGACAAAGCAGGCAGAGGTTGACGAAATAAGACTTGTTCCTCATCCAAAGGAGTTTGAACTGTATTACGACATATAATATACTGCCCCCATTAAGGGGGCTTTCTATTAGAAATAAATTCATTTATACTATAGTATCTATAAAACCATTATAGTTGTGGTGTCAGATTGGATGAAAGATCTAAAGCTGCCATAGAGTCGTTCCGTCAGGCGACAGAGCATGATATCACTACTTTTTTGATTTTTGTTTTTATAATCCTTTTACTTCTTTTTCTCATACTTCTTGGTTTTTATTTTAGGAAAACTATCAAAGATAAACTTATGAAAAGATTATTTCTAAAAAATCTAAAAGAGAAAAATATTCCGGAAAAAGCTGGGGAGATAATATGGAAATACTCTAAAAAACTCGGAAGAGATCCTTTTCTTGCTCTTGAGTTTAAAGCACCTTTTGAAAAAGTTATATCACTTTATGTTGAGGAGAATCCAAATTATGATGAGGATATGCTTAAAGAACTAAGGAAAAAGCTTGGATTTGATATATGTCCTCCTTTCGTTCCTCTGTCATCTACTAAAGACATAGATATATTTCAATCAGGCAGAATAAGTACGGAAAATAAAGAGGTTTATAATGCGGCTCTTTATGATAAAGATGAGAAGCATATGTACTGGTACCTTATAGATGCCCATACGGATCTTCCCCATTTGAAAGGTAGTATGGTCAAGATAACACTTTTAAGGAGAGGAGACGCGATTTACAAAATAACAGGAGTGGTTGAAGACACATTTTTAGAGCTTGAAAAAACGATACTTAAGCTTCCTCATACATTTGATATGGAAAGAATACAGAGGAGAGAACATGCCAGGGTAGATGTTGAGATTCCTGCTGTTGTTGAAAAAATTGAGATACATCCAAGCGGTGTTGAGAAAGTGAAAAGAATAGAGGGGCTTATAGCGGACATAAGCGTTGGGGGTGCGAGATTCTGTATTTCTGCAGATAGGAGAACTGAAGCAAATCTAAATATAAATAATGAAGTGAAGCTTATATTTACTGTGGATGGAAGAAAGTTGGAAATTAATAGTGTTATTGTAAATATATACGAAAGAAAAACAACAGTCTGTTACGGTATTAAATTTAAAAAGATGGAAAAATATGAAGAGAATGTTCTCTCAGACTTTATAAAGAAAGAGCAGAAAAAACTCATGAAGCTTGTCCAGATGCAGAGGGGATAATTATATCCAGATTGCCCAAAATTATGCCGGTCATTATATTTAAAAGTTAAGAGAAAGACAGATAAGCTTATTAGAGGGGTAGGGAAAGTTGTTTAAAGTGGTAAAGCTCTTTTTGTTTTTCCTTTATGCTTTTATTCTATCCTGTAGCCTCGACTACTCCTCAATGGATGTTGAAGAACTTGAAATACTATACAATAAAGAAAACAAAACTGAAGTTTTACCGTATCTATGTAGAAAGTATTATAAAAAATATCAGAAAGAACTTATAAATAAAGATTACATACTGAACAAAACCAATGAATATATGGATAAAACTATTAAATACTGCAGTTTGTCATTTAAAAAAAATAATGATATTGGATCGGCAAAAATTTTAGAGGAGCTATATTTCTCAAGTTATGTAAACACAAAAAAAAATTTCCTTTACTTTTTATACTGGGCGTACAGATCCAATGATAAAGATACCCTTGAAACATTTACAAAAAAAGATTCTGTAATATTTGCAGTTCTCTTTCATTCAGATAAACTTATGAAGTATCTTATAAAAGATATAAACTATATATCTGATCAGGAAGTTATAAACAGATTTAAGACAGCTCACAGACTTCTTGTTGAGTATCAGAAGGATATAAAAAAGGTCGAGAACTCGTGGCTTTTCTATACAGATAAGGAATATATAACAAAATCTTTCTCAGAGCTCACATTAGGTTTTGATCAGCTTGTTAAAGATATGAGATCCAATAGATTTCTTGTATCTGAGGTAAGAGAAAATCTAACAAGGTATGAAAAAGCCTATTTCACAAGTAGAAAAGCAAAAAAGTATGTTGAGCTGTTTTATACGCTTAAGGCTCTTATGAGAATCAATCTGGATAATTTTTATATATTTACTTTAAAGAAAGAGGATATAAATAAAGGTATAGCGGAAGCTATGAATGTGAAAGATGAAGATACACAGATCTTACAGGAAGTTCTTCCTGTTGTAAAGGAGTTTATTGAGGAAAAGGATAAATATATTAAAAAATATGACGAAATACTTAAAAAGGAAATCTAAAGATTATGGCTAAAAGAAAACTTTCAAAAACAAACATATTTATACTAACGTTAGTTCTTATCGTCGTTTTTGGAAACTTTTTAATATTGACCGTTGCAAACGATAAACAACTTTATCAGCTTTCCAAAGAACTGGAGTCTCAGGCAGATAAATTTTACCAGAAAAAAGAGTTTAAAAAATCACTTGATTTTTACAAAAAATCGCTAAAAAATTACGAAGATCTAACAATATATAAATTTTTTGTAAAAGAAGATATAGAAAGGGTAAGGAAAAAAATAGAGACTGATCAGAACTTTAAGAAACTTTCCGAAGGTTATATTTACTTTAATGGGAAATGGGTAAGTGAGAAAGAACTGAGGAAGCTTCTAAAGGAAAAATCGGAATTAATTAATGATATTCATATAATACTTAAGACAGCAAAATTTTTTGGTGATATATCATCCCTTGAGAATGATATAAAGATATATGAAAGCGGTCTTGAACTTATAGAAAAGAGCAAATTCAAAGAAGATCCTGATGTAAAAAATCTTAAAAATAAGATAGTTGAGAAACTGTATAAGCTGTATATTAATGCTGGAGAAAGGTATAAGAAGCTTGGAGATCTAAAGAAAACGGCTGATTACTATGAAAAAGCACTAAGATTTAAGGAAGATGAGAATATAAAAAGGGAACTTTCACAGATATATATAAACTTAGCAAAAGAATATGTTGATAAGAGAAAGTTTAATGATGCTTTAAATACTGTTTTAAAGGCAAAAAAATTAGGTTTTGAAACTGATGAACTGGAAAAAAAGATAAAAGAAATAGTTGCCGAGTTGCATCCTGAAAATATAAAAGATGTTGATGACCCTTCTGTTTACTTTTTCCTTTCAAAAAAATCGTATGAAAGTGGTAATTACGAAAAAGCAGCAGAGCTTTGTGAGAAAAGTATAAATCTTGGAAAAAAGGATAAAGAAGCTTTTCTTCTGTGTGGAAAAATATATTACAGCCTTAAAGATCATAATAGATCTCTTGATTATCTGAACAGAATCTCGCAAATAGACACTGAAGTTGAGATCTTAAAAGGTTTAAACCTTTTCCATTTGAAAAAATATAATGATGCTTTACTTTTGTTAGAAAAATACTCGGAAAAAAATGAGATAAAAGATTATATCTTTGAGATTTACAGGGAATTAGGTTACGCTTCCTTAAAGGAATATCCGGATAGGGCTGTAGAATATCTAAAAAAAGCAGTATTTATCAAAAAAGATCCTGATATCTATATTAAGCTGGCAGATATATATTTTGAAAGTAAAGATTTTTTATCGGCCTATACCTATTATAAAAAGGCTGTACAGTTAGATCCGAAACGAAAGAAAGAGATTATTCCTAATTTTATAAAATGTACAAAAATGTTAGCTGACAAAGAATTTCGTAATAAAAATTATAGAAAGGCCCTCTCTTACTACAATGAATATCTATCTATAAAACCAGACGATATAAAAGTTCTTGAGAAGGTTGGTGATATACATAAAGCTCTTGGAAATAAAAAAACCGCTATCAGTTATTACGAAAGAATAATGAAAATTAATAGAAAATATTTTGATAAGAATGTGTCTAAGAAACTTCTTGATCTTAGACTTGAGGTGGGAGACATATATTTTGCGGATGGTGATTATGAAAAGGCTATCTATCATTATAAAAAGGCTCTTGTTTTCTCAGACAGCGAGAGGCTCGCTGAAAAGCTTGCAAAAGCTTACATAAAAATGGGTGATAGATATTTAAATATGAGGAAGTATGAAAGGGCACTTGACTACTATATTAAGGGGATATCTCTCAAGCCGTCCTTAGGCGTAAATATAGAGAAAAATCTTGGAGAAGCTTACGTAGGTGTTGGCGAGATACTTTTTAAAAAGGGAAATTTCAATAAGGCTGTCAAATACTTTAATAAGGCGGAGAAATTTTTAAAAGATGATTTTAGAATTTATTACTATAGAGGTCTTTCTTATCTTAAATTAGGGAAAAGAGAAAAGGCTGTAAAAGATCTTGAGAAAGCTGTAGTTAAAAAGAAGGATCTTTATGATATCAAACTGAAGCTTGCAGATCTTTATATCCAGAAAGGTGATATAAAGAATGGAGAAAGTTATGTTGATCGGCTTATATCTGAGAAAAAATTTTTAGACAAAGTTTATATGATGAAAGGGGATATATACTTTTCAAAAGGGGATATAGAAAATGCATTTAAGTACTATATAAAAGCAGAAGAGAGTGGAAATAGATCTGGAGAACTGTACTTCAAGATTTCAAAGATATATTTTGAGAAAGGAAATAATCTTAAAACTGTGTCTTATGCAACAAGGGCTATAAAAAAGGGGTTTAAAGATAAACAGGTTTATTATATAAGGGGTATGAGCTATTATAGACTGAAAGATTACAAAAATGCTATTAAAGATTTCAGTTCATACATTAAAATAGATCCAGAAAATCCTGATGTTTATTTTCTCAGAGGAAAACTTTATTATGAACATGGAGATTTTTCAAAAGGGGATTACGGTAGAGCAATTTCAGATATTAAGAAAGCTGTAGTACTTGGTCATAAGGAAGCTGAAGAATATCTTAAGAAAATTGAAAATAAGTAGATATCGTTTTATCCTATTTCTCAAAAGCAGGAGAGAGTAATGGAAAAGTATCTGATTAACGAACTGAAAAAAGAGGAAGCATGGAGACTTTTTAAAATAATAGGTGATTTTGTAGATGGATTTGAGGTTATGCCCCAGTTTATTCCCGCCGTTACATTTTACGGTTCGGCAAGGGTTGAGGAGGGAAACGAGTACTACGAGGCAGCGA
Organism: uncultured Aquificales bacterium; assembly: GCA_964519345.1. Classification (GTDB taxonomy): domain Bacteria; phylum Aquificota; class Aquificia; order Aquificales; family Hydrogenothermaceae; genus Persephonella. The sequence goes on from CAZFKX010000017.1 coordinate 65,908, forward strand.
GAGAATTGGCAAAAAAACTTGTAAGTAAAGGTTTTTCAATAATAACAGGCGGCGGTCCTGGAATTATGGAAGCTGGAAATAGAGGAGCTAAGGAGGGAGGTGGAAAGTCTGTAGGCCTGAACATAAATCTTCCTCTTGAACAGGAACCTAACCCTTATGCGACTGTGACGATAAATTTCAGGTATTTCTTTGCAAGGAAGGTTATGTTCAACAAGTATGCGACAGCTTATGTTCTCTTTCCCGGCGGTTATGGAACGCTTGATGAACTTACGGAAACACTTGTTTTAATTCAGACTAAAAAGGTAAAACCGTTTCCTGTAATACTATATGGCTCTGAATACTGGAACGGACTTGTTGACTGGATAAAAAATGTTGTTCTTGAAAAAGGTTTTATAGATTTTGAAGATTTCAACCTTATCCAGATATCTGATGATCTGGATCATATTGTAGATATGATAGTAAGTTTTTATGCTCAACATTATGAATATGAAATTTGAGGACTTTAAAAAAGAGCTAAAAGATCTTGAAAAGATAGGTGAAGGCTGGAGAGGTGTAGTTTACAGAGGAAGATTGAATGATAAGGTCATAGCTATTAAAGTTCCTAAGGAACCTTTACATAAAAACGCTGTAAAAAAGGAAGGCAGCATTTTAAAGATTGTGAACAGAGAAGGAATAGGTGGAAAACTTATAATAGATGGAGATGATTTTATAGCTTATGAGTATATAGAGGGCAAGCCTTTAAAAAAGGTTTTGAATCGTAATAACGCAAAAGTTATATTCAGCCAGTTATTAGAACAGGCAAGAAAGCTTGATCTTCTCGGTATAAGTAAGGATGAGATGCACAGACCCCACACTAATGTTATAGTTGATAAAAATCTCAATGTTTACCTGATAGATTTTGAAAGGGCTAAAAAGACTGAAAATATACAGAATGTTACACAGCTTGTTCATTATTTTTTATCAGAAGGGAGTAGGTATCTTCCGCCATTTGATAAAGATAAGCTTATAGAAGCTGCAAGAGAGTATAAGAAGAATAGATCCGATAGAAATTTTGAGAGAATCAGAAAGATACTGGGGCTTTAGTATATGCTTAAGATAGGTCTGACAGGATCAATAGGTACAGGTAAATCAACTGTAGGAAAGATATTTTCTGAACTTGGAGCTTACGTAATAGATGCTGATAAAATAGTCCATACATTGCTTAGAAGAAAGGATATAAAGGAGAAAATAAGAGAAGAGTTCGGTGATGTATTTGATCTAAAGGGAGAGGTGGACAGAAAGAAACTTGGGAAAATAGTTTTTAAGAATCATAAAAAGAAGAGAATACTTGAGAAAATTATTCATCCTGAGGTAAGGAAGGAGATAGAAAAAAAGATAAAAGATATAAAAGACAAAGATCCAAACAGTGTTGTTATTGTTGAAGTTCCCCTTCTAATAGAAACAGGTTCATACAAAGATTATGATATTGTTATTCTCGTTTATGCACCAGAAGAGTTACAGATAGATAGGCTTGTTAAAAAAGGTTATTCTAAGGATGAAGCCGTAAGAAGAATAAGATCACAACTTCCTATTGAACAAAAAATAAAGTATGCAGATATTGTTATACACAACACAGGAGATTTAGATAAATTAAAAAAAGAGGTTGTGGAAGTTTATAAGAAACTTAAGGAGAAAGTAAAGGAATGATGAAAAATTTAATATCTTTTATTATCTTTTTGTTTTTTTCAGTCTCTTACGGTCTTGAGATAAGATCAGATATAAGAATTGAGATAATTTCCCAGATAAAAGTGCTTAAGGAAGAAAAAGAAAGTCTGAAAAAAGAGAGTACTAATGCTGATTATGATAAAAAAGCTTATATTGAAAAAAGAATTGATGAGATAGAGAAAAAAATAAATAAACTTATAGAGATTCTGGAAAATTATGAAAAATCTGTTTCAAATACTGGTTAGTATTTTAATTATAAGTCTGACATCAGGTTGCTCAAAAACTGAAGAAAAGCCTGATGTTATTGTGGATATAAAGGTATCAAAAGATGGATATAAACCTGATGAGATCTACATTAAGAGAGGTGATGTTGTTCTTTTTAGGGTTGAGGCTATAGACGAAGGAATAGGTGATGACTATACAAAGGAGTATTACGGACACTGTTTTTATATACTTCCTCCCTACGACATAATGCTGAAAAATATTAAAAAAGGTGAGATAAAACAGATAAAAATAAAGATGGTATATCCGGGAGAGTTTATATTTACCTGTCCTTACTGTTCAGGAGTATTTCCAACAAAAGGTGTAATATTTGTCAAGTAGATCTTAGAAATATCCTGTAAACTGTAAAACCTAATAATGGGAACAGGCTTAATATAAATGTTGCGATCTTATAAGAAAATGCCTTTTCCCCAAGTATGAAAACAACGCCACCCCATATAAGGGGAGACAGTATGCTTGCCATCCTCTCAGAAAGAGCCATAAAAGCAAACCTTGTTGTTAGTTGATCTTCTGGAGATATAGATATTAAAACAACCCTCATTGTAGTCCATAAAGACGCTAAAAGTATTCCAAAGGCGACAGCAACTAAATAAATTGTAAATCTGTCTGATACCAGTAATGCTAAGAAAGCCAGAAACCATCCAATAAATATAAACTGAAAAAATTTTACAGGAGAAATTTTATGTAGAAGAAAACCCACTGCAGGTGCACTTACAATAGCAAATAAACCGGCCATGGCTATTATATTTACGATCTGATCCTGTGAGAAAAGCATTACTTTATTAAGATATATTGACATAAATATTATAAGTCCGTGAGCTGCATCTGTAAGCAGTAAAACGGCAAGTATAAAAAGGAAAAACGGTTTATCCCTGAATATATCTTTTATCTTTATCTTGAAAAATTTTTCTTTTCTTTTTTTTGACCTTACAAAAATTACTGATGGAACTGCGAAAAAAGCGAATATAAATGCTGTAATAAGGAATGTTTGCGAAGGACTTTCAGAAAGGTAATTAGATATAAGAAGACTTACAACACCTCCAATATAACCTATTCCAACACCAACACCTGAGATAAAACCTCTTTCTTTTTCTGTGGATACGTCGTAAAGTAAGGAATTGTAAAATATAAGACTCTGCTGGTAAAAAAGATTCATAACAAAAAATACGGATAAAGCAGCAAAAAGTGATTCGATGAAGTAGAGTGTAAAAAGAAAAAATATTACAGAAAGAACAGCAAACTTAAAGAATATGTCTTTATATCCCCTCTCATCAGCAAACTTTCCTGTTAGTATTCCGAGAAATATGGAGATAAATACTGACAACGAATATACAAGGGAGTAATGATAAGAACTTCCTCCAAGTGTATTTATTATCCACAATGGGAAAAATACAGATATTATATTTGCTGAAAATACAGTTTCTGCAAAATCAAAGAGAGCCCATGACAGGAAAGATATCTTTTTCATCTCATACTTACGGATCTTTTTAGTTTTTTTATCTCTTCATCTGTTAATTCTCTAAAACTGCCTGATTCAAGACGATCATCAAGAGATAAAGTTCCAATTCTAACTCTTTTAAGATAGATGACAGGATGATTAATCTGCTCCATTATCTTTTTTACAATGTGGTATTTACCTTCCCGGACTGTTATAAACACCTCGGATTTTTCCTTAGAAGTTGATAGTATTTTTACTTTAAAAGGTTTGGTTTTGTAATTATCTTTTTTCAGAAAGATACCTTCTTTCTCAAAGACTGATAGATCTATCTTAGATATATCACCTCTAACAACAGCGTAATATTCTTTCTCAATATTCCATTTTGGATGGCTTACTCTATGTGCAAGCTGTCCATCATCTGTTATTATTAATAGTCCTTCTGTGTCAATATCCAGTCTTCCTACAGGAAATAGGTTTTTGCTGAACGGAAGATCACTGAAGAATTCCATAACTGTAGGATATCTCTCATCTTTTACAGCTGTTACATAACCTGAAGGCTTGTTGAACATATAATAAAGGTTTTTTCTATATCTTAGAAGGTTGCCTTCGTAATATACAGAATCTCTTTCAGGGTCTATTTTTAGATTAGGTTTTTTAACAACAGAACCATTAACAGATATAAAACCTTCCTTTATTAATTTTTTAACTTCTTTACGGCTGCCAAGACCAAAATCTGCAAGAAATTTATCTATTCTTATTTTTAGTTCCTCATAAAAAGAGGGGATCCTATGCCCCTCTCTATAGAATCTTTACTTTACTTTCTCTTTTAAAGCTTTAGCAGCGTGGAATGTAACAACCTTTCTTGCAGGTATTGTGATCTCTTCTCCTGTTCTTGGGTTTCTACCCTTTCTTGCTTTTCTCTCTTTGACGTTGAATACGCCAAGTCCCGGGAGAGCTACTCTTTCACCTTTCTCAAGAGCTTCTGTAAGAGCTTTTACAAATGCGTTAACACATCTTTCAGCAGATGCTTTTGTCACTCCTGCCTCAGTTGCTACTTTTGCTACAAGTTCTGCTTTTGTCATGGTTGACCCTCCTGTAATTTAATTTTAAATACCCCAAAATGGCGATTTATCTATATCTGGGGCAAATTCTATACTTTAATTTATATTAATACTTTCTTAAAAGTCAAGGGTTTTGTCTTTATTTTTCAATATTTTTGGCGTTTTGAATAAAAAACTGGGGGAAAACCCCCTGAATATCTATTCTTCTATAACCTCTGTTACTAAAGCACCAGAAGGGCATTCTTCAGAAATTTCTGCAGCTCTTTCAGCTATTTCTCCTTCAATAACTGCACCGTCTCCACCAACATCATCCTTAACTTTAGCTATACCGTCCCCCCTATCTTCATAAACCTCAGGAAGTTCGTCATAGCACAAAGCACATGCTGTACACAGATCCTGATCAACAGAAACTTTTACTTTCATCTTACTCACCTCCCAAAGATAGTTTAATCTATGCTTTTTACTTTTCCAGTTTCAACATAGTAAATACTGTCAGCAGCATCTTCTACTTCAGTATCATGTGTTACTATTATAAGCTGTCTTACGAAATTTTTCCTTTTAAGTTCGAGAAGAAGATTTATAAGTTCGGATCTTCTTTGTTCATCAAGATGAACAGTCGGCTCATCGAGTATAAGTATCTCATTTTTTGAAGAGAGGAATCTTCCGATAGAGAGTCTCAATGCAATGCCAAGTGCGGTTCTCTGACCACCACTTATGGCATTTACTGTTATATATCTATCCTTTCTCTCAATTGATGGAACTAAAAGAGAGATATCAAAGTTTTCAGAAAACCTTACCTGCTGGAATGGAAATCCAAATATAGAAAATATCTGATTTGTAAGTTTAGGAAGTTCGTACAGGGCTGTATCCCTTATAACCTTCTGTATGCCTTCAGGTCCCAGTACTTTTTCTATCTTTCTATATTTTTCTGCTTTTTCCTTATTTAATCGGATATTCTTATTTATTTCTTCTGCCTTTTCGATCTCTTTCTTTTTTATTAGTATCTCCGTATCAAGACTTGCTATCTCTTTCTCAAGATCTGTTTTTTCTTCCTGTATATATTTCAGTTTTTCTTCTATACCTTCTATCTCTTTTTTTAGCTTTATGATTTCTTTTTCAATAAAATCTGTCTCTTTAACTGATTTTATTATAGTTTTTATCTCCTCTGAGAATTTTTTTAGATCATTTTTAAGTGTTCTTATCTGATTCTCCAGATCATCTTTTTTCGAGATCTGCTCCCTGATTGAAAAATATCTTTCCACCTTTTTTTTCAGCTCCTTATACTCTTTATATACTATACTGGGATCTTCATTCTTGATATCCTTTTTTAAAGAATTGACTTTTTTTTCTACGTTTTTTAACTCGTTTTCTAATTTTTCTATATCTATTCTGGATAGAAAGATAACAGCCTCCCTGTATCTGAGATATTTTTCCCTATTTTCAGATAAGAATTTTTCAATTTCTGATTTTTTTTTCTCAAGATCTTTAAGTTCTTTTATCTTTTTCTGATTGACAAATATTCTGGATCTTATCTTCAAGCTTTCTTCTTCGGCTTCTTTATGTTTTAAGAAATACTCTTTGTATTCTTGAAGTCTTTCTTTTATGTATAGCTCTTTTTCTAAAAGTTCTGATATCTTTTTTTCCTTTTCCTTAACTTTTCTGTATCTCTTTCTCAGTTCTTCAAGTTTTTCATTTATCTCATTAATAAGATCTTTCTTTGAGTGCTCATCTAACGGTCTTTCACATGTTGGACAACTCCCTTCAAGAGAACTTATTTTTTCTTTTTTCCTTTTAAGCTCCTTCCCCTCAGCCTCAATTTCTGTTTTTTTCCTTAATAGGTCTTTTATCTGCTCTTCATATCTTTTTATATCCTGTTCACAGTTGTGTATTAGTTGATTTACAGCGATAGGATTGTGTATAAGTATATTGTATAGCTTTTTATACGATATGAGATCTTTTGCTATACTCTGGGCATTTTTCATACTCTCTGACAGTTTTGTTTTAAGCTCTTCATATCTTTCTTCAAAACTTTTAATTTCACCTTTTAGTTTTGATATTTCCGTTATTCTTGTGTGTATATCTTTTAGCGCTTTTTCCTTCTCTTCATATTCCATTGCCAACTTTTTTAGTTCTTTTTCTGTATTTTTTCTTTCTTTTATATCGTTTACCTTATCTTTTACTGCTTTTAGCCTTTCGTTTTCCTTTTCAAGTTTTCTGAAAATCTCAATAATTCTTTCAAGATCCTCATATCTTTTTACATAAGACTCCAGATCTGAAATTTCTTTTTCTTTTCTTTCTATATCCCTGATCTCCTCTTGCTTTGTTTTTATACTTTCTTTACAGCTTTTTATTTTTTCTTCCAGTATCCCAATCTTATTTTTTATCCTGAGTATTTCTTCCTTTTCTTTTATATACTCCTCATATCTGTTTTTTAGGTTTTCCAGTTTTTTTTCTATATCTTTTTTTGTGTTTTCAATATTTTCTTTAACTTTGTATATTTTTTCCTTTTTACTTTCTAAGATATCTAAATCCTTTTTAATCTGATCAATATCTGGGACTGTCGAGCTTATAAACTTTATCTGGGATTCTATCTGCCTTCTTTTTTCTGCTGCATATTCTGATATTAACTGATAGAGGCTCATATCAAGTATCTCTTCAAAGAGTTTTGCCCTCTCTCTTGGCCTCATCTCTATTATACTCTCTATTTCCCCCTGTCTTATAAGAACAGACGAAAAAAATGTTTTTAATGTAAATCCGGTTATTTTTGGAATTTCTTTTGATATATTTTTTTGATAGTACGGCAGAAACCTGTCTCCTTTTTTTTTATAAACTGTACCGGTAGATAATGTTTTTTTTCCTTTTATGGAAATGATCCTTTCTATCCTGTAGATTTCCTGACCTTTGATAAAATCAAGCTCTATTTTAGATTCGTTTTTTCCCCACTGGACAAGATCCTGTAGATTTCCTTTTGATGTTTTTCCATATAAAGCAAACGATATCCCCTCAATTATAGAGCTTTTACCTGCTCCATTTTCCCCTATAAATACTGTTATGCCTTTATCTGGAAAATTTATTTCTGTTTCTGTATGTGCAAGAAAATTTTTTAGGTAAATCCTTTTAAGAATCATTTACTGACCTGTTTTCCCAATTTTTTCTCCACAGATTCTATTTTTTGTTTTAGTCTTCCTGATTTTCCTTTTCTTATATCAAACTTAACTACAGAGTATATCCTGTTGCAGTCTTTTTCAAGTTGTTTATAGGCTTTTTCTATAATCTTTAAAGCCTCGTCCATTGTTTCCACCTCAAAAACCGTACCCATAGGTGTGAGTTTGTAGTTTATCCCGCTCTCATCTATCATTTTAATAATCCTGCTCACATAAGAACTTACGCTTTCCCCTTTATCTGTTGGAAACATAGCGAACTCAACAAGTACCGACATATCTATCACCTCTCTTTTTTTTTATAATTTTAACAGAAGGTATATAATTAGTTTAGCTTTTTGGAGGTAAGATTTTGATAGTAGGTATAGAAAAACTTGTGTATGGTGGAAAGGGTATAGGCAGATCGGATGCAAAAGTATGCTTTGTTCCTTTTGTTCTTCCTGGCGAGGTAGTGGAGGTTGAGGTAAAAAAAGAGAAAAGAGACTTCTTAGAATGTAATCCTGTATCAATAGTTAAAAAGAGCTCTTTTAGGATAGATCCTCCTTGTAGGTATTTTCAATACTGTGGAGGATGCGATTACCAGCATATACTTTATGAAAAACAGGTTGAGATCAAGGCTGAGATTCTTCTTGAAACGTTAAATAGAATTGGAAGATTGGGTGTCGACAGTTTATACAAGATAATTCCGTCAGAGAAAACTTTTTACTACAGGAATAGGGTGCAGTTTAAATTAAGGGGAGAAAGATTAGGTTTCTACATGAGGGAAAGCAGACAGATAGTGGATATACAGGAATGTAAAATTGTTAAAGAGGATATTAATAGTGCTCTGAAAGGTATAAGGGAGATTTTAAGGTTTCTTGTTTTTCAGCCAGAGCAGATTCATATATACTCTTCATCGGAAGATGATATTCTTTTAAAATTTGTGTTTCCTAAAAGTATTAAAAGGTTTCCCCTTGGTTTAAAACACTTTAGATCTTTTATAAGCGGTAAAATAAAAGGGGTTGGTATTTACCATCTGAAAGACGGCAGCTTAAGAAAAAATATTCTTATTGGAGAAGGATCTGTTTATGAAAAGTTTGAAGATATAAAGTACAGGGTGTCAACGGACTCATTTTTTCAGGTTAACAGATACCAGCTTGGTAATCTTGTGCATACTGTTACAGAAAATATAGATGATTGTAAAAAAGCTGTTGATCTTTTTTGTGGAGTTGGAACATTAACTATTCCTTCAGCCAGACGTCTTGATCAGATCTGGGGTATAGAATCCAATCCTTATGCAGTTGACGATGCAAACCATAATAGAAAGCTTAACAGGGTAAAAAATCTTAAGTTTATAAAAATGGATGCAAACAGGTCAGACAGATATATACGTGAGTTAGAACCTGATCTGGTGATAGCTGATCCTCCCAGAACTGGTCTTTCTGATCAGCTTATAAGATCATTTATAACATCAGATAGTATAAGAAAAATAATCTATGTTTCCTGTAATCCTTCTACACTTGCAAGGGATTTGGGTAAACTTAAAGAAAATTATTATATAGATAAGGTTTATATGATAGATATGTTTCCGCAAACATATCATATAGAGTCGGTTGTAGTGTTGAAAAAAATGAAATAAATCATAAATTTAGCCGGTTATAATTGTGATATACTTAAATAAAATCTTAGGAGCCATTTATATTGAAGAAACCATTTTACTGGAGAAAGATTAGATAAAAATGGAAGGCAACAGTCCTCCCTTACTTAAAGTGGAAAATCTAACAAAAAAATATCTTGTTAAGAAAACTCTTTTTTACAAGGAGTATTTCACGGCTGTTGATAGAGTATCTTTTGATATCAACTATGGTGAGATACTTGGTGTTGTGGGGGAATCTGGAAGCGGAAAATCTACCATAGGAAAGCTTGTGCTTAAGCTCATTCAGAAGGATGGAGGAAGTATCTTATTTAAAGGCGTTGATATATACAGTATGAGCAGAAAAGAAGAAAAGATATTTAGAAAGGAAAGTTCAGTTATTTTTCAGGATCCAAGAACATCTTTAAATCCGAGACTTACAGTCTATCAGATCGTTGAAGAACCTTTAATAGTTCATGGGGTTGATAAAAAGAAAAGGGAAGAAAAGATCATTAATGCTGTAAAAGACGCAGGTTTAGATGAAACATTCTTAAAGAGATACCCTTCAGAACTTTCTGGAGGTCAGAGGCAGAGAGTGGCTATAGCAAGAGCTATTGTTCTTGATCCTGACCTAATTATCGCTGACGAACCTACGTCAGCCCTTGATGTTTCTGTTCAACTTCAGATAATAAGATTGTTGGAAAAGCTTAAGAAGATAAAAAATATAAGTTTTATGTTTATATCCCATGACCTTAATGTTGTTGGAAATTTAGCGGATAGGATTATTGTTCTTTACAGAGGAAAGATAATGGAGAAAGGATTAACGTCAGATGTTTTGAGGAATCCCAGACATCCTTATACGAGAATATTGTTTGACAGTCTTCCACCTGATCATCCTTCACACAGAAAAGATCTAAAAAATATACCTGAAATAGAAAGGGAAGATGTAAAAGGTGGATGTCTTTTTTATCATAGATGTCCTTTGGCTAAAGATATATGTAAAAATGAGCCAGATATAAAGAAAATTAATGGAAGGGAGGTTTATTGTCACTTTGCTTGATAATGATGTTTTCTTGAGTTTCCTTCTGATAGTTATACTTCTCATGTTGTCAGCTTTTTTCGCAGCTATAGAATCCTCATTCTTCTCAATGGACTGGCTTAAGATAAAAAGACTGGCAAAAGAAGGAAATAAAGCAGCACAGATTGCTGATTATATAAGGTCAAGACCTAAAGAACTTGTAACAACTTTTCTAATAGGAAATGAGCTTGTAAATATTACAGCATCCGCTGTTATGTCAGGTCTTGTTATAGAACATCTTGGTGAGAAATATCTGTTTATAGCTATTATAACAATGACTATTCTTATATTAACTTTTGGTGAGATAACGCCAAAGACTATAGGTGCATACTATCCAGAAAAATATGCTCTTTTTTCATCAAGACCTTTTTATGCATTCTATATTGCGGTTACTCCGTTCAGAATACTTTTTATGAAGTCGGCGGAATATTTCCTTAAAAAGATGGGTCTTGAACTTCCTGTTGAAAGCCATAAACTCTCCGAGGACGATCTTATCTCTATAGTTAATATAGGAACGGAAAAAAAGATTTTTACGGAAGAAGAAAAAGAGATAATTGAAGCAACCCTACAACTTCACGAGACTGCCGTCAGTGAGATAATGACTCCAAGAAGAGATATGTTTACTTTACCTAAGGGACTTACCGTAAGGGAGGTTCTTGATCTTATTAAAGGACGTGATTACAGTAGAATACCTGTATATGATGGTAATTTAGACAACATAGTAGGTATCCTTTATATAAAGGATATTATATTTATGAAATTTGAGGGAAAAGAAGAAAAGATAGATAAATTTCTAAAAGAACCGTATTTTGTTCCTGAGTTTACACCTCTTTTAAATCTTATGAAAAAATTTGAAGAGAAAAAGAACCATATGGCTATAGTTGTTGACGAACATGGGACTGTAGTTGGCCTCGTAACATTTCAGGATATACTTGAGTTCATAGTCGGCGATATTCCTGAAGAGTATGAACCAGAAGAACCTTTTATTAAAAAAATTTCACAAAATAAATGGGAAGTATCAGGAAAGATAGAAGTTGAGATTCTTGAAGAGATTATAGGTATAAAACTTCCAGATGATTATGAGTTTGATACAGTTGGCGGTTTTATCCTTGATGTTTTAAAGAGATTTCCTGAGGAAGGTGAGGAGTTTATATATGAAAACCATAAGTTCAGGATACTCAAAATGGAGAGTAATCGTATAATATCAGTTCTTGTTGAGAAACTTACACAGACTGAAAAAAAAGAGGAGGATAATGTTTAGTTACTTAATAGCTATTGTTTTCTTTTTGATACTTGAAGGTTTTTTTTCAGGATCTGAACTTGCCCTTTTTTCCGTAAACAGAACAAGACTTAAATATCTTGCAAAAAATGGCGATAAAAGAGCTAAGAAGGTTTACCACTCACTTGAAAAAAGATTTGATGAGTATGTTGCAACATGCCTTATAGGGACAACATTGAGTATTGTTACAATAACTGCTCTATTTGTAAGTTTCCTTCATGAGTTTTCTACGGCAATGCCTCTCATACGTTCAAAAGAAGAGCTCTTTGCGGAAGCCATCATTGTATTTACGCTTCTTTTTGGGGAGATCATACCTAAGAGCGTATTCCAGCATCACGCTGATAGACTTATATTCTTCCTTATTCCTGCAATTGAATTCTTCAGAAAACTTCTCTATCCACTGCTTATCATAGCCAAGATTATAACAAGGATAGTATTTTTTATTTTCAGGCTTGAGGAAAAAAAGGAGAAGATCCTTTCGAGAGAAGAGCTTTTAGATGCTCTTATTCTGGAATCTGAAGGTATAGAAGAGTTTGAAAAAAAGATAGTTGTGAATGTTCTTATATTTGAGGAGAGAAGATTAAGTGAGATTGTGGTTCCATTATCAGATGTTGTTGCCGTTGAACATTCTTCAAAGGTAATAGATCTTATAAAAATATTTAAAGAAACAGGATATTCAAGGATTCCTGTATATAAAAAAAGGATAGATCAGATAACTGGTATTGTAAGATCTTATGATATAGCAGAGGCAAAACCTGATGAGGATATACAGAAATATATAAAGCCTATAAGATATGTACCTGAGTTTACAAGTCTTCCGAATGTTCTTAAAGGATTTAAACAGTTTAAGGATCATATGGTTGTTGTTGTTGATGAGAGAGGTGCAACAATGGGGATAATAACGCTTGAGGATGTGCTTGAAGAGATTGTTGGAGAGATAAGGGATGAGTTCTCAAAAAGGGAAAAAAGGATGATAAAAAGGCAGATAAAAGACAAACTGATAGTAGATGGTAGAATGGAAATAAAGGAGATTGAAACAATTATTGGAGAGAAATTTCCTAAGGGACCTTATGAAACTGTTGCCGGTCTTTTAATATACCATCTTGGAAGAATGCCAAAAAGAAGGGAAAATACAGTTATAGGATCTGTAAAGTTTACAGTTTTAAAAACCAATTTCAGAAGAGTTCAGGAAGTTTTAATTGAGAAGATTGGTGGTGGTAAGATAAGTAAGGATTTAAATGGAGCGAGAGACGGGACTTGAACCCGCGACCCCTTCCTTGGCAAGGAAGTGCTCTACCAACTGAGCTACTCTCGCTCACTGTGGGAAAAATATTATATGCATATCAGCTTTTTCTGTCAAGTTTGTCAGGCATCTTCATCGTAAATATCATTAAAAGCCATACAAACGTTATAGCTCCTGTAAAAAGGAAAACCATATCAAACCCATATTTTAATAAATAACCTCCGACAGCACCTCCTACAAAAGCCCCTAAAAACTGAGATGTATTAAAAACACCTGATGCTGTTCCTTTTACATGCGGTTTGGCATATCTACTCATAAGTGAGGGCATTATAGGCTCAAGTATCATAAACCCTGTAAAGTAAACTATTATTGATATCACAGCTGGAACAAAGCTGTTTTCAAACTGTATAAACATACCGAAGGATATGATAAGAATAATAATGCCTAATATCTTTACCTCTTTTATGAGTCCTTTTTTCTCAGCGATAATTGTAGTTGGAATCATAAAAGTCAGGCCTACAAGAAACATTATAAGGTAAACCTTCCATAGATCATCTATATCCATAAACTGTTTTAAAATTAAAGGTGCAGATGTAAAAACAGCTGTAAGACCCATATGAAGTGTAAACATACCAAAATCCATTTTTAGAAGATTTGGGTCTTTTAACACTGTACCAAGATATGAGCTTGTAAATTCAGCATCATCATGATGAACTGTTTTTTCAGGTCTTGGAATGCCCCATATTATGTATGGTAGTGAAAATAAGGCAAGTAGAGCAGTAAATAAGAAAACTCCCCATAAACCAAGATGTGAAGCAAGATAAGGACCTAAAACCATACCGAACGCAAACGACATACCTATTGAAGCACCTATTGTTGCCATAGCCCTTGTTCTTACAGTCTCTCTTGTTAGATCCGCTATTAGTGCTATAACAACGGAGGAAACGGCACCCATTCCCTGTAAGAATCTTCCAAGAATAAGAATCCATATATCTTCCTGGTATGATCCGTAAGCTGCAAGAAGACTACCAAGTATAAAGACAACGGTAGAAAATATCAAAATAGGAATTCTTCCTATTTTATCTGAAAGGAGACCGTAAGGTATCTGAAAAATAGCTTGAGTTAAGCCGTAAGCCCCTATAGCTATACCAACAAGAAATGATGTTGCTTCAGGAAATCTGTGTGCATATATACTTAAAACAGGCAGAACAAGAAAAAGTCCAAGCATTCTAAGTGAGAAGATTCCAGCAAGCCCAAGGGTCGCTTTTTTTTCCTGAACCGTAAACTCTTTATCTATCAATCCAGCCCTCCTGATAAATCTTAGATAATATTAGTTCATAATAGCCTTCATATTCTATGATCAGCTTCAGATATTTTTTTAAGGATTATATACTGTCTTTCCATATATCCTTTAAACTTTATTTTTACTGTAAAAGGTCTGAGTTCTTCTTCCACTTTCTTTCCTTTCATTATAATGAGATATCCACCTTCATTAAGTAAGTCTTTTCCCCATTTCAGAACTTCAAATGTCTCACCTGTAGCTCTACTTAGAACTATATCAAATTTTTTCCTTACATTTTCTGATCTCTTACACAGAACAGAGTAATCAATTGTTAACTCTTTTTTCAGCATCTCAAGAAAGATACATTTTTTTCCTACTGATTCTATAAGGTAAAGATCTATTTTTTCTCCGTAATAAATTTTTAAAGGAACTCCTGGAAATCCGGCTCCAGCACCCAGATCGGCTATCTTTTTACCATCAGGACTGATACCTGTTTTTTCAAAAAGTTTTACGACTGTTAAACTATCAAAGAAATGTTTTTCAACTATTTCTTCTTTTTTCCTTACAGATGTAAGGTTGTAAACCCTATTCCATTTTAAAAGAGTGTCAAGATAGATCTCAAATTTTTTCAACTGTTCTTCTGACAGTTCAATGCTGTTCTTTTCACACAGATCTTTAAGCTTTTTTATCATTTTAAAACTTTTCCTGTTTTTATATAGAAAATATAAAGATCCAGTTCTGATTGTGTTATTCCCAGTTCTTTAGAAATATTATCAAGTGCTTTTTCACACTCAAGATAAACTTTTTTTGTTATTGTTTTTCTCTTTTTTACAATACCTTTTTCAAATAGAAATTTTGATATATGCCTGTCTATAATAGCAATATCATCAAAACCTACATTTCTTAAGAAATGGCTTGCCTCTTTGTACCCATATCCGTAAATCTCCTTTACAAGCAACTCCCTTGCTTCCTTTCCTGAATTCATCTTAACAACTTTTTCCAGAATATGCTCCTTATTTCTGAGCATAACTATTCTTTCAGCCCTTTGTTTTGCAAATCTATGACCTTTGGTTTTAATTACACTAAAAAGATCCTCTTCATTGAGTTTTTTAAATCCTTCAATACCTGTTTCTTTCTGTATTTTAATACCGAGGGATGCTGATGAATTTGCTGTAAGTATGCAGAATGAGGCTTCTGAAAATATATCAGCCTCATAAGGTTCTATATCCAGATAGGGTCTGAGATCAAACTGTGTAATACCTTCTTTTTTGAGGCTTTTGAACTCTTCTATTCTATTGTTTACATGATCTTTTACAAGGCTGATAGCCTTTTTTATATCGTCTATAGGTGGGATCAACTCTCCTTTTTCTCCGCCAAGTTATAGCCGTTTAAGAATATCCCGTCAGAATCTATAAATATATTGTGAAGTATCTTTTTAGAGTATGACAGTTTTACAGGTTTATTATTGAACATTATAACGAGATCCTTTGGATTTCCAACGGTTTCTATTTTTATTTTTTCCTTGAATCTTATATTTTTTCTCTCGCCTTTTTTGAGTTTTATTATCTGTTGAACATTATCTATATAAACTGTTAGCCATACGTTTCCGGTAGCCTTTAATGTTATTGATGTGGGAATTGGTTTATTTTGATTTTCGTAAATATTTTCCTTCGTTTTACTATCTGTGTTTTTTATGCTTAAAAATTCGTAAAATTTCTGTGATTTTTCAGGCCTGTCAAAGCTTGCTGATAGAAAAAAGAATGTAAATAGTAGAGATGACAGGAATGAAAGCTTCAGCAGTCTAAAGACAAAACCCTTATTTTTCTCAGTTTCTACAGGTTTAGGTTTTGTTTTTTCTATCTGCTCGTCAAGATCAAACTGTACGTCAAGGGTTAATGCAATCTGTTTAATGAGAAATCTGGCATATGGTTCTTTTTTTATGTATTCCTGATCTTCTTCAAGTTTTTCTATAATATCAACAGGTATTTTTGTTTTGTCTCTGAGTTGCTGGCGGGAGATGCCCAGCTCCTCTCTCCTCTCCTTACATCTGCTGGCGATCTCGATTAAAGTTGACAAATCCCCTTCCTTTTCAGGTAGTTACAGATTTATTATAAATAATGTAAAGAAATTTTACAATTTTTTGAGACTTTTTTCCCTTTTTTTATAGTATCTTCTTCCCAATCTTCCATAGTGTTCCGCACCGTAAATAAGAACAGATACCTCACCTGATAAGATTTTATCTCTCTCCATTAGTATTATATCTCTAATCTGTTCAAAACTATAGCCTAAATTCCCCTGGGGTAGTGTATCGCTAAATAGTTCTATAAAACTCTCAGCTTCAGGTTCTCCTATAGTGAGATTTGTAGAGATTGCATCTGGAACAAACTCAGTCTCGAGCTGTATCTCAAATTTTACATCATCCCCATCAGGAATACCTCTATCGATTACAAAAACAGGATCTGTAAAAACCTTAGGCTCTTTAAGGGATAATGCTTCAGGATTTTCGGTTATCCAGATCTGAATATTTCCTTTATTTAGTTTTAATATCTTTTTGTTTTCCTCATATAAAACCTGTTCAGGTCTGGCTCTTAAGATGCCTTTTAAAGAAGATGAGTAAGGAAGAACATTGTGGTGTATAGGCTCTTTGTTCACCATTAGAACAGATCTTATCAACCTCCATCCTATAAATTTGAACCTTTCCTCATAGACTTTTAGTCCTAAATCCTCACAAAACAATCTTAGCTTCTTTATAAAAATGAGCTCTTCTCTGCTTCCAGCTGGTCTTCCTTTTCCAAAGGAGACAAGCTCAGGTACGTATTTTTTATCTTTTCTCTGCTGGAACAAAGCATATATACACCCACAGTAGTTCTGATGATAAATCTGATACTCTTTTGATAAACTGTTCATCTTCTCAATACCGCCTTTCTTTCTAAACTCAACAGCCAGAAATTCAAGTCCGTATTTTTTTCCTATCATTTCACCGATATTTTTAAGAGTATCAAAATCTTTTTTAGGACTCATTAGGAGAACTGTTGTAAAACTGTCAAAATCTATTTTCTTTGCCATTAATGCTGTTTTTTCGAGCCTAAGATCGTGACACACATTACATCTTTTTCCTCTTTCAGGTTCGTCTTCAAGTCCCTTAGTTATTTCAATCCATCTGTCTGGATCATAATCTCCTTTTATGCATTCTATACCTAAATTTTTACATATTCTTAATGTTTCTATCCATCTGAGCTCGTATTCTTCTTCAGGATGTATATTTGGATCGTAAAAAAATCCTTTTATCTCTGCTTCAGGAAAATCCATTTTTAATTTTCTCAGACCCCAAACAGCATCAACGCCACAGCAGATATGAACAAGTATTTTATTTTTCATCTTCAAGCTCCTTTTCAAGTATCTGAACTATAAGTTCTGTAATTGTTTTTCCTTCCTTTTTGGCTTTAACTCTTAGCCTGTCTTTCAGCCATGATGGTAGTCTTATTGTTATCTGTGAAAAATCTGATAGTATGTTAATAACGGTGGAGTAACTTATTCCTGTTCTGTCTGATATATCCTTTATTGATAAACCTTTTTCCTTCAGTTTCAATATATCTAACTGTTTTGATTTATCAATTCTGTTAATTTTTAGATCAGGTGTCCAGATAAGGTTGTCTGCTTTATTATTTTCTTTATTTCCATCCTTATGTCTAACATATCTATATCCTTCTGGATTCGGTATAAAATATTCGGCAACGAGTCTGTGTACAAAAAATATTTTATGTTTTTTTCCATTTGATAGATGAACCTTTAAAAAACCTTTAGTATCCTTGTATCCTTTTAATCTTTTCTTTTTGTAATTTTCAGGTAAAAGTCCGTATTTAAGATCCTTATAAACATATCCAAGATTTGATATTCCATAGTTTGGAAACTCGCGTATGACCTTTATTTCTTCTTCTTCAAATATGTAATCCAATGCAACCTCCATTCAGTGAGTATATATAATCTATTCCAAAAGTTTATCTGATGTCAAAATGAAATACATATTATAGAACTTCAAAAGTTCAATATAATTGACATTATACATGAAATTTGAAATACTGCATTATAAATCTCATAAAAATTTTTATTTTAGATATTTTTGATAAGGAAAAATTTAAAAATTTTTTCTTGAAATATACCGATTTTAATTTCTATACATATTTAATTTGAATATGTATTTTTGTATAGATGATTCTGCCGAAAAGGATTACAGATTGAAAAAAATAGTAGTATTATAGTTTTATTATGATTAGGTTATTTGTAAGGGAAGGCTTGAACATAAGAATTGAGATGGTTAAAGATCTTTCTGTTCCTTTTGAGAAGGTTGAGGATGTCCTATGGATAGATATGCTTTCTCCAACTGATCAGGAAATTATTTGGGTGTCTAAAAATTTTGAGGTTAGATTTCCCTCGAAACAGGAAATGGAAGAGATAGAGATATCTTCAAGATACTGGGAAGATGAAGAGAGTATAACTATAAACGCTTACTTTCTTATAACGGAGAGGGAACATGCATTTAATGAGACTGTAACCTTTATACTGAAAAAACATTTTCTTGTTACTGTAAGATATAGGGAGCTTCAAACATTTAACGAGGTTGTTAAAAAACTTATGATGAATCCGAGATTTTATGAGGATGGTTACTATATTCTTGCAGGCATAATGGAGATAAGGATAGATATAGATGCAGATACACTTGAGTTTATAACAAGAGAGATCTCAAAACTAAGCAAGATAGTTTTCACAGGAATAGATATAACTGAGGAAATACTTGAAACGATCTCATACTATGAGGATTTTAATATGACAATTAGAGAAAATATTATTGATAAACAAAGAATACTATCTTCACTACTGAAAAGCTATAAGATTCCACAGCCTGTAAGGGAAGAGATAAGAATAATGATAAAAGATATAAACTCCCTTATAGACTACACAACTTTTAATTTTGAAAGACTTGATTACCTACAAAACACTTTTTTAGGTCTTTTAAATATAGAACAAAATAAAGTTATAAAGATATTCACAATCATGTCAGTTATATTCCTACCCCCGACATTAATCGCAAGTATATATGGTATGAACTTTAGATTTATGCCTGAACTTCAATGGGAGTTTGGATATCCATTTGCAGTATTCCTGATGGTATTTTCAGCACTTCTACCTCTTTTTATATTTAAAAAGAAAGGTTGGCTTTAAATATTTTTTATTGTATCTTTATCTGTATGAAATTTAAGGAGAGATCTAATGGCTCATTTGACAGAAAAAATATCCGCTGATACAGATAATATAAAGAATAAGAGGATTCTCAACAGCTATTATTCAAAAGAAGATTTTGCTTTGAACAGGAAGGTAACCCTTCTTTATGGTGTGACATTTCTTTTTATATTTTTTTCAGCCGTAGTCTCTGAGATTCTAAGCCTTTTATTTAATGAAGGTCTTTTGAGCCCTGTTCAAGTCGCTTTCCATTCTTTAGCTTTTGTGGGCTATCTTATTACATTCTACTACGTTTATAAAAAACAAGATTATATTGAGGAAAAGAATACAGAGATTTTCAGAATGCAGGAGAAAATAGAAAGGGAAGAATCTAAGAATTTCACTGAATAATCCTGAATAAAAGCCGATAATTATCTTATAATACTGATTTGAGGGTTTATATTATGTCGCTGTTTTACTCCCTTTCTATTGCGGGTCAGTCTCTTTTAACACATAGAAATGCTATAAATACAACAAACAATAATATATCAAATGTTTATACTGATGGGTATTCAAGGAAATTGCCTCAACTTGTAAACCTCCCGACAGGAGGAGTTGAGTTAAAGAATATAGAGAGAGCATTTAGTCAGGCATATTTCAACAGATATGTCAATGTAAACAATCAAAAAACAGGATATGAAAACTATAAGGATATACTCCAGCAGATAGAGTCAGTATTTAATGATATTCAGGGATCGGGCTTTTCAAATGAAATTAATCAGTTTTTTAATTCATTTAATGATGTTGCTGTTAATCCTGATGATATAGCGGCAAGGTACTCTGTTCTTTCAAAAGCAGAAGCACTTGTAGGCAGAATAAGAAATAGTTATGAAACATTATCTGATACAAAAGAAAAAACAGTTCTTTCCATAAGAGATAACTTGAACAGGCTTAATGATCTGACAGGACAACTTGCGACGGTGAACAAAAATATAAGATTTTATACTGCAGATCCAGATAAGAAAAACGAGTATCTTGACGAGAGAGATAGACTGCTTAAGGAAATATCGTCATTAATAGATATTAAGGTTACGTTCAGGGATGATCAGACGGTTGATATATCAACTGTAAAAGGTCATTCTCTTGTTATATTTGATAAAAGTATTCCTTTAACCTTTGAGACAGATAGAAATGGAGATCCTGTTATAAAACATCAAGGGACGGATATAACATCATTGTTTGAAAAAGGTAAAATTGGAGGTTATCTGAAGGGAATAGATAAGGTAAATGAAAGTATAAACAAGTTAAACGATTTTACGACAGTTTTCGCTATGATAGTAAATAAACAGCATAGAGCAGGTTTTGATCTTAATGGAAATACAGGAATAGATTTTTTTACGATAGATCCTTCAAGCAACAAGACAAATATTGATGCATCAAACATAGTTGTGGGTATAAAAGATCCTGAAAGGATAGCAGCGGCTTCAGATCCAGCATATACAAACTCTGATAATACAAATATAAAAAAGATAATAGGTCTTAAAGATGATATTAATGGTGTTCTTACTACTACAGAAGAAAATACACTTTTTACAACCGGCTCATTAACAATCGGCAGTATAACATACGTGCTGAACAGTTTTGACAACTACAGATTTATAAAAGATAGATCTTACTCTGAGTTTTACAGTTCTGAGATTGTAGCTCCAATAGGTTTTGAGATAAATAGAGTTGATAATTTATACCATGAACAGAATCTTATACTTGAGACTGTTGACAGTAAGCTAAAGGAAATATCAGCAGTAAATTTAGATGAAGAACTTATTAACCTGACAAAACTTCAAAGGGCATATGAAGCTTCTGCAAAAATAATAAATGTTACAGATGAGCTTTTACAAACACTGCTTGGTCTTGTAAAATAGTAACTAAAAAATAGAATTAATATTCCGATAATAATATCGGATTAATAAAAATTAGGGTAAAAGTTATGAGGATACCTGATATATCTTTCTTTGATACATTCATAAAATACGACAGACTTAGAGAGAAAGATATAGATAGATACACAAAAGAACTTGCCTCAGGTAAAAAGATTCTGTCTCCTTCTGACAATACTATTGATACTGTCAGATCTCTAAGATTCAAAAGGTTAAATAATGATATAGAAACGTACAACAGGAATATAGATCT
>CAZFKX010000018.1:0-93249 GCA_964519345.1 uncultured Aquificales bacterium
TCATCAGAGATTTCGTGGAAGTTAAGGAATTTATAAACTTTATCTTCTTTACCAGCAATCTTTTCTTCCATAAACTTATGGTACTCCTCAACAGTTGGAAGTCTTCCAAGTATAGCACACATAGCTGATATTTCAGCAGAACCCAGATAAACTTTTGCATCTTTACCCATTCTGTTATCAAAGTTTCTTGTGGATGTTGACATTACTATTGCACCGTCCTTAACCCTTGCCTGATTACCCATACACAGAGAACATCCTGGAACTTCAGTTCTGGCTCCTGCCACACCATAGATGTTGTAGTATCCTTCTTCAATAAGCTGTCTTTCATCCATCTTTGTCGGTGGAACAATCCACAATCTTGTTGGAATCTGTCCTTCACCTCTGAGAATTTCTCCAACCGCTCTGAAATGTCCTATATTTGTCATACAGGAACCAACAAATACCTCGTCTATATTTTTAGGTCTTTTTTCGTCAGCAAGAATCTCAGAAAGTGTGGCTACATCGTCTGGGTCGTTTGGACATGCAAGTATAGGTTCTTTAATTTCATTGAGATCTATCTCTATAACAGCTGCATACTCTGCGTTCTCGTCAGCTTCTAATAATTCAGGATTATCAAGCCATGCTTTCATCTTGTCTATTCTTCTCTGGAGTGTTCTTGCATCCTGATAACCTGCCTCTATCATCTTCTCAAGGAGCTTGATATTAGACTGTATATACTCAATAACAGGCTCTTTGTTCAGTTTTACCGTACATGCTGCGGCACTCCTTTCAGCTGAAGCGTCTGAAAGCTCAAAAGCCTGTTCAACCTTTAAGTCTTCTAAACCTTCTATCTCAAGTATTCTTCCTGCAAAGATATTCTTTTTACCTTTTTTCTCTACTGTTAACAGACCCTGCTTTATAGCATAGTAAGGTATTGCATTAACAAGGTCTCTTACCGTTATTCCTGGTTGTATCTCTCCTTTAAATCTGACCAAAACTGACTCTGGCATATTTAGGGGCATTGTTCCTGTAACAGCTGCAAAAGCTACAAGTCCAGAACCGGCAGGAAATGAAATACCAATTGGAAATCTTGTGTGGGAGTCTGCTCCAGTTCCAACTGTATCCGGCAGAACCATTCTGTTCAACCATGAATGAATAACGCCATCACCAGGTCTAAGAGATACTCCTCCTCTTTTTATAATAAATTGAGGTAATGTCATCTGAAGTTTTACATCCGCCGGTTTTGGATAGGCTGCAGTATGGCAGAAAGACTGCATAACAAGGTCAGCACCAAATGAAAGAGCTGCAAGCTCTTTTATTTCATCTCTTGTCATAGCTCCTGTTGTATCCTGAGAACCTACGGTAAGCACCTGAGGTTCCACATACATACCCGGTCTAACACCTTTCATTCCACAAGCTCTACCAACCATTTTCTGAGCAAGGGTATATCCAACACCTTCCTTTTCAGGAGGCTGTTCAGGTCTTATAAATATCTGTTCTTCAGGCATTCCAAGAGCTTCTCTTGCTTTTCTTGTAAGATTTCTTCCAATAATTAATGGAATTCTTCCACCTGCTCTAACTTCATCTGGTAATGTGTTTGGTTTAAGTTCAAAAGTTGCTACAACTTCTCCATTTTTAACAATCTTCCCTTCGTAAGGATAGATATCTATAACATCTCCTGTTTCAAGCTTAGATACATCAGCAATAATTGGAAGACCTCCTGAATCCTCCCAGGTATTGAAGAAAATCGGAGCTATAACTCCTCCTATAACAACTCCACCTCTTCTTTTATTCGGAACATAAGGTATGTCTTCGCCAATCCACCACATAAGCGAATTTGTAGCAGATTTTCTTGAAGAACCTGTTCCAACAACATCACCAACAAATGCAACAGGGTGTCCCTTTTCTTTAAGCTTCTGGATAGTTTCTATAGCATCTGGCATTTTAGCCTGCAGCATTGAAAGTGCGTGTAATGGGATATCGCTTCTCGTTGACGCTTCCCTTGCAGGAGAAAGGTCGTCGGTGTTAGTCTCTCCCGGAACTTTAAAAACTGTTACGGTAATTTTTTCGGGAAGCGGTTCTTTTGATGTAAACCACTCAGCGTTTGCCCAGCTTTCAAGAACTTCCTGAGCATATTTATTTCCTGATTTTGCAAGTTCAACAACATCGTTAAAGTAGTCATAAACCAGAAGTATATTCTTTAAAGCTTTAGCAGCTTCCTTAGCTATTTCTTCATCTTTATGAGAAAGTGCGTTCACAAGAGGTTCAACATTGTATCCGCCAAGCATAGTTCCAAGTATCTGAACAGCATGAACAGGGGTTATTGCCGGAGAAGATTTATTTCCTTCAATTATATCGGCAAGAAATTTAGCCTTTACAAATGCAGCGTCATCAACTCCCGGTGGAATTCTGTTTAGAAATAAATCCATTAAATACTCTTCTTCAACAATTGGAACCTGCTGAAGAAGATTTATCAATTCTTCTACCTGTTTGGCATTTAAAGGAAGTGGAGGAATTCCAAGTTTTGCCCTTTCTTCTACATGTTTCCTGTATTCTTCTAAAAAGCTCATTTCACACCTCTCCTAAGAAGTTTTTCTTTAGACAGATAATTATATAATCCTTCCTAAATAAAAATCAAACACTGTTTTATAAATAAAAAAATTATTGATTTTCTCCTTTTGGGGACATGCCACCAAGTTTTCGGCTTCTCTCAATAGCCTGCTGAGACAGATATCTGTCGCCAAATTTCTCTATATTTTCAAGTTCTGTCTGGAAAACGTCAAAATGTCTTTCTTCATCGGCTATAACAGACTCAAACAACTGTTTTGTTCCAGCATCCCTGCTCTGGGAAGCTTCAAGAGCAAAATCGTTGTACATATTAACAGCATCCTCTTCACTTTTCATTGCAAATTGGAGCATCTGGTCTGGCTCTCTAATATGCTCTACTTTATGAGCAGGCACCATCTCTATCTCCCCGCCTAAAAAGAGTATTCTCTCAGCAAACTTTTCTGTATGAAGCATTTCATCAATAGCGATTTTTTTAAATATACTCGCAAGCAAATCATATCCAAGGTCATCAAGTACAAAATGAAAATACATATACTGATGAATGGCCGACAGTTCCTCTGCTATTGCCTTGTTTAGTAGCTCTATACTTTTAGTTCTATCCATTACTCTAACCTCCAGTTTAATTACTTTAACTTTATATAAAACAATACCACTTATTTTTTATATATGATAATAATTATAATTTTTATTAGTTTTGTGGTTGTACCATTTCTTTTGAATATCATGGAGGCATGAGATTATGAAAACATAAAATTTTATCTTTACTTTTATTCTAACAATGTTTTTTTACAATATTTCAAGCGCACACTGCGAAATCCCTTGTGGAATTTACGGAGATAACGCAAGATTTAAACTACTGAGGGAACATATCCACACAATGGAAAAATCAATCAAAATGATTAAAACTTTATCTAACAAAAAAGACCCTGAATCAAAAAACCAACTGGTCAGATGGGTCAGGAACAAAGAGAAACACGCCAAGGAATTTCAGCAAATAATCTGGCAGTATTTTTTAACCCAGAGAATTAAACCGGTTAACTCTGAAGATAAAAAGCTATATAGCAAATATCTCAATAAATTAGAAGTTTTACACAAATTATCATTTTATTCTATGAAAGTAAAACAAAGTTTAAAAGAGGATAATATAAACAAACTTAAAAAGCTTCTTGACAGATTTGAAAAAATGTATATGAATCACAATCATTGAAACATACACACTTGTAAGATTATTCATAATCTTGTATATTTGTACTCTTAGTTCAGGATAAAAACTCCTTTTTCCCATTTTAAATTTCATCATATTTTTAATTTTGTTGTATAGTTATTTTCTTTAGTTTTACGTTTAATTATATTTTATACAAGACCTAATTTTTGAGGATATAAATGAGAGGATATATATTCCCCTGTAGCAATGAAACAATGGCTGAGTGCTTAATAAAAAATTTATTTGGAACTACAATAGATCAATTTAATAAATTTAAAAATTTGAAAGATGATGATTATATTTTTTTATACAACTATTCTGAACAATATTTATATGGAATTTGGAAAGCTTTAACTTCAATTGGCACGTATGATCCGAACGCATGGAATGGAAGATTTCATTGTCAAGTTAAAGTCAAACTTTTTACAAAAGAATACATTAGGATCCCAAAAGCAAAAATTATTCAGACGACGGGAATAGATCCTTCTAAAAATTTAGTTTTAAATGATATTCAATTACATAAATTATTAGACTATTTTTCCTCAAATTTTTCAAATACCAAAAAAAACATAGAAAATTTAATTGATAAAATAGATGATTACCGTACATTATACCCTCCAAACATAATTTGCATAGATGGACATAGAGTAAGGTCAAAAGCTGAAAAGATAATTGATGATTGGTTGTTTCAAAATAACGTAAAACATATATATGAACCAATTATAACTCAGATACCAGAAAGACTTATCCCCGACTGGTTTGTAGAAAATCCCTACAATAAAAAATCATGTTATATTGAATTTTGGGGTTTAGAAGACTTTAAACAATATAAAAAAACTATGGAAAGAAAATTGAAAATTTATATTAAATATAATTTACCCTTAATTGAGATAAGGGACGAACATATTAAAAATATAGATTACTATTTATCAAAAATGCTAAGGAAATTTGAGATAATTTGAAATCAAAATCTTTGTAAGAAGAGGGGAGACAAAGCCCCTCATTACCTATGTTGTTGAGCCTTCCTCATCAAGATAAAGTTCTCTAAATACTTCGTCCTTTATCTGAATGTTTTCACCTTTAAAGCCCGGCATTGCCTCTATTCTGTACCATGCAGACCTATACCAGATATCAGAAGGTCCCTTGTTTACAGGTGCCACCTTCTGAGCTCTTGTTTCTTCGTGATATTCCCAGTTCATGTATGCGTTAAAGTCCTGAATAATATCAGTAATAACCATCCCGTAATCATTGATAAGAGCTTTCTGGAACTTCTGCCATCTATTTAGAGAAGAATCTCTAAGAGTAAGTCCAAAGTACCCGGCAGAACCCTCTCCTTTAAGAGATGCGATGCCTCTTGCAATAAATGCTTTAAATGCTTTTACAGTTTCAGGTGGGTCTGTGATAAACACATCAAAAGCTCCTATCCATTCTTCAGGAAACGGATTTCTAAGGTCAAACCTTATAGCTTCCGCGTTATTAATTCCAAGCTCTTTAAATATTCTGTTGTCAAAATCAATTGCTCTTTCATCAATATCAAGTATTAAAACTCTTCTTGGAAGACCAGTTAATGCAACCGCCAGACCTGTAAGGTCATCTTCAGCTCCCATAACAAGGATATCTCTGTTTCTAAGGTCTTCTCTTGAGTCAAGGAATAAAACCCTTGAGATTGTTGTTTCTGGCGTAACAGAACCCTGATCATATTCTTGAATTGCCTTTGGTCTGTCTTTAGCAAGCTCTACAAATGTCCTGTACCATTCTTTATTGGCATAAAATGGAATTCCTCTCCCTTCACATGCGTGACAGGTATAATCTACATATGATGGTATATTATTTTCTTTAACAAAATTTAAACCTTTTTCTGTAAGTAAAACCTCATCATTTTCAACTTTAACAAGACCTTCAGAAATAAGCCCTTTTACAATTTCAGATGCAGCTGGTACTGGAAGGTCTGAATAATCCACCACTTTCCAAAAATCTGAAGTAACCTGCAGAGCAGCAAGAATCCTCTCTACATTTCTTGGTATTAAACGGATATTAGTTTTCTCTGTTGCTTCAACAGCAATCTTTTTCAAGACTTCTGCCAATTGTTTACCTCCTTATCAAGATTTTTTTAAAATATCCTGAACAAACCTGGGAAGTGCAAAAAGACAAGCATATATGCTATCACAAAAATACTTTGTATTCAATTCCTTAACCCTTTTCCTATTCCTATCTGTATCTTTTATATCAATAAAGTCAGAAGCTATCGTAAAACTCCACATACCTGAAGGATATGTTGGTACGTAAGCAAGATAAACACCAACATGTCTGAAAACCTTTCTTATCTGAGAGTATGCGCCTGTAAAGTATTTCTCCTGCAGTATTGGAGATTCTGTCTGAGCAACCATTATACCATCATGTCTCAGGGACTGTTTAACCTTTTTATAAAATGATTCTTTGAATAAAACCTCAGAAGCACCGACAGGGTCGGAAGAATCCATGATTATTACATCGTAAAAATTCTTTCTTTCCTCTAAGAACTCATTTCCATCCTCAATGAATATTTTTACCTTAGGATCCCTCAATTTTGAAGATATTGAAGGTAAATATTTCTCTGATACCAGTATAACTTCCTCATCTATCTCACAAAGGTGAACTTCATTTACAGATTTATGTTTAAGGATTTCCCTTACTGTTCCTCCATCTCCACCACCAATAACAAGAACTCTTTCAGGCTTTGGATGAATAACAAGTGCCGGATGGGAAAGCATTTCATGGTATATAAACTCGTCTCTCTCAGTTGTCTGAACAAGACCATCTAAAATAAGCATTTTCCCAAATTCAGGCGTTTCAAGTACAAGTATTTCCTGATATTTTGATTTAATTCTTTTTACCTGATGAGCTTTAACAGTCAGTCCCACATTTTCTGTCCAGTGTTCTGTAAACCAGATCAATTTTAACCTCCTATGGTCTTACTATCACGCAAATATTTCCTTCGGGAATATATCTTTTCCATGTCTCTAAAATATCTGTTTTTGTCACTTTATTTATATAATCTGGATATCTCTGATCCATCTCATAACCCAAACCTATCGTTTCAAACCATCCTAAATACCAGGACTGTTTTGCCCTTGTTTGATGTTCAAGAAGAAAGTTTCCGATTATCTTCTCTTTAGCCGTTTTCAGCTCCTCATCGGAAATACTCTCTCCCAAGCTGTTTAAAACATCCCTTATGCCTTTTAAAGACTCTTCTGTTTTTTCAGGTGCAGTTCCTATATAAGCTATAAGTCTTCCCATATTTATTCTTGTTGGAAAGAAAGATCCTACAGCATAAGCAAGACCTTTTTTTTCTCTTAGTTCCTGAAATAGCCTCGATGTAAAACCACTTCCAGCTATTCCATTAAGAACTTTCATGCTAAAGTAATATCTGTCTGTAGCCTGAGGAGCATTATAGGCTACAAGTATAGTTGTTTGAGCTCCTTCCCTTTTTAGTATTTTACATCTCTCGCCTGTTATATAATAGCTGTAAATCGGGAACTGATAGTTCTCTTTTCTATCTATTTTTTCAAAAATGCTTTTTATATCAGGCTCAACCATACTGTAAGAAATATCACCAACAAATGAAACAACCCATCTGCTTCCATTTAAAAGTTCATTCCATCTCCTTTCAAGATCATTCTTTGTAATCCTCTGGATATCTTTTATCTCACCAAGAGGAGAATGCTGATACGGTGTGCCTTTATAAATCTGCTTTCTAAGTTCATCAAAACCGTAGGAAAAACCTTCTTCTTTTTTTGCTTTAATCTGGGCAATAACATTACTTTTCTCTATTTTAAGTTTATCCTCGGGAAATATGGGATTAAATATAATATCTTCCAGAATTTTCAGGCTCTCTTTAAGATCGTCAGTTCTCATTGCAAAATCTATTGTTGAAAATTCTTCACCTACTGACGTTGATATGTATCCTCCACTGTCCTCAAACACTTTATTTATCTCATATGATGAGTAATTTTTTGTTCCTTTTATGAGCATTCTAAAAGTAAGATTTGTTAGACCTTTTTTCCCTTCTGGATCTTCAAAACTACCTCCTTTTATAAATATCGTTCCTGCTATTATTCCCTCACCTTTAGTTTCTTTAAAAAGCACCGTTACGCCATTTGAAAGAATATTTTTTATCACAGTTTCACCTCCATAGGCAGGAAAAATAGTAAGAAAGACCAGTATAAATACAATGCTTTTTTTCATAGCAAACCTGAAAAGTTTTTTAATCATTATAACAAATTAAGATTTTCTGATTCTAAAAGTATCTTTTTAAAGTAAAAGAAAAACTGTTGTAGGATAATGAGACATTAAGAGTAGAATTATCAAAAAGGTACTTTCCTATTAAATTTTTAACAACATACACAGAACCAAGCCCAATAATTCCACCAGCAACTGTATCGGAAAGATAATGTTTATTCTTATAAATTCTACTTAAACCAACCATTATAGGAATTGAATAAAAAATATAATAATATCTGTTGTAATACTCTGAATAACTTCCAAAAATAGAAAATGAGTATCCAGTATGACCTGAAGGAAATGAATCATTATCTGAATAATCAGGCCTTTTCCTTGAGATCAAAGCTTTTGAAGAGAAAATAACAGTTACGGTCAGAAGTGAGGAAGTCAAACCCAACAGGGACGATTCTTTTAACTCTTTATTGCCATAATAATGTCCAACAACGTATCCTGTTACAGGAACGGCTATAATATACTTATCCCCAAACTGATTAAAAAATGAAAATAAATCATCAAGACTTTCCGATCTGTTTTTCTGAACAAAATTTTTTACGCTGCTGTCAAGCATAAAGGACGTTCCAAGTAACAGCATTGAGAGTATAACAGGTTTTTCATACTTTCTTTCTTCATAATTCTGTGCAAAAATTTCTGTTGAAAAAATGATAAATATAAATAATATTAGTCTGTATTTAATCATTATTCACCCTAAAAATGAAATTTAAAGTTATGATAATATAAAAATAAAATTAATCAAAAGAGGTTGCAGATGTTTGAGTTATTAACTGAAAGATTTAGCCCAATAATAGAAAAATTAAAAAGGGTTAAAAGATTAGACGAGAAAACTGTAGAAGAAGCACTTAAAGATATAAGAAGAGCATTAATCGAGGCTGATGTAAATATTGAGGTTACAAAGCATTTCCTTGATGATATTAGACAGAAGCTCGTCGGTCAGGAATTAATCAAAGGTCTCAACGCAGGTGAAACTGTAATAAAGTTAATATATGATGAAGTTTTAAGCATATTAGGAGAAGAATCTCCTTTAAACAAGTCAGAAAAACCCCCAACTGTAATAATGCTTGTCGGTCTTCAGGGAACAGGAAAAACAACTACAGCTGGTAAACTTGCTAAATGGCTTAAATCAAAGGGATATAAAGTAGGCCTCGTATCCACAGACGTAAGAAGACCAGCAGCTGGAAAACAGCTATGCACTCTTGCTAAAACAATTGATGTGCCGTGTTTTATAGATGAAAAAGAGAAAGATGCTGTTAAATTGACCGAAAAGGTTATACAGAAAGCCAAAGAAGCTGGACTTTCACACATAATACTTGATACAGCAGGACGTCTTCATATAGATCAGGAACTTATGGATGAGCTTGTTCTTATAAAAGAAAAAGTCAATCCTTCAGAAATCCTTTATGTTGCAGACTCTATGCAGGGTCAGGACGCTATAAGCACAGCGGAGGAATTTCACAAAAGAATTGGTTTAACAGGTGTTATCCTTACAAAACTTGATGGTGACGCTAAAGGAGGAATAGCTCTTTCTGTAAGAAAAGTGATAGGCGTTCCTATAAAATTCATAGGTATTGGAGAAAAGATAGAAGATTTTCAACAGTTTCATCCTGACAGAATAGCACAGAGAATTCTTGGGCTTGGTGATATTCAAACTCTACTTGAAAAGATGCAGACAGCAATAGACGAAAAAAAAGCAGAAGAGATGGCTAAAAGAGTAATGAATGCTGAGTTCACACTTGATGATCTCAAACAGCAACTCCAGATGATAAGAAATTTAGGACCTCTTGAAAATGTTCTTAAGATGATACCAGGACTCGGCAGTAAGATAAAAGATTTAAAAGTTGATGAAAAACAGTTTATTAGGATTGAAGCTATAATAAACTCAATGACTCCCGAAGAAAGAGCAAACCCTCATATTATAAATGGAAGTAGAAAAAGAAGAATTGCAAGGGGAAGTGGAACTACAATAATGGACGTTAATAAAGTTCTTAAACAATATAAAGAGATGAAAAAGATGATGAAAAAAATGAAAAAATCTGGTAAAATGAAACTTCCTTTTAATATGCCTAATTTACCATTTTAAAAACAGGAGGTAGTGGAAACTTGGTAAGAATTAGACTTTCGCGTGCTGGAAGAAAAAAACATCCAGTTTACAGAATGGTTGTGATGGACAGCAGAGCTCCACGGGAATCAAAGTATATTGATTATATAGGAACTTATGATCCTATACTAAAAACAGGAAATATAAATGTTGAAAAAGCAAAAGAATGGATATCAAAAGGTGCACAGCCGACAGAAAGAGTATTAAAAATTCTGAAACAATTTGGATACGAAGAACAAAAGGCATAGTCCTGAAGCTGAAAAAACTAACGGAGGGAAGTTAGATGAGTAAACTTCAAGAATTGGTTGATTTTGTTGCAAAATCTCTCGTTGATCATCCAGACAAGGTGGAAGTAAAAGAGATTGAAGGAGAAAAAACCACTGTTATAGAGCTAAAGGTCGCTCCTGAAGATCTTGGAAAAGTTATTGGAAGACAGGGAAGAACTGCAAGAGCTATCAGAACCCTTTTGGCAGCTGTAGCGAGAAAACAAAATAAGAGAGCTGTTCTTGAAATATTAGAATAAATAAATGGGGCTTTAAGCCCCCTTATATACATTCATTTATATAATCAGCATCCTTTATATAAATACTCAACTCCCTTTCGTTATAATTCTTAAAAGAAAAATCAATAACTATCTCTGGAATATCCAAATCCTCAAAACACCTATCAGGCCATTCTACTATAACCAGACCTTTTCCTAATATATCCGAGATATCAAAACTCTTCACCCTATAAAGATCAATATGATAAATCTTGAACTTCTCAGTTTCGTACTCATTCATAACTGAAAATGTTGGCGAATTTACATACTCGCCTGCTTCAGGATCTATAGAAGATACGAGATACCTTGTAAAAGTGGTTTTTCCAGAACCAAGTTCTCCCCTGAGAAGTATAAGCTCATCCCCTTTTAAACATTTAGAAAGATTTCTGGCAAAAGCCTCAAGATCACTAAGATTTTTTATTAATATTTTTTTATACAGATTCATAGTATCATTTTAACAAAAATCCCCCCTTAAGGGGGAAAGCTTAGGAGAGAAAAGAATAATCAGTCGGCTTTAGGCTTTGGAGTGTCCTTGCTTGAGGGAGGTAGTACAGGGACAGTCCTTGCAGACTCTGGAATTTCACCTGTAAGACTATCAAGGAAGGAGACGATTTTCTCTATTTCTTCATGTGTTAATTTTATACCCAACTGTGTTTCAGCCATTATCCTAACAGCTTCCTCTATATCCCATACTGAACCATCATGAAAATAAGGATATGTCTGCGTAATATTTCTAAGAGAAGGAACCTTAAATACAAATTTATCTTCCTCTTTATTTGTTACTTTGAATCTTCCAAGATCAGCGGTTGCATACGGTTTAACTACACCAAACTTGGCAAACATACCTCCTCCTACAGCAACACCATTGTGACAGCTTGCACATCCTTTATCTATAAAAAGTTTTAAACCTTCTTTTTCCTTTTCAGTCAATGCATTGGTATCTCCTTTTAAAAATTTATCAAATCTTGATGGAGTTACAAGCGTTCTTTCAAAGGCAGCGATAGCTTTTGCCACGTTGTCATACGTTAAAGGATCAGGATCGTTTTTAAAAACCTTCTTAAATTCTTCAACATAACCAGGTATAGTTTTGAGCTTTAAAACAACAAAATCAGGGTTAGGCATTGCCATCTCAACATGGGCAAGTATAGGACCTTTTGCCTGATCTTCAAGCGTTTTAGCCCTTCCATCCCAGAATTGAGCTATATGAAAACCTGCATTTAAAACAGTAGGAGAATTTCTACCCCCAGTTAAAAATCTGTGTCCAAGAGCTGTTTCAACACCATCGACACCAAATGTGGCAAGGTTGTGACACGTATTACAACTTATAACACCGCTAAGTGACAGTCTTGGATCGTAATACAATTTCTTACCAAGTTCTACCTTTTCTGGGGTTGTTGGATTCGTTTTAGGTGCAGGAATCTCAGCTGGCAGTGGTTTGAAAAGTTCTCTTGCTTTTTCAAGCAGTGCTGTATCTGAAGCAAATACTGTTGACGACAACACAGCAACAGCACTAAACATTAATGATACTTTTTTGAACATTTTTTTCCTCCTTAGTTATTATTTTTATTGATAACTATTACTAATAATATAACAGTAGAAAATCCCCCAGTCAAATGATTTAAATCAGATTTATTCCTGATCTTCTAACTCGAACTCTATTTCTCTTTTAGGAATTACTGTTGTTATTGCATGTTTATATACTAAAACCTGTCTTGGTCCTTCTTTTAAAAGAATAGTGAAAGGATCAAAATACCTTATTTTCCCTTCAAGTTTTACGCCATTTACTAAATAAACATTAACTCTTACTTTCTCCTTTCTTATTGCATTTAAAAACTGCTCCTGCAACCTTCCCTTCTTCTTAGCCATCTAAAGCTATCCCTCCTCTAATGTTGTGCTACCGTGTAGAGCCTATCTGCAAGTTTAACAATCTCTATATAGTTTTTCAACGCTACCTTCCATCTTGATGGGATACTTTCCTCGGAATTATAGGCACCAGCTAAAGCTCCTGCGATAAGTCCTATAGAGTCCGTATCTCCACCATAGTTTCCATAAGAGTTTACAGCATGTATTATAACATTCTCAGTATTTCCCGGAGTTTTGAGAAATATGAACAGAGCCTGTGAAAGTGCTTCAAGGGCGTAAGACCCATTACCAAGTTCATTAACAGCATCTTCATAAGAAGCATCTTTCCTTATAAGAGTTTCAACCCTATCAAGATAAAATCTTGTTTCATCTTTTTGAACAAATGTTTTTAATAACTTTATAAAGTAATGATACTCATCCTCAAGATAAAACTTACCCTGAAGCAGTTCACCGATAGCTACCGCCAATACCGATGCAGTGTCAATAACTATTTCATTCCTGTGTGTAAGCATAACTACAGCTTTTGTTCCTTCAACAGCTAAAACAGGATTTGTATAATGATACATACCAAGAGGAATTGCTGGTAATGCTCCCTCTATTGAACTTCCTCCTCTCTCTATTTCCCTACCATTCTTAAGTGCATCAACAGCAAGTAAAAAATAAGGATCAACGTAGCTGTGTAGTTCTTCCTTTTCTTCCCAGATTATATATCTTTCAATAATATCCTTAATATCAAGCATTTTTTTATCAGAGAGAGATTCGGCAATTATTTTAACTATTTCAAACTCACTTGATGTTTCACCAGCCTTAAGATAAGAGGCTGGAGATGCTGGATGTGGCTCGCATATATTTGTTATTTTATCCCCGTAGTGTAATATAACCTCATCAAAAGGGATCTCCTCAACACACATTCCCATTGAATCACCAACAGCAGCACCTACAAGTGCTCCTCTAAATCTATTTTTCAATTAAAATTTTCCTCCACTGTAATATAAGATTAAATATAGAAATCCATAAAATCCTTGTCACAAATCAATCTTTTTCTGGTCGTAATGTAGGAAAGAGAATAACTTCCCTTATTGATGGACTATCGGTAAGCATCATAACAAGCCTATCTATACCTATACCTTCTCCTCCTGTTGGTGGAAGTCCGTATTCAAGAGCTGTGAGAAAGTTCTCATCTACATCCATAGCCTCTTCATCACCTGCCGCCTTTTCCTTTAATTGCTGTAAAAATCTTTCCCTCTGATCTTCAGGATCATTAAGCTCTGTATAGGCGTTAGCTATCTCTTGTTTATTTACAATAAGTTCAAATCTCTCAACAAGATCCGGATCTTCTCTATGTGTTTTTGCCAACGGAGACAGTATCTTTGGAAAATCTATAACAAATGTAGGCTGAACAAGATCTTCCTCTATAAAATATTCAAAAAGCTTATCAAGTATTTTAAGATGTGTTAATGTATCAGCTTTTGGAATTCCTACTTCTTTTGCAAAAGCTCTCGCTTTTTCTTCATTTAAGAAAAATTCTTTATCTTTTCCTGTTTTTTCTTTCAAAGCGTCAAAAAATCTTAATCTCCTAAAAGGTTTAGAAAAATCAAGTTCCTGACCGTCCCAGACTATTTTTAACTTACCTACAGTGTCCAGAAGTATCTTTCTCATAAGCTTTTCAGTTAGCTCCATAAGATCATTATAATCCATATAGGCGGCATAAAACTCAACCATTGTAAACTCAGGATTATGCGTTGTATCTATTCCCTCGTTTCTGAAATTTCTCCCAAGCTCGTAAACCCTATTAAAACCACCAACAATCAGCATCTTAAGATAAAGCTCAGGTGCAATTCTGAGATACATATCTATATCCAGGGCGTTATGATGAGTGATAAAAGGTTTTGCCATTGCACCTGAAGCAACAGATTGAAGTATAGGTGTCTCTACTTCTATAAAGCCTTCATTTTCAAGAAACTCCCTCAAACTTTTTATAGCTTTGTACCTTATCTTGAATATTTCCCTTGCTTTAGGATTTGCTATAAGATCCACATATCTTCTTCTGTATCTAAGTTCTACATCTTTAAGACCATGCCATTTCTCCGGCAAAGCCCTTAAAGACTTGGCTAAAAGCTTAAATTCTTTTACCTCAACAGTTAACTCTCCAGTCATCGTTCTAAAAAGTTCACCATCAATTCCAACAATATCTCCTATATCAAGAATTTCCATAGCTTCATTATATCTTTCATCGCCAAGAGTATCTCTTCTTAGATATATCTGAATCTTCCCATCAGCATCCTGAATATGACCAAAAGCAGCTTTTCCCTGATCTCTAAATGATATAATTCTTCCAGCTACGCTAACTTTTTCTCTACCTGGATCAAGATCGTAAACTTTTTTTACCTCACTTACAGATAATCCCTCCTCTCCTTCAACAACCTGATCTGCCACAAGAGTTAACTTGCCGTCTATACGATCCAGATATCCTTTAAACGAACATACTGTATTAGGTGAGATCTTACCTCTGTCTGTAGGAAACATTACCTGTATTTCCACAGGTTCAGTCAGATCAGCAAACCTTATAATATAGTTGCTCTCTTTTTTTGAAACTCTTTTTATTCTTCCCTTAAGAAGATACTCTTTATCCTTTTCGACAGGCAGCTCATACTTTTTTCTTATCTGATCAAGCTTTTCAGTTACACTAAATTTATGTGGATAAGGATTTATACCTTTATCTTTTAATTTTTTTACAAGATCTCTCCTGCTTTCAATTATCTCTTCAGACATTCCTTCCTCCGGGCAAGAAATTTTGTGAAATAATTATTATATATCAATAATATTTGGATTTTCTCAGCTTTCAGAATTTTCTCTATACTTTGAAAGTCTATATCTGAACTCTCTGAATGTAAGTCTAAGTATCTCCGATGCTTTAGATTTTTTACCTTCCGCCTTTTCAAGTGCTTTAAATATCAAGGCTTTCTCTATTCTTGACAGAACCTCTTTTAAATCTACACCTTCTTCTGGAAACGATTTCACTGTAAATTCATCTTCTGGATTGTCTATATACAGAGAGTTAAATTTCTCAGGAAATGTGGGAATGAAGTTTAACTCTTCGCCTTCAGATAGAATAACAGCTTTTTCAAGAATGTTTTTCAACTCCCTTATATTGCCTTTATAATCATAGGAGATTAGATATTTCATAAAATCAGGTGAAATTCTTTTTATATTCTTGTTGTACTTTTCTTTTATTTCTTTAAGTATCTGTTCAACAAGCAAAGGTATATCTTCTTTTCTTTCTCTTAAAGACGGCATTTTTATTATTATTGTGCCAAGCCTGTAAAAAAGATCTTCTCTAAAATTACCTTTCCTTATTTCTTCTTCAAGATTCCTGTTTGTTGCTGAAATAATTCTAACATCAACTTTTATTTCCTTAGTAGAACCAAGAGGTCTTATTATCTGTTCTTCAAGGAATCTTAGCAGTTTTGCCTGAAGGGGGAGAGGCATCTCACCTATCTCATCAAGAAAAAGAGTTCCACCATCAGCCTCCTCTATCAGACCTTTTTTATCTGAAACTGCCCCTGTGAAAGCACCTTTTTTATATCCAAAAAGCTCAGATTCAAGGAGTTCTTCTGGAAGAGAAGCACAATTAATAGCTACAAAGGGCTTATCTCTCCTACTGCTCAGCCTGTGAATCATCTTTGCAGCCACCTCTTTTCCTGTTCCGCTTTCTCCCACAATTAGAACATTAATGTCATAAGGAGCTATCTTTTTTATTGTTTCTTTAACATTTTGAATTGCCTGTGATTTTCCTGCCAGATCCTCTAACCTTTCCTTTTCCTCAATACATATCCTCTTTTCAAGATCTATCTTTTCTTTTACGTTTCTTATTATCAATCTAAGATCATTTATATTGAAGGGTTTTGATATATAATCGTACGCCCCTAACTTTATAGCCTCTACAGCGGTTTCTGACGATGCAAATGCTGTTATTATAACCACCTCAGTTTTAGGATTTTTCTCTTTAATCTGTTTAAGAATATCTATACCTGACCCATCTGGAAGCCTAAGATCTAATAATGCAAGATCATAATAATTTTCCTTTATATACGATCTTGCCTCGCTGTAGGATGAAGCTGTATCAGATTCTATATCATACTCGCTCAGAAGAATGCTTAGAAGTTCTGAAATATTTTTTTCATCATCAACAACTATAGCTTTCATTTACTCCTCACTAAAGGTATTTGTATCAGAAATTTTGCTCCCCCAAGCTTACTATCTTCTACTATTATATTTCCACCATTCTCAACAAAAACTCTTTTAGCTATCGCAAGACCCAAGCCTGTTCCTGATTTTCTCTTAGTATAGAAAGGTTCAAATATTTTCTCTTTATCTGTACCTTTTATACCTTCTCCATCATCTTCCACCTCAATAATAAGATTATTATCTTTTTCGTAAGCTTTCAAAACCACTCTGCTTCTTGCCCATTCAAGAGCATTCTTTATTATATTTGATATTCCCGAATGTAGTTCCCTTTCGTCTATATATATGACTGGATTACCCTGAACTATAAGATCTACTTTTTTTCCCTTATTACTGTAAAGATTTACAAGTTGTTTTAAAAACTCATTTATATCTATTGATCTTTCCTGTATCTCCCTTGGTTTAGATAACAACAAAAATTCCTTTAAGAGCTGATCAAGTCTTTCCGATTCTTTTCTTATCATACCAAGCAGTTTCTCATTAATATTTCCTTCGCTCAAAAGCTGTGCTGCTCCGTGTATTGATGCAAGAGGATTCCTTATCTCATGTGCAAGTTCGGCACCAATCCTATAAAGCTTCTTATACAATTCTGCTTGCTGTTTTTCTTTTTCAAGAGATCTAATATACTCTTCTTGAAACTGGATCTTTTCCCTTACTTTTGTTCCCGCATAAACGATAATTCCAAAAGCCGAACCATTTAACAAAAGATTTATAAGAGCCGCATCCCTAAAGTTCCAGTTTAAAAAGAAAAGAAAGCTGTAAATAAAGAATGCTATAAAGCTGATAAAGTAAGCATAAAAAGGCTTTAATACAAACCCAGCAAAAAAAAGAACTATAAGGTACAGCACTGAAAAATATTTCATAGCATCAAAATCTGTAAATATTAACGCTGATAGAAACGTTATATCAAGAAGAAAATCTAAGAAGTTTATCCTTTTTATATAAAGTGATAAAAATGCTGTCAATGTATATGAAAATAGTATTACAGCGGCAAAAGGAAACTTTTCATAGTTTGTTTTGAATGTTCCGGCAAAAACAGAGAAAGCAAATAGAAGGGCAAAGGAAAAGAAAAATCTTCCTAATTTATAATTAAAAAATATCTTTTCTAAATACACATATATTTCTACTCCTTTCTGAGTATAACAGCCCTACCTTTAGCTATCTCATTTATTGATATAACCGTCTTTTTTAACGGAATTCCCTCTTCCGTTACGTAACTTTCTGCTCCTGTTTCATAAAGATCTTTTGCAAGCTTGGCTGCTGCATGTACAAGCTCATACCTGTTGTTAACTCTTTTTAATGCCTGTTCTATTAAAGGTCTTTTATTCAATCATAAACCTCCTACATATGTATGAATAAAATAATATATCACTCTTTGTACTTTAATTCCATATACAAAAATTCAAAAAGAAAATAAGTGAAAAGACCTGATAAAACCCCGAAACAGTCGGCCAAAAAATCACCATATTCACCAGATCTATAAGGTAAGAAATATTGAACTGCCTCAATAAAAAGACCATATAAAGACCCATAAAAGAAAGTACTCCAATAGCCTATATTAAATGAAAGCTTCATTACGACAGTAAAAAGAAAAAATACTAAAAAATGGACAAGTTTGTCGTCTGAAGGCATTTCTTTAACTGGATATATTGAAAGAAAAAATATAAGCAGTGTGTATGCAAAAAAAAGTAGTTTTAAGAACCTATCCATCTTTCATCAATTCTCTCAATTTTCTATCAATTATCTTGTTTAAATCAAAACGTGTTGTTTTATACCTGTTAGAAAGAATTATATGTTTAACCGCCTCTTTTGCATCTAAAAGTATATCATTTATAACTATGTAATCGTATTCTTTCCACGCTGAAAATTCCTTTACTGCCGTTTCAAGCCTCTTCTTTATCTCGGCTTCGCCGTCCCCTCTTTTTTTCATTCTATTAATAAGCTCATCTATTGATGGTGGAATCAAGAAAATAGTTATGACATTTTTCAAATTAGATCTTATTTTCCTCATACCCTGAACATCTATAACAAGAAGAACATCATTACCTTTATTTATTTCTGAAAAAACCTGTTTCTTAGGTGTCCCATAGTAGTTACCATGAACTACAGCATATTCTAAAAAATCGCCTTTCTTTATCTTTTCCTTAAACTGTTCCTCCTCTAAGAAGATATAATCTACACCATTTATCTCACCTTTACGAGGTTTTCTTGTTGTACATGTCACAATCCTTTTTAAGTTTGGTATCTCTTTTAAAAGCAGATTAGAAAGGGTTGTTTTGCCCCCTCCAGCCGGAGAAGACAAAACATAAACCTCCCCTCTCATTTACCTACCGACACCAGCTATAAGTAACGAACTTAACGTTGTTGATATTCCCCAGAAAACCGTTGGATATATACCGAGTATAAGAACAAAAACAGCCATAAATGCAACTGTAAACATCTCAGTCATGGCAAAATTAAGCCTTGCTTTTGATACAGGTTCATACATATACATATAAATCACAACTCTTAAATAATACCCTGCAGATACTATACTCATAACAACAAGCGTTACGGCAAGCCACCATATATCGGAACCTATAAGAGCAAGGAAAACTCCAAGTTTACCCATAAATCCAACAGTTGGTGGAATTCCAAGCATGGAGAACATAAACACAAGCATAAAAAGAGCCATCATAGGACTTCTTTTTGAGAGACCTTTGAAATCATCTATATGATTTGACCAGTTATGGTTTTTCTCAAGTGCAGATAAAAGTATAAATCCACCTATTCCCATAAATATGTATATCAATGAATAGAATATAAGAGCTGAAAATCCCATTCCTGTAGGGGCTGCTATGGCTGCAAGTATGTAACCTGTATGAGCAACAGATGAATATGCAAGCATTCTTTTAACATTTTCCTGTCTCAAAGCTATTATATTTCCTATTATCATTGATGCAGCTGCAAGGAGTGCCCATGCAAAACTCCATTCTTTTGATATAAAGGGAAAAGCCTCAACCATTACCCTAAGAATAACTGCAAATGTAGCTATTTTTGCGGCAACAGCCATAAAAGCTGTTATAGGTGTTGGTGCTCCTTCATACGCATCGGGCGTCCAGAAGTGGAAAGGAACTGCAGCTGCCTTCAGAGCAAGTCCTATAATCAAAAGTATTAACGCTCCTGTAACACCTATATCTATATTATTGCTGTTTATGAGTGACGCTATTGTATAAAAATCAAATGACCCTGTTCTTCCATAGATAAGAGCTATGGCATAACTGATTATAGCTGTTCCCATACCTCCCATTATTAGATATTTGAATGCACCCTCCTTAGATCTGTAATCTTTTTTAAATGTTCCCGCAAGGATATATATTGAAACAGCTGAAAGCTCAAGACCTATATAAAAAGTAACAAGATTAGGTGATGAAACCATTATCATCATACCAATAAGAGCAAATAGAATAATATAGTAATACTCGCCATAGTAGGACTTTTTAGAATCAAGATAAGGTTTTAAGTTTATAACAACAAAAAGTGTTGTAAGTATAAGAAACAGCTTAAATATAAGAGAAAACATATCTACAACATACAGTCCATAAAAGGTAACATCACCTTTTTTTATAAGAAAAACAGATCCTGCAGAAAGGATAAGACCTGTAACGGTTATTGCAGATATAATAACCCTGCTTCTTGTTAATAGCTCAACAACAAGAAGTATAAAAGCCGTAAGCAGGATAATAATTTCTGGAAGTATAACTCCAAAGTTAGGAACACCAATCCCTGAAACTAATTGCTGTATTATTGACATCCCTTAGCCTCCTATTATCTTAGAGAGAATAGCTGCAGATGTAGTTTCTATTAATTTTATCCACCATGCAGGGTATATACCAAGAACAAACATCATTACTACAAGAGGAACAAAAGATGCAAGCTCTACACCATTCATATCTTTAAGTTTTTCCCATCTATGTATCTTTTCTGGAGTCAATAAACTTTCTTTAAACATAGATTTATGATAAAGCCAGAGTGTATAGCCAGCCCCAACAATAAGGCTTATACCGGCAAGAACAGCTGTTAAAACACTGGCTTTAAATGTTCCTACAAGAGAGAGAAACTCTCCTACAAAACCTGAAAGACCCGGAAGTCCTGCTGACGCCATAGCAGATATCATAAAAAGCGTTGCAAAAACAGGCATAAATTTGGCAAGTCCGCCAAGATCTTTTAGCTCATAAGAATGGACTCTATCGTAAATATACCCGGCAGCAAGGAATAAAGCTGCTGAAGTAAATCCGTGGGAAATCATCGTTATAATTGCACCATTCATACCTTCCATATTAAGGGCAAATGTTCCGATTGTAACAAAACCCATATGGGATACAGATGAGTAGGCTATTATCCTTTTAATATGCGTTTGAGAAAGTGCCATCATTGCTGTGTATATTATCGCTATTACACCAAGTGTAAACATAACAGGGACAAAATACTTAGAAGCCTCAGGGAACCATGGAAGTGAAAATCTTACAAAACCGTAAGTTCCCATCTTTAGAAGTACTGCAGCAAGTATTACCGAACCTGCTGTAGGGGCCTGAACGTGAGCTGCAGGAAGCCACGTATGAAAAGGCCACATAGGAACTTTAATAGCAAATCCAAGTGCAAGCAAAAGGAAAAATACTATCTCAAGATTAAATGGTAGATTGAGATTAACAAGATCAAAATAGCTTGTTGAGAGAATATCTTTATTAAAATACTGATAAATATACATACCTATTACGCCAATGAGAAGGAAGAGAGATCCAAAAAATGTATAAATAAAGAACTTTGTAGCTGCGTAAATTCTTTCAGCATATCCCCATATTCCTATAATTAAGAACATCGGAATAAGCATAGCTTCCCAGAAAATATAGAACCAGACCAGATCCCAAGACACAAAAACACCAATACATGCAGCTTCAAGAATCAAAAATGATATAAAATACTCTTTAATTCTTTTCTGTATATTTGTACTCCATATGAAAGATACCAAAAATGCAAGTGCGGTAAGCCATACCATTGTAAGACTTAAAGCATCAACACCAACTTCATAGCTGACGCCAAGTTGAGGTATCCATGTGTACTTTTCGTAAAACTGTATCTTGTACGAGCTGTAGTCATAAGCAAAAAGCATAAATGTTGAGATAATAAATACTATTGCAGATGTAATTATACTTATTGGTTTTGAAAGCTCTTCTTTCACAACAAACAGCACTGCTGCTGCAATAACGGGTATCACAATACTTAATGTGATCAGAGGAAACCCAGCCGATACAAATTCTACATTCATTCCACAGCCCCCTACTTAAAGAGTAAGAATATTCCAAGGAATATCATTATTCCAACAGCCATCTGCATTACATACGCGCTTATCCTTCCAGTCTGGATCAACCTGACTCCACCACCAGTAGCAAGAGAAACTTTACCAGATCCATCAACGATTCCATCAATAATAAATTTATCACCAATCCACCATAGTATTTTTGAGAATCTGTAATATCCGTAAACAAAAATCGAGTAATAAACAAAATCAAAATACCATCTGTTATAGAGAAGCAGGTAAAGAGGTTTAAAATCTCTCGCAATCTTGGAAGGATCAATAAGTCTGATCTGATACATAATCCAGGCAAAGAATATACCGGCTACCGCCGTGAATAAAAGAAGGAGTCCTAATGGCGATGAGAG
The DNA here is from genome assembly GCA_964519345.1 of uncultured Aquificales bacterium. Lineage (GTDB taxonomy): Bacteria > Aquificota > Aquificia > Aquificales > Hydrogenothermaceae > Persephonella. Next base: position 22,474 of record CAZFKX010000018.1, read on the forward strand.
AGAATGAGTCATAAAATGCCATGCATCTTCAGCCATATGAACGTGATGAGCTCTTGAAAGACCTTCTTCAACAAATATTCTTACATCTTCCTTAAGAAATGTTATATGTTGAGGATCAAGAGAAGGTTTCAGGAAGTTTCCAAAGAAATCTTTAAAGAAACCGAGGAAAACAGCACCTACTGCAAGAACAACAAGAGGAACCGTCATAGTCCATGGAGATTCTTTAACGTGTTCCTTAATATGAGGATCAAGTCTGTCACTATTCTCAAAAGCAAGGAAGTACAACCTGAATATATAAAATGCGGTTAACGCGGCACCAAACCATAAGAAAAACCATGCAAGTTTTGATATCTCATATGCCCCTTCAATTATAGGATCTTTTGAGAAAAATCCTGCAAATGGAGGTATTCCAGCTAAAGCAAGAGCACCAATAAGAAATGTAACAGCTGTTATAGGCATATACCTTCTCAGCTGTCCCATTTTCTGAACATTTAGAATATGGTGAATACCTATCAGTACACTTCCTGCTGCGAGGAAAAGAAGAGCTTTAAAAACGGCATGAGATGCAAGGTGAAACATCCCCTCGCTAAAGAGACCAAGCCCTTCTGCAGCAAACATATATCCAAGTTGCGACATTGTTGAATAAGCAATGATTCTTTTAATATCATTCTGAACAAGTCCCATAGTTGCAGCGATAAATGCTGATGCCACTCCTACAAAAAGAACAGTATCAAGTGCTATATCTGATGCAGAAAAAATCGGCATAAGTCTCGCTACCATATATACACCGGCAGCAACCATAGTGGCAGCATGAATTAAAGCAGAAACTGGAGTGGGACCCTCCATAGCATTAGGCAGCCATATATGGAGACCTACCTGGGCCGACTTACCAACGGCTCCACCAAAAAGAAGAAGTGCAATTATCGTTATAGTCCAGTATCCAACTTCAGGTAGTTGATTGAATATATCTATATAATCAAGAGTTCCAAACGTTACAAACGCAAGTATTAGACCTGTTAAAAACAGCCAATCCCCTACTCTGTTGGTTATAAATGATTCAAATGCCGCATCTGCAGCAGAATTTTTATGATGGTAAAACCCTATCAGTAGATATGAAGCAAGTCCAACTCCTTCCCAACCAAAGAAAAGCTGAACAAGATTGTCTGATAGAGTCAGCATCAACATGAAAAACACAAATAATGAAAGATATGCAAAAAACCTTGGATAAGACGGCTCGTTTCTCATATAACCTACAGCGAAAAGGAATATGAATGTAGATATCACAGTAACAACACATGTCATAAGAGCTGAAAGAGGATCCCAGAGTATGCTTACCGAGATCTCATAATCACCAAGCGGCATCCATGTAAAAAGCTTCAGAACGTAATGTTCTCCTGTTGAAGCTACTTTTATAAAACCTATTACAGAAACTACGGCTGATAAAGCAACAGCTCCTACAGCTATAATTCCTGCAAGAGGTTCTCTGAAAAACTTATATCCAAAAAGACCAAGTATTATGAATGCTATTAAAGGGGAAAAAGGTATAATCCATAAATACTCCATCTCGCTCCTCTTCCTATAGTTTTAGTTCTGTGAGTGTGTTGACATCAACATCTTTTCTAAGTCTATAAATAGCCATAATAAGACCAAGACCCACAGCAGCTTCTGCTGCAGCTATTGTCAGTATAAAAAAGACAAAAACCTGTCCTGAAACATCATAAAGTTTCATATCAAACGCAACAAAGGCTATATTTACAGCATTTAACATTAATTCTGTGGAAAGAAGCATAGCTATAAGATTTTTCCTAATTATAATACCTATAAGTCCAAGAACCATTAATAGACCGCTTAAAACAACATAATACTCGTAAGGAACCATTATCCTTTAGCCTCCTCATCTATTACATGATCTTTTCTACCTATGAGAATAGCTCCTATCATTGCAACAAGAAGGATAAGTGAAGCAACCTCAAATGGAAACAGATACTTTGTAAAAAGCATTGTAGCAACAGCTTTCACATTTCCAACTTCATTTACAACTTCAGGTGTGAATATACCCTTGTTAGCTTCCCATGCTCCATAAAGCGAAACATATGCAAGCTCAATAAAAATGAGAAAACCAACAGGAATTGATGTAAGCATATATTTAGGATCAACAGACCTTCCTTTAAACTCAGGAACTGTAGATATAACCAGAACGTAGAATACCACAATAGCAACTGCGTATATAAGTATCTGAAGACCGCCTATAAGTTCAGCCCCCATAGTGAAAAAAAGACCTGAAACCATTATAAGCGTTGATATTAATGAAAGAACGGCATAGATAATATCTTTAAAAAAAACAACACCAACGGCTGAGATCACAGCAAGTGTTGAAAAAAAGTAAAAAGCTACACTGTTTAGCTCCATTTAATCTGCCCCCATAACTTAGATCTTTGATCATCATCTATCCAGATTCTATCAGGTTCTCCATACCTTCTTCTATCAAAATCAATACTTCTTTTTTTCATATCATCTATATGTAAAACACAGGAAGCCCGATGATAAGAAGCTGTCTCGTAAATATCTGTCATTATAAGACAGTCAACAGGACAGGCTTCAGTACAAAGACCGCAGTACATGCAGTTTAACAGATTCATATCAAATCTCACTACCTTTTTTCTACCATCTGGAAGCTGAATAGCCTCAATATTAAAAAGAAACGGAACAGGACATGCTTGCATACACATGTAACACGCAACACACCTACTCTCGCCAAACTCTATATCCATAAACTTCTCTATTACTTTAAAGGATGGAGGTTCTTTTCCATTTTTCACTCTGTGAGCATGTGTTCCTCTAAATCTCTTTGGAGGCGTTAATTTCTCAAATGGAAAAGCTGTCGTAACAGTTTTTTTCATTAGATTCTTTAACGTTATCTTCATACCTTTTATAAAGTCAACAAAAAGAATCCTTTCCCTATTTGTAAGCTCTGGTCTTTCTACGTATTTTATTCTAACCATCCTACCCTATAAAAATTATCCAGAGTGCAACCACAAGTATATTGGCAAGAGCTAAAGGAAGCATAACCTTCCACGCGAGCTCTGTTATCTGATCAACTCTGTACCTTGGTAAAGTCCAATGAACCCATAAAAAGAACATAAAAAGGAGAAAAACCTTTATAAAAAACCACACTATATCCGGTATAGGTAGCCATCCCATTAGAGGTAAAGGCTGCCATCCTCCAAAGAAAAGAATAACGGCTATTGCACTAAGTACAAATGTTGCTATATACCATTCAGCAAGGGGAAAAAGACCAAATTTCATTCCCGTGTACTCTGTTATATAACCACCAACAAGCTCAGCTTCTGCTTCCTGGACATCAAATGGAGTTCTTCCTGTTTCAGCAAGAATTGCAAAAATAATGACAACAAAAGCAAGAATATTAGGTATTATAAACCACATGCCGGACTGGGCTTCAACTATTTCCCTTAACGAAAAACTTCCTGCCTGCATTATTGGACCTACCATAGCAAAACCGAGAGCAACCTCATACCCAATGAGAACAGCCGCTTTTCTTAGACCTCCTATCATAGGATACTTTGAGTTTGAAGCCCAACCTGCAAAGATAACACCGTATATTGCTAAACTACCAAAAGCAAGTGCCAATAAAACACCTATATTTAAATCAGTAATATATGGCTTTATCTCCAATCCAAAAACTGTAAAAGGCTCACCAAAAGGAACTACAGCAAGTATCATAATTGCAGGAACAAATGCAAGAAGTGAAGCCATATAGAATAAAACTTTGTCAACGCTATCAGGAACAAGATCTTCCTTTGTAAGAACTTTCAATGCATCAGCTATAGGCTGAAGAAATCCATGAGGTCCAACATGTAGAGGACCGGGTCTTTGTTGAACATGACCTGCAAATTTTCTCTCAAGTAATGTAAGATAAGCTGCAGCGAGGAACATAACGATTATAAAGATCAGTGATTTTACAGTAACGCCGATAACCGTCCCGAGTAGTTCCATCCTAACCTCGTCATTACTAATTTATTTAAAACATCTTAACATATCTCAATTAAAAATCAAACAGTGTTTGTTTTATATTTACCTATCAGTCTCTCCAACAACCGGATCAAGACTTCCAAGTAAAGCAACCGCATCAGCAACTGTCCTTCCCTTTATCAGCTCAGGGAATATCTGCAAATTGTAAAAAGCCCCTGATCTTATCTTAATTCTGTAAGGTTTTCCATCCCCTCTGCTGACTATATAGAATCCAAGCTCACCCCTTGGATTTTCTCCTGACATGTAAATTTCTCCTTCTGGTGCCTGCTCTCCATAAATCCTGAGATTAAAATCTTTAACCATTGACTCAATTGAACTGAAAACCTCATTTAATGTTGGCAATACATACGGGTTTTCAGTAGATATATATCTGTCATCCTTTAGGTTTTCTATTTCAGCTACACACTGTTTTATTATTTTTATACTCTGTCTCATCTCCTCAATTCTTATAAGATACCTGTCGTAACAATCTCCAACTTTTCCCAGAGGTATCTCAAAATCCACCTTGTCATACGCATCTGTGGGCTGAATCATTCTTATATCGTATGGGACTCCAGCAGATCTTGCCACGACGCCTGTAAGTCCATACTGATAAACCTGGTCTTCTGTAACTATCCCTATATTTAGATTTCTTCTTAACCATATTCTGTTTTTAGTCAGTATAGTCTCATACTCATCAAGTTTTTCGGGAAAATCATTTAGAAAATGTTTGATTACATCAATTGCACCTTCAGGAAGATCCTTAGATACACCTCCAATTCTTATATATGTTGAGTTGAGCCTTATACCAGCAATACCCTCAATTATATCCATTATCTTTTCTCTTTCTCTGAACGCATATAGAAATATAGTCAAAGCTCCAAGATCAAGTGCATAGGTGCCAAGCCAGAGAAGATGAGAATTGATCCTTTGTAGTTCACACATCATTGTTCTAATCCATTTTGCCTTCTGAGGAGGCTCAACACCTAAAAGTCTCTCAACGGTGTTTACATAAGCAACCTGACTGCAGAGAGCAGATATATAATCCATCCTGTCTGTATATGGAATTATCTGTGTATAAGTAAGGTCTTCAGCAAGTTTTTCTATTCCTCTGTGCAACTGCCCAAGTATAATCTCACAATTTTTTATCGTTTCTCCTTCCATATCAAATAAAAACCATATTGTTCCATGTGTCCCAGGGTGTAAAGGACCCCAGTTTAAAACAATCTGAGATTTTTTCTCCAACCTGCTTTTCTGTGTTTTTTCAAGTTCTTCCATAGATGGAACATAAGTATGATAAGGGGTGTAGTTATGTGCAGGAATCTCATCAGGTCTAAGATTTAGAGAAGGAAGGTAAACCTCTTGAATGCCTTCCTTTGGAAAATCCTTCCTTAACGGATGGTGTTTATAGCCTTCCCATAAAAACATCCTAACAAGGTTCTTATGTCCTTCAAACCTGATGCCAAAAAGATCGTAAACCTCCCTTTCCGCCCATTTAGCACCTTTCCAAAGATGTATAACAGAAGGAATAGAATCATTGTCTGCCCAACACTTTACAGCTATCCTCTTTCTTTTCTCAGGTGAGAAAAGTATATAAACACACATAAATCTTGGATTTTTAGGATAATAATCAACAGCCGTAAGATCTATAAACATACGGTAATCCAATTCATCTTTCAAAAAGGTAAGAATGTCCAGAAGATTTTCTTTTTTAACAATAATAGAGGTAAAGTTTTCTGCTTTTTCTAATTTTATCTCAGAAAATTTTTCCTCAAGAAGTTCAAGCTCTTTTGTTTCAGCCCATAAATGCAAAATATTACCCCTTAAATCCCAGTATATAAAAGGGGAAAACGCTCCCTAAAAAGGGAGCTTTTATTAAAATCCAAGAGGTGATTTCTCTTTAATTGGTATTGGCTGTGAAGCTGTAGGCACTTCTCTGATAGGTATCTCCTCCCAGACCTTTCCTTCTTTTTTAGCTTTTATCTTTTTCTGGAGCTCCAAGATTCCCCAAAGTAGTGCCTGTGGCGTTGGAGGACATCCTGGAACATAAACATCAACAGGTATTATCCTATCAACACCCTGAAGAGTGGCATATGTCGGAAAAGGTCCACCTGCCGAGGAACAACCTCCCATAGCTATAACCCATTTTGGATCAGGCATCTGATCGTATATAAGTTTAAGCATAGGTGCAACTTTATTAACAACTGTTCCCGCAACTATCAAAACATCAGACTGTCTTGGCGAGCCTCTAAATATTATCCCAAGTCTGTCAGTATCAAACCTTGATGCTGCCGTATGCATCATCTCTATAGCACAGCAAGCAAGACCAACAGATGCAGGCCATAGAGAATTTCTTCTACCCCAGCTGAGAACTTCTTCAACGGTAGTCAGTATTATTCCATTGTTGTGTTTTACTGCCATCTTAACGCTCCTTTTTTCCAGGCGTATATATATCCAAGTATAAGAATAAAAAGGAATATGAACATCTCAATAAATATGAGCCATGGATTTATCTCCGCTATAGCCTTAAACACAGCTCCCCAAGGGAGAACAAACGCCGCTTCAAGATCAAAAAGAACAAGTAATAAACCAAGCAGATAGTATTTCTGTTCTAAAGAAAGATGGGATGTTTTGTCATAAAGTGGAACTCCACACTCGTAGGTATATCCTTCCATAGGATCAGGTATCTTGGGAGCTATCAGTCTGTTTATAATAAGCATCGCAGCCCCGATAACTGTAGCAATAACGAAGAATATCAGCAGTGCTAAATAACCTGTCATAATCCCACCTCGCTACAATAGTCAAACGCCGTTTTATTAGAATAACCGATAATTTTTTTAAAATCAAATCGTATAATATTATTAACAGTAATAAAAATAAAGCGGGTTTTAGGAAGTTGAAAAAGATAGATCTATCCTTATATGTTATAACAGATGAAAATCTGACCGGAAACAAAATAATTTACGCTGTTGAACAGGCCATATTAGGTGGAGCTTCTGTAATTCAATACAGAGCAAAGATTAAAAATGTAAAAGAGATGTATCAGGATGCTGTCGCTTTAAAAAAAATATGCAGTAAACACAATATTCCTTTCATAATAAATGATAGGGTTGATATTGCATTGGCAGTTGATGCTGACGGTGTCCACATAGGTCAAAATGATATGCCTGTCGAGGTAGTGAGAAGACTTTTAGGTAAGGAAAAAATATTAGGTCTTTCTACAAAGAACCTAAATCAGGTAAAAGAGGCAAACTATCTTCCTATTGATTATATCGGTTTCGGTAGTATTTTCCCTACAAAAACAAAGAAAGACACTGTATTATCAGGTATTGAAAAGCTGAAAGAAGCTGTTAAATTATCTATTCAGCCAGTTGTTGCTATAGGTGGGATTAATCATAGTAATGTAAAACTGATTTTAGAAACTGGCTGTAAAAATATCGCTGTCGTATCAGCTGTATTTGGAAAGGAAGATATTTTTCTATCAACTAAAAAGCTTAAAGAATTGTTGGGATAAAAGCGATGGAAAGCATAGGAAAAGCACTTATAATTGCAGGTCTGTTTATAGCTATAATAGGAGTCTTACTTGTATTTTTTGAAAAACTTCCCCTGGGACTTGGGAAACTTCCCGGAGATATATATATAAAGAGAGATAACTTTGTTTTTTATTTTCCTATCGCTACATCTATATTAATAAGTATAGTTCTTTCCCTAATATTCATAATAATATCAAGGTTTACAAAGTAAGATGCATAGATTATCTGATTATGATTACAGACTTCCCAAGGAGCTTATAGCCAAATACCCTGTTGAGCCGAGAGATAGATGCAGACTTATGGTTTTGGACAGAAAAGATAAATCTATACAGCACAGAATTTTCAGGGATATCTTAGATTATCTAAGGAAGGGAGATCTTCTTATACTAAACGATACAAAAGTTATACCTGCAAGACTTATTGGAAAAAAAGAAACCGGCGCAAAAATAGAGATTTTTCTACTAAAACCTGTATATGAAAATGTATGGGAAGTTTTGATAAAAAACATTAAGAGGGTAAAAGAAGGTCAAAAGGTAATAATATCAGACGATTTTCATGTGAAATTACTGGAAAAATATAAAGAAGGAAAAGCGGTTGTTCAGCTTATTGGCAAAGATACCCAATCGTTGATTAACAAGTACGGACATATACCATTACCACCTTACATTGAGAGGGAAGATGAAGAAAAAGATAAAAAGCTATACCAGACAGTTTTTGCAAGAAAAGAGGGGGCTGTTGCATCGCCTACAGCTGGACTTCATTTTACAGAGGAACTTTTAAACAATCTTCAGAAAAAAGGCGTAAAAACAGCTTTCTTAACGCTCCATGTCGGTCTTGGAACTTTCAGACCAATCACTGTAGAAGATATTACAAAACATAAAATGCATGAGGAATACTATCAGATACCGGATGAGACAATCGATCTGATTAAACAAACAAAAGATAAAGGAAGATCTGTTATTGCAGTTGGAACTACGGTAGTAAGAACTCTTGAGACATATGCCCAGACAGGCAGTAAGGAAGGATTCAGCAATATATTTATCTATCCTCCTTACAGATTTAAGATTGTTAATTCTTTAATAACAAATTTCCATCTTCCAAAATCAACTCTTCTCCTTCTTGTATCAGCCTTCGCAGGAAGAGAGTTTATACTCAAAGCTTACGAGGAAGCTGTTAAAAAAAGGTATAGATTTTTTTCCTACGGCGACGCAATGTTAATAATATAAAAAATTTTAATAAACACAGGGGAAGATAAGAATATGTTAAATCTCTATATTGATATCTCAAAAACTTTCTCCCTTGATTTTTCTCCTTTTTTTATCTTTATTTTTGATTTTGGAATCTTAAGATGTTTTGAAAGTAATTCTATAACCCTACTGTTTGCCTTTCCCTTTTCAGGTGGAGCTGTAACTCTTACTTCAAAATAATCACTTTCCAACTGTTTAACCTCATCTTTCTTTGCATTTGGCTTTACTTTTACCCTAATAATCAAGTTAACCCTCTCTTAAAATGATAAAATTAAATATTAGCATGGAAATTTTAAAAAAGGCTGTGGTCTTTCTTTCAGGAGTAATAATTTACCTGTTCATATTTTTGGTTATAGATTACTTTGTTCCAGGAACTTATCTTTCAAATCATTACACTTTAACGACAGTACTTGCTGTTATATTGGGATTTTGCTTAAATCTGCTTATAAATAGATTCTTATTTGGATTCTGTATTATAAGGTCGGTTCTGTATTCATTTTACAGTATTTTGCTTTTGATACTGGCTGTATTTATAATATATCGTCTCAAGGTGTGGTAATGAAAAATATATATCTCGTAGGTTTCATGGGCAGTGGAAAATCAACAGTTGGAAAACTGCTTGCGGAAAAGTTAGGTCTGAAATTTGTTGATATAGACAAAGAGATAGAAAATGAAGAAGGTATGAAAATAAAAGATATTTTTGAAAGAAAGGGAGAAAAGTATTTTAGAGAATATGAAAAAAGAATGATAGAAAGGTTTTTAGATTCTAATAATATGGTTATTTCCACAGGAGGAGGTCTTGGTGCGGACATTGAAAACATGAGAAAGATGAAGGAAAAGGGAATAGTTGTATGGCTTGACACACCTTTAGAAACAGTATTAAAAAGATGTAAGCAAGACAACGAAAGACCTTTACTAAAAAAAGGTAGAAAAGAGATAGAAGAACTCTTTAATAGTAGAAAAAAAATTTATGCACAGTCAAATATAAAGATAAATACAGAAGGAAAATCACCGTATCAGATTGTAGATGAGATTTTGAGTAAGATAAAATGAAGCTATATACAGGCATAGACATAGTTGAAAACAAAAGGATAGAAAAGGCTCTGGAAAAGTATGGAGATATTTTTTTGAGAAAGATATTTACAGAAAAAGAGGTTGATTATTGCAAAAGTAAAAAAATGATGATACAATGTTTCTCTGCAAGATTCGCTGCAAAAGAAGCATTTATAAAAGCTTATTTCCAAGCTTTTGGAAAAAAATTAAGCTACAAAGAGATTGAAATAGCAGGAAGCCAGGGAAAACCTGCAGAAATTTTACTGCACCCTCATAGAGAAACAGTTCATTCTCTTCTAAAACCTGAAAATATTAGTCTTTCCATATCTCACGAAAAAAATTATTCTGTTGCTGTTGTCATCATATATTTATAAATAATGCATACTTTTGACTGCATTTTATTATTATCTCCATCAAATTATTAACTATTAACAACACTTCCGGATTTGGCATTTATCTTGCTTTATAAATGGACAGCGGAGGATATAAAATGAAAATGAAGATATTTCATGTTAGCAATCTTCAAGAGGGATGGGCAAATATAAGGGAGGAGCTGGGAGATAACGCGATAATCCTCTCTATAAAAGAGATCAATGGAAGATTTGAAATACTTGCAGCATCGCCTGAAAAAAGAGAAAATAGATTAAGAAAAAGCTCATCTAAAGACGGTCAAAATAATTATCCCATATCCAGACTTTCTTCTCTTCTTGAAAAAAATCTTATACCAGAAGAAATACATGGTAGTATTCTTGAAGAGATTAAAAGTATTTATCTGAAACTTGCTGAGAACATTAAAGATCTCAATATACACGAGAAAATAGAAAAAAATCCCCTTATAAAGAAGTACATAACCGTACTTGGGAATATATCTTCTGGAAAAAGCACAACCATAGCGAAAATAGGAGCAATTCTTAAGTTTAATAAGAGTAGAAAGATAGCAATAGCATCTTTTGATTTCTATAAGATTGGAGGATCAGAGGGTCTCAAAAAATTTTCCGAAATTATGCAAATTCCTTTTTTCCTTATAAAAAATGAAAAAGACCTAATACTTTACAAAGACGCTTTTGAGGAGTTTGATCATATCCTTTTCGATACGCCCGGAAATATAAAACATCTGCCGGAAGTTGAAAAGATAGTATCTTTTATAACAAATAGTACACAATCTGAAAATATACTTACAGTTCCTCTGACAAGAAAAGAAAACATAGTAGAAAAAGATATAAATTACTTTTCTAAATTTAATATAAGTCACCTCATACTTACAAAATATGATGAAATACAGAATATCATTCCGCTGATCTTTATAATTTCAAACTGGAACTACAAAGTCAGCTATATAACAGATGGGATGGATGTTCCCAAAGACATAAAAGAAGCATCTGAAGTTCTTACACAGCTTATAGGGGTTTATAGATGATGAGAGATCAGGCTGAAAGCTTAAGAAGTCTGGTAAAGAAAAATAGATCTATTGACTTTCAGGTTATATCAGTAACCTCAGGTAAAGGTGGCGTTGGGAAAACAAGTTTTACAGTTAATCTTGCCTATATACTCCAAAAAATGGGAAAAAATGTTCTTATACTTGATGCTGATCTTGCTCTTGCAAATGTTGATATTGTTCTAAACGAAAAACCAAAGTACAACCTTCTCCATCTTTTAACAGGTGAGAAAAATATAAACGAAATCATCTGGTCCTCAAAATATGGAATCAAATTTATACCTGCAGCTTCAGGTTTTGAGGAGTTGGCAAATCTTCCAAAGGAACAGCAGATGTTTATACTAAATTCTCTCCAAGATATATACTACGCATTTGACATAATGCTTATAGATACTTCAGCAGGAATATCTGAAAGCGTTATAAACTTTTGTCTTGCAGCTGATAAAACGGTTGTTGTTACAACACCAGATCCAACAGCTGTAGCAGATTCATATGCTATATGCAGAATTATATCAAACTATAACACAGGCAATATGGAACTCGGTCTTGTTGTTAATATGACAGAAAACGAGAAAGAAGCTGAGAGAATATACAATGCAACTAATAATGTTATAAGAAAATTTTCAGGTAAAACAATTAAATACTACGGATCAATAAGAAAAGACGAAAAACTTTCAAGATCAATAAGGGAGAGGTTTGTTCTAACATCAAGATACCCTAACAGCAAGTACAGCCATGATTTAGAAATTGTTGCAAAAGCTATCTTAGAGGGTACCCTTCCAGAAAAAAAGGAAAACTTTTGGAGAAGAATTTTAAATAACTGGATAAATCTTAAGTTTGATTAAGGAGGAGGAAAAGATGAAGATTTCAAACAGAGAGAGAAACGAGATAATAATGGAGTTTTTACCGAAAATTAACTACATTGTACAGAGCCTGAAACAGGAAAATCTTCCTCCAACTGTAACTGAGGAGGATCTGATTAATACAGGTGTTCTTGGCCTTATAGATGCGATCAATAAGTATGATCCATCTAAAGGTGTTAAACTTTCAACCTATGCTGAGATAAGAATAAGAGGTCAGATAATAGACTCTCTAAGAAAGCTTGACTGGGTACCAAGAAATGTGAGACAAAAGGCAAGACATATTGAAACTGCTATTCTTGAAGTAGAACAAAAATTAGGTAGAGAAGCTACACCTGAAGAAATAGCGGAATATCTTGGGATGGATGTAGATGAGTATATGAAATATGCTGAAAAGATATCTAACAGCGGTCTTATATCTATAGACACAACTGTTGGTTCTGATGAAGATGCGAATACAAAACTATGGCAGATTATATCTATAAACGATGATACACCCGATAAGTATGTAGAAGAAGAAGAATTGAAAAAAATTATTTCTGATATAATTTCTAAACTTAATGAAAGGGAGAGGCTTGTTATAACTCTTTATTACTACGAGGAACTTTCCATGAAAGAAATAGGAGAGGTTCTGGGACTAACTGAATCAAGAATATCCCAGATACATACAAAAACAATGATGAAAATAAAGAGCATGATTAAGAAGTATATAAGTAAAGAGTAATGGGAAAAAATAATCTTTATGTTGAATACCTATTAGGAGATTTAGAAAGTTACATAATAAGTCAGAAAGCAGAAGTAAACTCAATTATAAATGAGAAAAAGGAGCTTACATTAAAAGAAAGTGCATTTATATTTGACAAATTTTCAAAAAGTCTGAAAAAAACAACAGATCTTATAAAACATATAAACGAAGTGGAAGATGCTCACCTTCTGAAGCATATATCAATTATTACGTCTGAAACGCTTGCCTGGATACTCTTCACCCTTCCTATGATTGAAACAAATATTCCTATATTCATGGAAGATCTGTTTGTTAAAAATAGACATATAGTTGATGCTATAGGTGAACTTCTTATACAGTTTGAAGAGACTATAGACAAACCTTCAAAAATTAAGGAGATTGAAAAGGAACTATTATCTCAGATAAATGATATATCTATGACAATAAGCTCCTTATCTAATATGATACAGAAAGGGTCGCTACCAAATTAACGACCCCTTACGAGAGAAAGACCCCCGTCAACTATTATAGTTTGACCCTGTATCCATTTAGCATCTTCTGTACATAAGAAACCAACGACTCCAGCAATATCTTCAGGCATTCCCATCCTTCCAAGAGGAGTAAGTTTTATAGTTCCTGCTTTGACCTCTTCATAATTCGGGAACAGCTGAATAGCTTCTGTATCTATAGGACCTCCAGATACTGTATTAACATTTATTCCTTTTTCTCCAAATTCGACAGCAGCATACCTTACAAGAGCTTCAAGTGCTGACTTTGCAGCCCCATGTATAGCATAATTTGGCATGTAATCTCTTGTTCCGGTTGACGATATAGCTATTATTTTTCCATTCCTCCCTTCCATTAACGGTACAGCCTTTTGAACAGACCATATAAAACCCATAACTGTTATATCAAATATTCTTCTCGTCCCTCTTTCCTTTAATCTTAAGAAAGGGGCAAACCCGCCAACAACTTCCCTTCCTGAAGCAACAGCATTACTTACAAATATATCCAGGTATCCAAACTCATTTTTTATTTGATTAAAAACTCTGTCTATATCTTCTTTATTGCCAAAATCACCTTGAATAGCATATCCTTTAACACCTTTGCCTTCTATCTCTTCAATAACCTCTTCAGCTTTCTCCCTATTTTTATAGTAGTTAATAATCACATCTGATCCCATCTCAGCAAGCTTTAAAGCTATAGCCCTTCCAATACCTCTACTTCCACCTGTTATAAATGCAAGCTTTCCTTCCAACTCTCTACAGGCCATTAATCTCCTCCTTTAGTGATGGTCTTTGAACTGTCTTGAAAACTCTAAAAACTTCCTTATAAGGAAATCTCCTCTATAACCTTCCTCAACAAGATACATAAAATATTTCTGTTCCTCGTCGTTAAGTTCCCTGTGAATAGTATCAACAATTCTTTTATAGGCAAAAAGCGTATCGTTATCCCAGCCTTCCCCTGCATAAAAATCCTCAATTTTAACAGGATCTTCAACCTTATGTCTGTAAGCTTCTTTATAACCGAGCCAGAACATAATAATCATAAGAATAAAAAATACACCTGCTATAAATCCAGAAAGTATCAGTTCCACTTTTAACCTCCTTTACTGTATTCTCTTAATCTGTTTAAAATCTCGTATGCTTTTTTAGAATAAATGGTTTCCTTTGCAAGTTCAATACCCTCCCTGATCGAATCAACGGCACTTACCGCATGCAGGGCAAAACCTGCATTTAATGCGACAAAATCTGTTCTTCTGCTTTTATCCCTACCTTCAAGAATATCAAGTGCTACCTGAAGATTAAAATCAAGATCTCCCCCCTTTATATCCTCCAAGGAAGCTCTCTCTATGCCAAAATCCTCAGGTTTAACTGAATAAATTGAAATTTCTGACCCATTTAGTTCAGCAACTAATGTGTCTGTGGTAATAGAAACCTCGTCAAGACCCTCCATACCATGAACAACATAAGCCTTCTTTAAACCTAAAAGAGAAAGAACTCTTGCTATGGGTTCAACAAGGTTTTTATCATATACACCTAAAAGCTGATATTTGGCTCCAGCAGGATTTGAAAGTGGTCCAAGTATATTAAATATGGTTCTTACTCCTATCTCTTTTCTCTGTTTTATAACATTTTTCATGGCCGGATGGTATATTGGGGCAAAAAGAAAACCAAGTCCTATCCTATCTATAGCTTCCGCTGTTTTTTCAGGAGAAAGATCTATCTTAACTCCAAGAGCCTCCATTATATCCGCACTACCGCATTTAGAAGACACAGACCTATTGCCATGTTTTGCCACCTTTACTCCTGCACCTGCTATAACAAAAGCTGTTATTGTTGAAACATTGAATGTATCAATTTTATCTCCCCCTGTACCGCACGTATCTATAAGTTTTGAACGATCCTTTACTGGAACTTTTACAGCTTTTTCCCTCATTATTTTAGCAGCTGATCTTATTTCCTCGACAGATTCCCCTTTCATTTTTAGACCTACAAGAACAGCTCCTATCTGGGAATCTGTTGCTTTCCCATCCATAAGAATTTTAAAAAGATCCTCCATTTCTTCAGAAGAAAGATTACAGCCTTCTGTTATCTTTTTTATGTACTTTTTTATCATTTTCATCCCTCGAGAGATTTATCCAGATATTCAATAACTGCACTCTCTTTTAATTTTTTTAAATAAAGATCAACTTCTTTTTGAAGCTTTTTATTTACCTCTTCTCCTGTCAGTTCCTGATGAACAATCTTTTTTTCTTCAGATTCTATCTTTATAAAATATACACCTTTACCTGCATCTATCTCAAAAATATCTCCTACTTTATGCTCCCATATTGGTTTATCAAGTGTTTTAACAAGATCACCCTTTTTTACTTCACCTAAAAGCCCGCCTTTTTCAGCTGTAATGGGATCGTCCGAGTATTCCTCTGCAAGTTCATCAAACGATTTCTTACCTATCAACTTTTTAACTATCCTTAATTTCTCTTCAAAGCCCGGTCTGTTTCTATCAAGATATATAAGCCTGATTTTTCTCAGATTAACCGCTTTCCCTTCCTGTATTCCTTCAAAAAGGTTTCTTTTTAGGTATATATGAATAAACTTAGATATCATTATCTCCCTTTTTATAAGATCTTTAAATAGAGAAAAAACAAGACCTTTCTCTTCAAGCTTTCTTCTAAAATCCTGAATGTTGTTTAATCTGTTTAACTTTGCCAGTCTCAAGATAGCATTATTTATCTCCGAGGGTGTTGCATGTATTCCTACTTTCTCAGCAGCCTGCGATAGAACGATCTGATCGATAAGTTTTTTTGCTGCTTCTTTTTCATCATTTACACCATACCACTCTTTAGCAAGTTCTATCTCAGATTTTAAAACAGGTTTTCCATTTACGACAAGAACAACCTTATCCAAAAGTTCTTCCTGAGAGTATGATATAGAAAATAATACTGTAAAAAGAAGAAATATAGAAAAAACAAACCTCATCAATCAGCTCCCTTTTTCTTCTTCCTTATCTCTGAGTAGTCTGGAATTATTTTCTGAGTAGATCTTTCTACAGCCAGTGCTTTATCAGGAACATTTTTTGTTATAACAGATCCTGATCCTGTAATAGCCTCTTCTCCAACAACTACAGGTGCAACAAGCATAGTATCGCTTCCTATAAAAGCTTTATCTTTTATTACAGTTTTATGCTTCTTAAATCCGTCGTAATTGCAGGTTATAGCACCTGCTCCTATATTTACCTGATTTCCTACTTCTGCATCACCAATATAGCTCAAATGTCTCGCATTTGTTCCCTTTCCTATTTTTGAGTTTTTAATCTCTACAAAATTGCCTATTACTGAATCAGATCCAACAACTGTATTGTTTCTTATTCTTGAAAATGGACCAACAACAGCATTATCCTCTATAATACTGTCCTCAATAATGGTATTTGCAAGTATTTTCACATTGTTACCTATCTTACTGTTTCTAACTATACAGTTTGACTCTATAACCGTTCCTTCTCCTATCTGGGTGCTTCCCCTCAGCATAACATTTGGAAATATCTCAACATCCTTAGAAAGATCAACATCAAACTCTATCCAAACAGTTTCAGGACTGTGTATTGTAACTCCATTTAAAGCCCAGAAACTTAGATACTGCATTTTCATGATACTTTCAGCTTTTGCAAGATCCCATCTGTTATTAACACCTATAGCTTCTGTAGAATCAGGAAGAAGGAGAGAATGTATATCCTTTCCTCTTTTTCTCAACAGTCTGATAACATCAGTAATATAATATTCTCCCTGTGAGTTCTCATTCTCAAGCTGGTCTAAAACCTCTAAAAGATATGGGGCATAAAAAATATATATTCCAGTGTTTACTTCTTTTATAGATCTCTCTTGGGGAGAAGCATCTCTATCTTCCACTATTCTTAAAATTCTGTGCTGACTGTCTTTTATAACTCTACCGTATCCTGTCGGATCCTGCATATATGCTGTAAGAACCACTCCCGCTATATTTTTATTCCTGTATCCTGTCATATCTCCAAGATTGGCTCCTTCATATCTAACAAGAGCATCCATGAAACTTACAGCGTTCTTTAAAGTTTCTCCTTTTATCAAAGGCATATCACCATTCATTATAAGAACATATCCTTCATAATCTACGAGATAATCCTTAGCCGAAGCGACGGCGTGACCTGTTCCAAGTTGTTCGTCTTGTTCAACATAAACGCACCTATCACAATTTATAGCCTTTTTAACTTCTTCCTTTTTATATCCTACAACATATATTATTTGTTCAGGATTTATCCATCTTGCAGAAAGGGATACATAAAAAATCATCGGCTTTCCAAGTATTTCATGTAAAACCTTGGGTTTTTCAGATCTGAATCTTGTTCCTTTACCCGCTGCAAGAATAACAACCTTAGTTTTTTCTCCAGAATGAATATGTTCCATCTCACACTCCTTTATCAAGGAATTTATGTAATCTTTCAATTAATGGGAGAACCTTTTCTTTCCTTGTTTTATAACTGATCCTGTTTACTATAAGCTTTGCAGAAGATTGTCTTATATGTTCAATTACAACAAGCCCATTTTCCCTCAACGTTCTACCTGTCTCAACTATATCAACTATATACTCTGAAAGACCAACGAGAGGAGCAAGCTCTACTGATCCATAAAGTTCAATTACATTTACCTTTATACCTTTCTTTCCAAAAAACTGTTTTGTCACTTCGGGGTACTTGGTTGACACTTTTATTGACGTAGGATTTGAAAAATATTTTTCTTTACTTTCAGGAAGACCTGCAACAACTATATCACACACACCAATTTTAAGATCAATAGGTCTATAAACATCAGGATTACTTTCTAAAAGAACATCATCACCAGCAACACCTATATCTGCAATACCGTTCTCAACATATGTTGGAACGTCTTTTGCCCTTACCAATAAAAAATAGAACTTTCTGCTCTCTATAATGAGTTTTCTTGATGTGCTGTTAATATCTTCTTTGAGAATTTCAGCTTTTTTTAGTATATCTATTGTTTGATCAAAAAGCCTTCCCTTAGGAAGTGCTATAGTCAGCTTATTATTATTTAACTTTCTTATCATCTACCTTCCACTTTCCTTTGCAAATGGGATACTTATCCAGAGTTCATACACATTGTCTTCATTTTTTATATTGACTTCAATCCTGTTTGGATCAAACTGTGGATATTTTGAAAAAACATCTATCAGATCCTTCTGTAGCAACTCTGCAAAATTTGTAGGAAGACCCTTTCTTTCATAAGAAAGGACAACCATAAGCCTTTCTTTTGCTATCTCAGAAGATTTCTTCTTTCTGAAAAAATCTAATATAGACATAATTACCTCCCAAACAATCTACTTAAAAAGCCCTTCTTCACCTCAAGCTCGTCAAATGGAACATCAAAACCTTCAATTCTTCTTGCAATATTAATCAGTGCTTTTCCAGCTGGAGAACTTTCGGCATGAAGAACTATAGGTTCACCTTTATTTGTAAAATCAACCATTTTTTCTTCATCAGGAACTATTCCTATTTTTGGTATATGTAAAATCTCTTCAATGTCTTCTACAGAAAGCATTTCTCCCTTTTTTACCTGATGAATTCTTATTCTATTAACAATAAGTTTTATATCCTCTTTCTCCATAGATTCCAAAAGCCCTATTATCCTATCTGCATCTCTTACAGAAGAAACCTCAGGATTAGTAACTACAAGAGCTTCTTCAGCAGGAGATGCTGCTGTTTTAAAACCTCCTTCTATCCCCGCAGGTGAATCTATAAAAATATAGTCAAACTGTTCTTTAACCGTCTCAACTATATCTGTAAGCTGTTCAGGTTTTACAGCTTCTTTATCTTTTGTCTGCGCAGCAGGGAGAAGGTAAAGTGAAAGCCCTCTTTTATCCTTAACAAAAGCTTTCTCAGGTGATACCCTACCTTCCACTACATCAACAATGTCATAAACTATCCTGTTCTCAAGACCAAGAATCATATCAAGATTTCTAAGACCTATATCTGCATCAATCGTAAGAACCTTTTTGCCCATTTTAGCAAGAGAAGTGGCGATATTGGCCGTTACTGTTGTTTTTCCTACTCCCCCTTTACCTGAGGTTACTACAAATACTCTTGCACCTTTAATATCTTTTCTTTCTTCCATCTTTTTCTACCTCAAAGGTATTTCAAATTTTATCAATATAAATCTTATTATCTTCAATATATGCTTTTTCCGGATATTCTGGCTCTTCCATCTCATCAGGCGATCTTGTAAAGTAACTTGCTATTCTTAACTGCTGCGGCTTCAATTTTAATGCCATAATTACAGCTGTTTCATCACCATTTGCGCCTGCATGTACTATACCTCTAAGTGTTCCCATAACAATAATATTTCCTGATGCCACAACATATGCATCAGGATTAACATCCCCAATTATTAAAATATCACCATCATACTCAACCCTCTGACCGCTTCTTAATGTTTTGTTTATTATTTTCAGGGATTTTTTCTCTGAAACATTCTTAATAGAAGTTTTTTCAGATTTTTTATCTGATGTTTTGTAACCTAAAACCCTTGAGTTATACTTTTTCAGTATATTCTCTATCTCTTCCTTTTGGGTTTCAGAAAGCTGTATATCTGAAAGATCAACTATGGAGATAGAACCTTTGAAAAATGCTGATGAGAGTTTTTTTTCCAGCTCCTCAAGATTTTCTTTAAAAGATCTTTTTCCGTCCAGCTTTATCATCAAAGCTGGAATCGTTACACCCTTAATTTCTAATCCCAAAGTCCTACTCTCTTGTGAAAACTCGTAGTATTATTTATCATATATATTTTAAACCAAGTTTAATCTGGAGGCAAAAGATTTAGATGGAAGAAGGATTTAGTAGGTATTTCTACTACAAAGGAGATCAGCTTTACTGTGAAAATATTCCTATAAAGGAGATAGCATCAAAGGTTGGTACTCCGTTTTACCTTTACAGCAAAAGGGCTATATTAGATAAAATAAACCAGTACAAAAGAGCTTTTGAGGATTACGATACATTAATATGTTATGCAGCCAAAGCAAATTCAAATTTATCAATACTGAAGATATTTGAGGAAAATGATCTTGGCCTTGATATAGTCTCAGGGGGAGAACTGTATAAAGCAAAAAAAGCTGGATTTCCTTCAAACAGGATAGTTTACGCAGGAGTTGGCAAAACAGATTTTGAGCTTGAATACGCCATAAGGGAAAACATTCTTTCCTTTAATGTTGAAAGTGAGATGGAAATAGATGTTCTTGACGAGCTTGCTGAAAAACTCAACAAAACAGTAAGAGTATCAATAAGGGTAAATCCTGATGTAAATCCCAAAACTCATCCCTATATATCAACAGGTCTTAGAAAAAGCAAATTTGGTATAGATATTGAAGATGCTTTAAACGTTTATAAAAAAGCTGTAAAGAAAAAAAATATTGAGGTTATAGGCATACACTGTCATATAGGATCCCAGATAATGGAAATATCTCCTTACATTGAGGCTGTTGAAAAAACTGCCGAACTAATATTCAGGTTAAAAAAAGAAGGTATTGAACTACAACATTTTGATATCGGTGGGGGAATAGGAATAAAGTATAAGCCTGAGGATAATCCACCTACACCTGACGATCTTGCAAAAGCTGTTATTCCAATAGTGAGAAATACCGGACTTAAACTTATAATAGAACCGGGAAGATCTTTAATAGGCGAAGCAGGTGCTCTGATTACTCAGGTCGTTTTTCTAAAAAATAAAAAAGATAAACATTTTGTAATTGTTGATTCAGGTATGAATGATCTATTGAGACCTGCAATGTATAATGCATATCACCATATTCTCTCGATTGAAAAAAAAGAAAAAAAGGTTGTGGCTGATATTGTTGGTCCTATATGCGAAACCGGTGATTTTTTCGCCACCGATAGGGAGATAGATGATGTTAATAGAAAAGACTACTTGGCTGTTATGAGTGCAGGTGCTTACGGTTCTTCAATGTCATCTAACTACAATGTAAGACCAAGAGCTGCTGAAGTACTTGTTTCTGACAGCAGTTTTTATCTTATAAAAGAAAGAGAAGACTACAGCTATATAACAAAACTTGAAGAAGATGCTATGGTTTCTTTAACAACAGAATAATAAACAGAATACAGGAGAGGTGTAGATGAAAGTTTTAGTTGTAGGAAACGGTGGTAGAGAGCATGCTCTTGCATGGAAAATAAAACAGAGTCCTCTTGTAAAGCATCTGTACTGTGCAAAAGGCAACGCTGGTATTTGGCAGATAGCTAAAAAAGTTGATATATCTCCCACAGATATTAAAAATCTTGTAAATTTTGCAAAAACGGAAGGTATAGATCTTACAGTCGTTGGTCCTGAACAGCCACTTTCAGAAGGAATTGTCGATGCCTTTGAAAAAGCTGGACTAAAGATATTCGGTCATAAAAAATCTGCTGCTATACTTGAAGCAAGTAAAGTTTTCGCAAAAAACTTTATGAAAAAGTATGGAATTCCAACAGCATTTTACGAAACTTTTGATAAAGAAAAAGAGGCGATTGAATTTGTTAAAAGAATGGGAACACCAATTGTTATCAAAGCCGATGGACTCGCAGCAGGAAAAGGTGTTGTTATTGCAAATACGGAAGAAGAAGCTATAAGTACAATCAGAGATATGTTCGGTGGAAGATTTGGAGAGGCAAGTAAAAGAATAGTTATAGAAGAGTTTCTGACCGGAGAAGAGGCCTCTTATATAGCAATGGTAAAAGGAGATAAGCTTGTTCCGATGGCTACATCTCAGGATCACAAAAGGGTTTTTGATAATGATAAGGGGCCTAATACAGGTGGAATGGGAGCATATTCTCCAGCACCACTTGTAACACCTGAAATAGAAAAAGAGATACTTGAGAAAATAATGTACCCAACTTTAAAAGGTATGCAGTCAGAAGGAAGAGAGTTGTCAGGATTTCTTTATGCTGGACTTATGATAGGAGAAAAAGGGATAAATGTTCTTGAATTTAATGTAAGAATGGGAGATCCAGAAACTCAACCAATCATGAGAAGACTTAAAAGCGATCTTGTTGAACATATGCTTGACATACTTGAAGATAGAATAGATGAAGTAAAACCACAATGGAGCAAAAATTATTCAATAGGCGTTGTTATGGCATCTGCAGGATATCCTGGAAAGTATGAAAAAGGAAAAGAGATTGTTGGAATTGAAGAAGCAGAAAAAGATCCTGACGTTGTTGTTTTCCATGCAGGAACAGATATAAAGGACGGAAAAATAATAACATCAGGAGGAAGGGTCCTCACTGTGACAGCAACAGGAAAAACCCTAACAGAAGCTAAAGAAAAAGTTTACAAAGCTGTGGAAAAAATAAAGTTTGAAGGAGCCCATTACAGAAAAGATATAGGGGATAAAGGAATAAAAAGGCTAAAAAAACTTGGAATAGAATAAATTTCACATGATAATTAATCTCAATTATAGAAAATATTTTTTTGTTGATTTATAATTAAAACAAAACTTTTAGTTTTAATGTAAGGAGGGTTCTTATGCTTAAGTATGATGTTTTGATTGTAGGCGCAGGTGGTGCAGGACTGATGGCAGCCCTTGAAGCAAGTAAAGCAAAGGATGTAAAAGTTGCTGTAGTGACAAAAGTTTACCCAACAAGATCCCATACAGGAGCAGCACAGGGAGGAATAAACGCTGCCCTTGCTAATGTTGATTCTTCAGACAGTCCAGAAGTTCACACCTTTGACACTGTAAAGGGTAGTGATTATCTGGGAGATCAGGATGCAATTGAATATATGTGTCAGGAAGCTCCAAAAAGAATATATGAGCTTGAACATCTTGGTGTTCCATTCTCAAGGCTTCCTGACGGAAGGATAGCACAAAGACCTTTTGGTGGCGCAGGATTTCCAAGAACATGTTATGCAGCAGATAAGACAGGTCACGTTATACTCCATACTTTATACGAGCAGTGTTTAAAAAATAACGTAGAATTCCTAAACGAATGGTTTGTTAAAGAATTAATAGTTGATAATGGTGAAGTAAAAGGAATAATAGCTATTGATATAAGAAATGGCGAGGTTCACGCAATTCAGACAAAAGCTGTAATATTTGCTACAGGCGGATACGCAAGGGTTTACTGGGTTAGAAATACAAATGCGATCGGCTCCACAGGAGACGGTATGGCAATCTGTTATAGAGCTGGAATCCCTTTAAAGGATATGGAATTTGTTCAATTTCATCCAACAGGTTTGAGATCAACGGGAATTCTTGTAACAGAAGGTGCAAGAGGTGAAGGAGGATATCTGATCAATAATAAGGGTGAAAGATTTATGGAAAAATACGCTCCAGAAAAGATGGAACTTGCTCCAAGGGATATGGTTGCAAGAGCTATGGAAACAGAGATAATTGAAGGAAGAGGTTGGGGCGAGGGAATGATGGCTTATGTTCACCTTGATCTTAGACATCTTGGAGCAAAAAAAATAAAAGAAAGGCTTCCACAGATCAGAATGCTTGCTATAGATTTTGAGGGAGTTGATCCTATAGAAGAACCAATCCCTGTCAGACCAACAGCTCACTACTCAATGGGGGGTATCCATGTAGAGGATTATAAAACTTCAATGACTCCTGTAAAAGGAGTGTATGCTGTTGGAGAATGTGCCTGTGTATCTGTTCATGGTGCAAACAGACTTGGTGGAAACTCTCTCCTTGATCTTGTAGTCTTCGGAAAACCAGCAGGAGCGGCAGCTGTTGAGTATGCAAGAAACAAACCTGAAGATACAACATTCAACCTGAAAGCTGAAGAGGAAAGAGCAAGAAAAGAGATTGAGGAGCTCTTAAGAAAAGAAAGTAAAGAAAATATAAATGATATAAGAATTGAGATGGCTCAGACCATGTGGGATAAAGTTGGTATTTTTAGAGAAGAAAAACCTATGCTTGAAGCTATAGAAAAAATAAAAGAACTGAAAGAAAGATATAAAAATCTTGCACCTGGCGACAGCGGAAAGCTTTTCAATACAGCACTTATAAACTATCTTGAGCTTGGATTTTTACTTGACCTTGCAGAAGCTATAGCAATAACTGCAGAAATGAGAAAAGAATCAAGAGGTGCTCATGCAAGAAGAGATTATCCGAAAAGAGATGATGAAAACTTCCTGAAGCATTCCCTTTCCTACTATACAGAAGATGGACCAAAAGTAGAATACTCAGATGTTAGAATAACAAAGTACGAACCTCAAGAAAGAAAATATTAATAAAAAAAGGGGGATTTATATCCCCTTTTCACCACCAACTTTCCTCTCTAAAAGTGTTATAAAATATACTCATCAGTAATTTCAGGAGAAAAAAGTTGATATATGACAGAAAATACAAAATAGTTGAAAACAGACATATATCAGGCATAACCTGGCTTTTAAGAGTTAATGCTCCAGAACTTAAATATGCTCCAGCTGGATCCTTTGTCATGATCAAACCAACACACGATTATATATATGATCCAATGATGAGAAGAGCTTTTGCGATCGCTGACATACAGGAAGATGATATTCTTATATTCTATGATGTTTATGGGAAAGGAACCAAAGCACTTACAGAAAGAAGGGAAGGAGAAGAGATCGAGATACTTGCACCCTTAGGTAAAAATTTCTTTCCTGAGATTTTTGACCATTACATACTCATTGGTGGAGGTGTTGGTTTTGCAGGTCTTTCGCTTTTTATGAGAAGACTAAAAGAAAAAGGAAAATCCTTCAGAGCTATCTATGGTGTAAGGAGAAAAGAGCAGCTTTCAATGCTTGACTGGATTATAGAAAATGGGTTTAAGAATGATGTTACTGTATATACTGAAGATGGTAGTTATGGAATAAAAGGTCTTGTTACTAAAGATCTTGAATATTTAGTTAAAGAAAAAGAGAATACGGGACTTATGGTATGCGGTCCAAAAGGAATGATGAAAGCGGTAGTTAATCTGGCTAAAAAAACAGGTACTCCCGTTTATCTCTCTCTTGAGAGCAAAATGGCCTGTGGTTTTGGAATATGTATAGGATGTGTTGTAAAAGATACTGAAAAAAACAGTTACCTAAGAGTATGTTATGAAGGTCCGGTTTTTAACGGATACAGAATACAGCTATAAGGAGACTTCTATGAAATATGAGATAACTAAAAGATTCAAGTTTGAGGCTGGACATAGAGTATGGAAACAAAACTTAACGTCTGGAAAGGGTGCAAAACTTATGGATAAAGAGATCCCACCAAACCCCTGCATTAATATTCACGGACATAGTTACAAAGTAGAAGTAACTGTAGGTTCTGACACCCTGAACGAACAAGAGATGGTAATAGATTTTTACCATATTAAATCAGCCCTTAAGGATCTTATAGATAATCAGCTTGATCACTCATTTATAATTGATAAAAACGATCCGCTTTTTCCAAAATTTAAAGAAAATTTTGGTTTTTTAAAACTCACTGTAGTAGATTTCTGTCCTACGGCAGAAGCACTGGCTAAGTTTATCTACGACTTTTTAGAAAAAAAATTAGAGGAAGCAGAACTGCTTGATGAAATAAAGGTTGTATCCGTAACAATTTGGGAAACAGAAACAGGAAAAGCGGTCTATAAGGGATAAAGATGGAAATTTTTTATATAGGCATAGTTATATTCATAATGGTATCCATAACTGTCATTTACTTTTTTGTAGGTTACAAATTCATAAAAAAACATAAAGAGGAAAGAGATGGCAATAATTAAGCCTTATAAAGGAAAGTACCCAAAAATTCATCCCTCAGCTTTCATAGCGGAAAATGCTGTAATTATAGGAGATGTAGAAATCGGTGAGGACTGTTCTATTTGGTACAACGTTGTTATAAGAGGTGATGTTAATTACATAAGAATAGGTGATAGAACAAATATACAGGATGGAACGGTAATTCACGTAGATCATAAAAAATATCCAACTATTATTGGTAAAGAGGTTACTATAGGTCATAATGTTATGCTTCACGCATGTACTATAGAAGACAGATGCCTTATAGGGATGTCAGCCACAATCATGGATGGTGTAACGGTAGGAAAGGAAAGTATCATAGGAGCGGGAGCAGTTGTAACCCCTGAAAAAAAAATAGAATCAAGGTCTTTATGGACTGGATCTCCGGCAAGATTTAAAAGGAATCTTACTGAAGATGAATTAAACTGGCTTGAGAGATCATATCAGAACTATATCAGATATAAAAATTCCTACCTCAATCAGTTATAATATTATAAGCCTTAAAAAAATATTTATCGGAGCGTAGGATATGACAAAAGCAGAAATTGTAGAATGGATATTGAAAAACAAAAATCCTGAAGTATCAAAAAAAGATGTATCAGATGTTGTAAACGCTATTTTTGAAAAAATAATATACGAACTTGTTACAGGAGAAGATGGTCATAAAGTCCAGATATCAGGATTTGGTACATTCACAGTTAAAAAAAGAGCTCCAAAAATAGGAAGAAATCCAAAAACTAAAGAAGAAAAATTGATACCTGAGAGATTTGGTATATCTTTTAAAGCTGGAAAGCATCTAAAGGAAATTCTTTCTAAATAGTTCGGAGCGTAGCTCAGGCGGTAGAGCACTGGCATGGGGGGCCAGAGGTCGGCGGTTCGAGTCCGCTCGCTCCGACTTTAATATAAACATATTTTGAGGAAAGATCATATATGAAAAAGTATAAAGTGCTCCTTGTTAATGATGACGGCTACCAATCTGAAGGTCTTTTATTACTGAGAAAAAAACTATTAGAACAGGATTTTGACGTAATTACTGTAACTCCTGATAGAAATATGTCTGGAACAAGCCATTCACTAACGTTTACAAGACCACTAAAAATAGAAAAGCTTGAAGAAAACTTTTACTATATAGTGGACGGCACACCTGCAGATTGTGTTCATCTTGGATATCATATAATCCTAAAAGGGAAAAAACCAGATATTTTAATCTCTGGGATAAATACAGGACCAAATCTGGGAAATGATATCTTCTACTCTGGAACTGTGGGGGCAGCAAGAGAAGGGACAATATTCGGAATACCGTCTGTAGCCTTTTCTCCGGCATCATCTAAAAATCCTGATTTTAAAGGAATGGCTGATATTGCTGTAAAAATCGTAAAACAGATATTACATAAAGGTCTTCCTGATAAAGTTTTCTTAAATGTAACATTTCCTAACATACAGATAAATCATATAAAAGGGTATCTGCTTACAAGACAGGGAAGAGGGGCGTATAAAGAGGAAATAAAAAAATATATATCTCCGTCAAAAGAAGTATATTACTGGATAGGAGGAGAAGAAGCACTTGAAGAAGAGTGTGAAAGGGGAACTGATTATACAGCAGTCAGGGAAGGTTATGTATCAATAACACCAATCAGACTTGATCTTACTGATTACAGAGGAATCGAGATTTTAGAAAAGCTAAGTTTTTTAAATCTTGAGTAATTTGAAAAGGGGGCTAAACAACCCCCTTTTCGTACAGGAAGAATATCCCCAACCCCCTCTATAATTAACAGTATTCAAGAATAAATATAGGTTTTAAAAGTATAAAAATCTATAAAAAATACTTAGTGATATCACTCTATATTCTGAACCTGCTGTCTTATTTTTTCCAACTGAGTTTTCATCTCAACTGTATATCTGGAAAAGTCTGGCATCTTATTTCCCA
This sequence comes from uncultured Aquificales bacterium, assembly GCA_964519345.1. Classification (GTDB taxonomy): domain Bacteria; phylum Aquificota; class Aquificia; order Aquificales; family Hydrogenothermaceae; genus Persephonella. The sequence continues at coordinate 50,555 of CAZFKX010000018.1, forward strand.
TTGTATTTATTTCCCTGTGCATCTCCTGACAGAGAAAATCCATCTTTCTACCAACGGGCTGATCAAGTTCTAAAAGCTCTTTAAATCTTTTTATATGGGTTTTTAATCTAACAATTTCTTCTGTTATATCTATCTTATCAGCGATTATTGTTGCCTCAATAAAAGCTCTTTCAGAAAATTCTTCACCTAACAAATCTTTTATTTTTTCAAAAGCTCTATCCTTTGCCCTCGAGATGATCTCTTCCTTCTGTCTGTCTATCTTTTCTGTAATATTCTGTAGGATCAAAATTCTTTCTTTTATATCTCTTATCAGGTTGTCTCCCTCTTTTTTCCTTTCTGCCTTTAATATCTGACAGGCCTCTTCTACAGCATCTAATGTATTTTTTTTAAGCTCTTCGTCAATGAGATTTTCTTCCATCTCAACTGCAATACCAGACGCAATGTCATAAATCTTATCATCTGAAGGGGAGAGCTGGATCTCTCTCATAACAGTTTTAACAGTTTCTACAGCTCTTTTTAGATTATCTATATTTATAAAAAGCTTTGGTTTTTTATATTTTAGATCTATAAAGACCTGAAAACTCCCCCTCTCAAAAAAAGATCTAATAATATTCCTAATATCAAGCTCAACAAAAACTATAAGATCTCTGTGTCCTTTTACAGAAATATCCATACCCTTTCCGTTTAAAGATTTTATTCTGACAGATATCTCGTAATCATCAAAATCCTGTGTTATATAAGCAAAACCTGTCATACTGTAAGGCATAGCATCCTCCTTTTCAATCTATATTAATCCCAAAAATGGACTGCATTAATGTCCCAAACCCGTAAGACAGACCTGCAGCTAAAAAAGCTGTTAGAACCATCTCTAATATCTTTTTCTTCATATTTATTCCTGATAAAACTGATATAACTATCGCTACAATTGATAGAGCAACACCTGCAGAAATTACAGCAAGCACAAGAGCCACCAGTGAGGAGAATGTAATAAAGTAAGGTAAAACTGGAAATAAAACCCCAATCAGATAGGCAAACCCTGTAAAAAGACCTGATTTTATTTCATTCTCTGTTACATCTTCTACAAGCAGTTTTTTCAATGAACTCTTTTCCTTACCGAGTTTATAACTTATCTCTTCCGCAAGCTCTTTAGGGATACCAGTATTAATAAGTTTATCTTGAAAATCCTCAAGAGCTTTTTCAGGGCGAATATCAAAGATTATTTCAAGTTTTTCTTTTATACCTTCATTTACCTGTCTCTGTGATCTTACAGATATAAAAGCACCTATTCCCATGGATAAAGCTCCTGCAATACCAACTATAAGACCTGATACAGCCACTATAAAAGGATTATTTGTATATACAGCTGAAAGTCCAGTTACCACCCCAAGTATTTCTACAAGTCCGTCATTCATTCCAAGTACAAAATCCCTGATGTTTGAAACACCCAGCTTTTCTGTTTCTTTAGCAAAGATTGTCTCATGTTCAATCTCATCAATAATTATTTTTTTTATCTTTTCCTTTTCATCCTTATTTACTGATCCTTTTTTCAAAAAACTGTAGTATTTCCTTATTGCGCCTGCTTCTCCAAGCTCAAGGAATGATACAACAAAAACAGGATTGATAACTCTCGAAAGTAGTGAAAGCAAAAATAACCTGAACTTAGAATATGAGATTTCAGGAACATTTTCCCCTCTTTTTTCGAGAAAATCTTTCCAGAACTGAGCGTGAGTTTTTTCTATACAGGCTATATCTCTAAGCATCTTTTTCAAATCTGGATCTTTTGTCTTATCAGAAAGATAACTGTAAGTTGTGTAATCAAGAATCTCATCTTTATAAAACTCTTTTGCAAATTCCACAATCTGTTTCAATCTAAGAACTCCTTTATACCATTTATATAGCAGTTTAATATTCTTCTTTGAAAGGCTGAAATATCAAAATCTGGTTTAAAGTTTTCATCAAGCAGTTTATCTATAATTTTTTCCATTTCTCTTCCATTATCCACAGAAAATACAATCCTGAAATTTTTCAGAAAGTTATAAAGATCCTCTATTTTTTCGTAATGGTTTCCTATAACAACTGGTTTACCTTCAGATACAGGTTCAAGTATATTATGCCCTCCTATAGGAGCTATAGTTCCTCCAACAAATACGACATCAGCATATTTATAAATACCTGAAAGTTCTCCCACCGTATCAACTATATAAACATCTTTATCAAGTTCTTCAGTTTCAGTTCTAAATGAGTAAGTAAGCCCTTCCTCTTTGAGAATACCTTTGATCTGGTCTATTCTCTCAATATGTCTTGGCGCTATAATGAGCCTTAAATCTGGATATTTAAGCCTTAAATTCTTATAAATATTTATCAATACTTTTTCTTCAGGGTCGTGTGTACTTCCGGCAACAATAACCTTTTTTCCTTTTTTATCAAGATACACATCTTTTTTATTTGAAGATGAAACAAATTTGAGATCACCGCACAGCTTAATCTTATCTTTTTGTACAAAAAAGCCAAGATGATAAAGATCTTTTTCTGATCTTACAAAAAATCTGCTTATACTGTTTAACACAGAACTGAAAAACTTTTTATATCTTTTATAAAAAACAAAAGAACTGGGAGATATTCTTGTATTTACTGACATGACAGGAATTTTCTTAGAGGTTTCAAATATAAGATTAGGCCAGAACTCACCTTCTACTATTATAAGGGATAAAGGTCTGTATATATTTAAAAATCTTTTCATCAGAAAGGGTATATCAAAAGGAAGAGATCTGACTTTTGCAAAAGGATACTTCTCTAATGCAAAGCTCTTACCTCTTGGAGAACTTACCGTTATTAATATTTCGTACCTATCTTTAAGTCTTTCTACAATTGGATATGCAACATTTAACTCCCCTACACTTGCACAGTGAAACCATAAAGTGTTTTTTTCACTGTTATCCGTATATAAAACAAATCTTTCTTTTATATCAACACTGTAACCTTTTTTTCTATTTGTTAATATAAAAAATGGAATATAAATGAACAAAAAAACTGTATAGAAAAAACTGTATATAATAATCATCAGTTAAAAACCGTCCTTATTATTTTCTTGTAAGCAAAGTTTACTGAAAATATACCTGTAAAAAGAGCTACAGCAACTATCATATACATTATAACAAGCTGAAAGGAAACAGCTTCAAGAGGATGAGCACCAGCAATAAGCATACCGACAGTAATACCAGGGATATGTATAATACCTACTGTCTGAAGGCTATTGAGTATTGGTATCATAGCTACCTTTATTGATGCTCTGTTTACAAAATAAAAAGCGTCTTTCAAACTCCCTCCAAGGGCTACAATATTCTCAATTATATCTATTGTATTTTTAACCTCACCTTTCATCCTATCTACAGCGAGTGTATATACATTTAGGGAGTTTCCTATTATCATCCCTCCAACAGGTATTATCTCATTAGGTTTAAATGATATAAGATCAAGAGCTATCAAAGAAAAAAGAACAATAAAAGATGCACAAAATATAGATAGAAATGCAACTATATATCCTCTGTCTGCCAATTTAACCCTTCTCTGTCCCGTAAAAGCTGCAAAAAGCGTCATAAAAAGAAGTATTCCTAATAGTTCTATAGGATTTTTAAGTTTAAATATGTAAGATAGAAGATAACCTAATATTAAAAGCTGGACAAATGCTCTTATTGAGTTTATTAAAAGCGTTTTTTCTATCTCTAATTTTTCTTTATAAAGGTAGAAAAGAGCAGTTAAAACAAGAATATAAGAAAGTAAAAATTTATATTCCAATTAGTTGCCCCAATCAGGTAATGATAACAGATATTATAACAGTTAAGTTGATAAGATCTCCCTTATCAGATCTGCAGTTTTTCTTATAGCTCCTTTTTTCCCTAATACAGATCTTACCCTTTTAAGATCTTCTTTCAATCTTTCATACATTTTTATATCTTCTAAATATTTAAGACTCCAGTAAGATATAATTTCAGGACTGCACTCTTTCTGAAGGAGTTCTTTTACTATCTCCTTTCCAGCTATAATATTTGGAAGACCTATATAATCTATAGATACAAGCATCTTCCCAATAAAATATGTGATCGGCGAAACCTTATATACAAGAAGGAATGGATTACCCAGTATGGCTGTTTCGAGTGTTGCTGTCCCAGATGCAACATTTAAAAATACAGAATGCTTCATAACTTCATATGCAGGATAACTGAAATATTTATCTGTAATTACCGTAACAGGAATTTTATAACCTACAGTTATTTTTTTTATCTTTTCCTCCATATTTGGAGTAGAAGGGATAACAAAATGCATATCCTCCCTTTTTTTATAGATAATCTCAGCGGAAGTTAGTAGTATCGGAAGAAGTGTATTAACTTCGCTCTCCCTGCTTCCAGGAAGTAAACCGAACAGCTTTTTATCAGCACTAATCCCAGCCTTCATTTTGAAACTTTCTTCTGTTTCCTCGGTTTTTATAACATCAAGTATAGGATGTCCAACATACTCAACTCTAAACTTTTCTGATGTATATTTTGAATAAATTTTTTCTTCAAACGGCCATATAGCTATAAGAAGATCAGTGTTCTGCACAATTTTAGGTATTCTTCTTCTTCCCCACGCCCACACTTGGGGTGCTATAAAATAAACAGTCTTTATGCCTCTTTTCTTTGCCTCCCTCAACAACCTTAGATTAAATCCTGGAAAATCAACAACCACGAGAAGATCTATACCCTGTTCAAAAACTGCAACAGATTTTTTAAAAGCTTCTTTTAACTTAAAATATTTGGGAACAGCCTCCGTTAATCCGACAACAGATATATTTTCCAATCTTTCTACAGTTTTAACACCAGATTTCCTCATTTTAGGGCCTGTTATACCAATCCAGTCAAACTCAGGCAGAGATTTTACAAGGAGGGAAGCGTAGTTATCCCCTGAGATCTCTCCAACACTAATAAACGCTTTTTTCAATTAAAACACCTTTTTGATTTAATTATACAACACATATTATGGTAAACTATAAAAAATCAATTGGTTAACGAGGTCATTATGGAGGATTTTCTAAGAAACCTATCTAAAAGAGTACTTAACGGTGAGAAAATATCAAAGGAAGAAGGGCTTAAAATACTTTCAATTCCTGATAATTATCTTGATCTATTAATTAAGGAAGCTTCAAAGGTTAGAGAAGCTGTATTTGGAAATGAGGTTGAATTCTGCTCCCTTATAAATGCAAAAAATGGTGCATGTACTGAAGACTGCTCTTTCTGTGCCCAGTCTTCAAAATATCCCACCCCTATAAATGCTTACAGCCTTGTTCCAAAAAAAGAGCTAATTGAAGGTGCACAGAAAGCTGTATCCATAAAGGCAAATAGATACTGTATCGTAACAAGCGGTAAGAGGGCATCTAAAGAAGAAGTTGAACAGATAGCTGAGGCTGTAAGAGAGATATCACAAAAACTTCCTGTAAGGGTATGTGTTTCAATAGGAACTGTTGATGAAGAAGATCTTAAGCTTTTAAAAGAATCAGGGGTTGACAGAGTTAACCATAACCTTGAAACATCTGAAAGGCATTTTAAAAATATTGTAACAACCCATAGTTATAAGGAAAGATTAGAAACAATAAAAACTGTTCAGAAAGTTGGTCTTTCAACATGTACAGGCGGTATATTTGGTATAGGTGAGAAAGATCAGGATATTGTTGATCTTGCTTATACTTACAGAGAACTTAGTGTAAACTCAATACCCATGAACTTCCTTATACCTATTCCAGGAACTCCTCTTGAAAAAAACAGACAGTTAACTCCACAAAAATGTTTGAAGATAATATCGCTATTTAAACTTTTCAATCCACAGGCTGAACTAAGGCTGTGTGGTGGAAGAGAGATAAATCTGAGAGAATATCATGATACCGCAATGGAAATAGCAAACTGTGTCATGGCAGGGGGATACTTAACAAGAGCTGGAAGAGAACCAGGTAAAGATGAAGAGATGGTAAAAAAACTCGGCAGAAAGCTTATTACAGGCAAAAAACTTTTTTCAAAGTACACAACAGCCTGATAATCAATTAAAATAAAAAACAAAAAGAGGGTTTCATTGGCTGTTCTTGTTACAGGCGGTGCAGGTTTTATCGGATCTCACCTTGTTGAGGAACTTATAAACAGAGGTCAGACAGTTATTGTTGTAGATAACTTATCTACAGGGAAAATTGAGAATATTCCATGCAGTGAAAAAGTTATTTTTATTGAAGGTGATGTATCTGATAAAAAATTTGTAAAAGAACTTTTCAGTTTTTACAGTTTTGATAAAATCTTCCATCTTGCTGCTGTTGCATCAGTTGCAAAATCCGTTGAGTTTCCAGAAGAGACCCACAGGACAAATTTTGATGCAACGCTTTATCTTCTTGAAAGCTCATTAGGAAAGGTAAATAAATTCATCTTTGCATCTTCAGCCGCTGTGTATGGCGATCTTCCGGATCTTCCAAAAAGAGAAGATATGCCGGTAAAACCTCTTACACCTTATGCTGTTGACAAATATGCATCTGAAAGATACGTTATAAATGCTTTCAGGCTTTATGGTCTCAATTCAACAGCTGTCAGATTTTTCAATGTTTTTGGTGAAAAACAAGATCCATCTTCTCCCTACTCAGGCGTCATATCTATCTTTATAGATAAAATTAAAAGATTTAATGCTGGTGAAGATGTTGAGATAGTAATTTATGGTGATGGAAAGCAGACAAGGGACTTTATATATGTTAAGGACGTTGTTAAAGCACTGATCTACCTCTCGGAAAATAAATATTCATCTGGTGAAGTCTTTAATATAGGTACAGGATATTCTGTCTCTTTACTTGAGTTACTCAATACCTTAAAAGAGATCGTAAAAAATGTACCACCTTTGAGATTTGAGGAAGAAAGAAAAGGTGATGTAAAACATTCTAAGGCAGATATAACAAAGCTTAAAAAATTAGGGTTTATACCCCGGTTCACTTTAAAAGAAGGCCTCAGGAAGTTAATGATTTATGAGGGAATTATAAAATCAAAACAATAAAAAATAGCCTATATTAAGCTTTAAAATGCTATCGGTCGTTCCCTGGACGCCTTTAAAGAAAGATAATCCCAAGGAGAGATGGTCTTGATTCCATAAGCTACCTCCTGCTCCAGCCTCAAAGCCAAATCCTAAACCAGTTATACTGTTTGCAAATAATACAGAATTAAAATAAGGCCTCCATATCCGTGTGTATATATTTTTATGTTCAAGACCAAAAGAAAATCCTGTTCCTATCTCAAGATAACTTTCGGGAAGAACAACAGGATTGTTGTAAATTGATATTCTGTTTATTATACCTTTGTCCTCTTTTTCAGAAAAATATCCCTTTTTAAGATAAGAATAAAAAGTATAATCCGGATAACCGATTCTAAGTTTCTTGAAACCTTCCATTGTAAAAATATAGCCTTTACCTATATCTTTATTATCCTGAGATTTATACCTATTAAGTTCGGCTGATATATCAAGAAATGTATTATTCGTAAGATTGTAAAAGATAATAGATCTTAGAATGTCTTTCATCCCCCCATAGTAAAGATACATAGTTTCTTCGCTTATGAGATTTTTACCACCTGTTAACCTTATATGCAGATCGTCCTTAAGATACGTTTCAATATCAAGTTTTAAACCTAACAGACTCTTTAATCTCTCTAAATATGAAACAGAAAAACCGTAACTGTAGCTGTCCCTTTTCGATGAAATCCCGATAGATATTAGATACATAGAAGAAGGAAGATTTTTAATCTCTTCGTTATAGTTGCTCAAAATATTATAATGCTTTATTCCTACATGATAACTGTATTTTCCAGATTTATATTTAAAATTACTTAATCCTCCAAACTGTGATATTTTCCTTCTTAAGTAGTATTCAACACCTATATTAAACCTGTTCTCATAATTCTGAACAATATCCCTATACTTTCTATAAAGAAGATTGTCATAAGGATTTTTATTGAGATTTTCAAATCCATAGTTTTTTGAAACGCCTATATATCCCAAGATCTTCAATGCTTCTACACTATCCCTTATCGGTAGATACCTTTTATGTGTTTTTATTATTTTATCCATCCTGTATCTGTCATAATGTTTCAATGCAAGATTTAATTCTATCCATGGAGAAGGATTTCTGTATTTTTTCAGGATATATTTAACTGTCTGATAATTGTTTCTCTGAAGATTGTATATTATTTTTATCTCTTTTAGATCTTCTGGATCCATTATTTTTTCTGCCTTTTTGAACAAATAAAGTATCCTGTCAGCCGGTTCAAAAAATATAGATAGATAGAGATAAGTTTTAAATTCTTGTCTGTTTAACCCTGCCGATCTATTTTTTAATATTCTCCAGGCTTTATATCTATAGTATCTCGCCCTTTCTGTATCTCCAGACACCTCAAGTATATCAGCATATAAAGAAACAATTTCTGGATTCCTATTATTTTTTTCATACAGTTTTCTAATATAAGGCAGGGCATTTAAAGAATTCTGAAGTAAACTATAACCTGAAGCATAAGCAAGTATAAGATCGTCGGTACTAAAAGATATATGTTTCCACCTATTTAAGGCTTTTTCAAGCTCGTCATAAAGTTTTAGATCAATTAAAAGCCAGATATAACCTGTTATAAGATCATCCGAATTCGGCATATATGAAACTGCTTTTCTGTATATCTCAACAGCTTTTCTTTTCCCTTCCTTATTCAAAATAGCCTTTATATAATAAAACCAGAAAAACTCTTTTCTTTTCAGGATATTAAGTTCTTTTAAAGGAAGATATCTTATGGATAAAAGTATTTTGTCGTAATCTTTAAGATTATCAAGAGCATAAAGATAGTAGTAAAAAAAATGTGCCGATCTGTATTTTAACCATCCAGAGTAAGATATATCAGCAAGCTCTTTATATTTATCTTTATTAATTGTGAATAATATCATTCTTTCATAATCTATTTTTCGGGATTTCCTTGTGTAGTAAAGAACAGAAGAGGCAAAAAATCCTGTTTCATAGTCCTTAAGACCCCAAGCAAGATCAGAAAGGGTACTCCAGTATTCATAATCTTTAAAATCAGCTTTTCCTATAACCCTTTTTAGAATATCCAAACTCTTTTTATCCATCCTTAAAGCATAGAAAACCCTTGAAAATTCCAAAGCATCAGAGACAGTGATCTGATCAAGCCTGCTAATCTCCTTAACAGCAGAATCAATGTTTCCTGTATCAATGTTAAGATAAATAAGCTTCTTTAAAGCTTCTCTGTTTTTCTTTAAACTATAAACCAGTTTAAGAATGTGTTTTGCTTTCTCCGGTTCACCAAGACTTTCATATACAGCTACAATCTCTTTCCAGTGTGTATAATTCCCTGTTTGAATCTCATCTTTTAGGATTTTTAATGCTATGTCATACCTATATACTGTCATTGAAAGTTTTAAAGCTTTTTCCCTGTACTCTTTCTTTTTTGTTTTGACGTACAGCTTATAATAAGCTTCAACAGCTTTATTATATTTTCCAAGCCATATGGATATATCGGCAAGGTTCTTTAAAAAAAATATATCGTCAGGAAAAAGTTCAGTTCCTTTTTCTGCGGCTGTAAATCCATTTTCAAGATCATTTGTTGCTAAAAAAGTTTTCAGAATAAGTTTCAGAAGATTCCTATCTTCGCCCTTATATACATACTTTTTTCTCCCTTTAATCTCTAATCTTTTATGGAAAAATGACATAAATTTTTTATAATACCTGTTATCTCCCGTTTCCCTGTATTTTTCCATCAAAAATCTGATATGAGACATATCATCCTTAAAACCCTGTATTTCCTTTTTACCAAAAATTTTCTTTACTCTTTTCATAAACTCCCTATAATAAAGTTCATTTTCTGTTTCCTTGTATCTTTTATACAGTATTTCTAAATCACTGCTATAAGCTGAAGTAATTAATCCCAGAAAAAAAATAAATAAATATCTTTTCATCTTATTTCCTCTAACACTTTCAGTGAAAGTTCTCTTGCAAGTTCGGTATCACCTGCCTGAAGGGATATTTTTATCATCAGCTCTGCTGTCTTTTTATCCCTAATAAATTTATATCCATATCTTCTGATCAGTTTTACGGCTTCTTTCATTCTATTACCTGACTGTAACGTTTTCAAAGCTTTTAAAAAGTATGTACTTTTCTCTTTTTGTGAGATTGATATTCTCATACCTTGCAGATAAAGAAAAGCCGCTTTTGAGTATCTTTTCATATAAATGGATATTCTGGCTGCCTTTTCTATGTAGTAAAGTTTTCTTCTATAATTTTTTTCAGTTCTTATCAGAATCTCATAATGTTTCAGGGCGTCAAGATATCTGCCAATATAAAGCTCAATATCAGCCAGTTTTTCAAGATAAACAGCTGATCTGTCAGGTCTAATATTTATTAGATTTTTAAGTGCAAGAACAGCCTTTTTGTAATCCTGCGTTGCTACTGAAAATTCTAAAAGTTTTTCAAGGTAATAAGCTTTATCTTTAGCCTTAGATATTGAGAGTCTATATGCTATCTCTCTTGCGGAAATGGGATCATTTAGTGATATAGCTTCTTTAAAAAGATACTCAAGATAAGCTTTATTTCTTATATACCTGAGATTTTTCCTTAAAAAATCTCTCAATTCCTTAAGTTTTATATCTCTTTCTTTAGAGTTTTCAGGGTATGAAAAGGCTTTAAACTTAAGTAAATCAAATTTAAGAATAACTACAGGCTGACTGTATCCTTTCTGCCTTATGTAATCTTTTAGCAAGATATCTGCTTTTTTCAATTTTCCAGTCTGTATGTACTTTTTTATTAACAGCATCTTTAACTCAGCATACTCAGGATAATTTCTTAAAAGTTCTTCCAGATACTTTATACTCAAAAAGATATTCTCTTTAGCAAGAAGGTTATAATTTTCAGGTTTTGCATACTGCATAAGCCTCTCTTTTGGAAATAGCAAAAAGAGAACTGTAAGGACAGTTAAAAAAAGTCCTGCAATTTCCAAGTCAGAAATCAACGTCTTATCCTTAAATCTTTTACCTGCAGTTTCCCTCAATTACAACCTCTCCCTTTTCCTTAAATAGAAATCTGTTGTAATAATTTTCCTCAGAAACAAAATCATTTCTATTTACAATTTTAAGATCACAGTTGTCAGGTTTATAAACAGTAAGCTCCGGAGGTACGTAACTTTTAAGATAGATCTTAAAGTTCTTTTTACCTTTTTTAAATTTTTTAACTATCCCATTAAAATCTATGATATAGGGAAAATCAGGATCACCTATTGAAACAGTATATTTTCCAGATCCATCAAGATGTATATACGTTTTATTTTCTTCTTTCTTATATCCTACAACCCCCTTGCTGTTTTTTATATCTACATCAAGTTTCTTATCAAACCTTAAAGTTCTCAGATATTTTCCCCCTGAGATAATCCAGTTTTTTCCATCAAATCCAATGGCAAAATTTCTAAAATCAAGAACCCTCCTTATCCAGTCCGACGTGTATATTGGGGTTACTTTTTGAGATAGAGCATATCTGTAAACTCTTTCTAATGCCTTTAATGAAGCTATCTTCGATCCAGAATAGAAATGATAATAGATATTTATAGGTTTAATCCTGACTGGTTTTTCAGTTAACTTAAAAGTCTGTATAACATTCTGATAGCCGTAAAACGGACCTTTCCATTCATTAGTGTATATATTTTCATTCTGGATAGCAGCATAAACCTGAAAATACCCATCTTTATCAATTCCCATCGGGGATATATATACAAGATAGGGTTCTTTATTTGTTGCTTTTGTATCTCCCCCGTTAATATTTAGAATTCCTATATCATAGGTTAACTTAACAGCTTCAGCAGGAGGCATGCAGTCACCTGTCCATTGAAATACCTTTACTTTTTTGTTCTTTAAAAGTTTTTTATTAATGTATTCCACAGATCCCAGAATCTCTCTCTCTAAATTAAATCTGTAATTTTTTATATTGAGTGAATATTTTTTTTCTTGAGAACCACTGTAGAGTTTTTCCCATTTAAACGGATGAGAAAATGAGTGGCTTGCTGCTTCAACATTACTTAGACTGAATATCTGCTTTGCTATTTCCTCAAGTTGCTGTGATACATTTTGATAAAGTCCGTAAGGTGCTATCTCTCCTTCTATAACAGATACAGTATGGGGTATTTTGAAAACTTTTATTATCTTTTCTTTTATAACTTCAGATGCAAAAATTTTCCTATTCCATTCTGCTCTTTCCATAAATCCATCTCCATCAATATGCACAAAAAGGATTCTTCTACCATTTTCTGTTGTTGTGTCAGGTGCAGGTATATCTCCAAGTCTTAAAACCTTTTTGAAAAATTTAAAAGGATTTACAACCCAAAGATCCTCAATATCCGTGCTTATGAATGCCCCATTCATTATATAACCGCCCCAAGGCATAATAGAGGCTGGAGAGTATATCTGCTTTTTACTGTTTTTGACTTTTATTAAAGGTTCTCCATACTTTGGATATAAAATAAGATCTGAATATCTAAGACTGAGTTTTGCTTCAAAATCAAAAATATTTTTTTTGTAAATAATAGATTCAGGATCAAAAAGTCCAGACTTATTTTTGTAAACATTTATTCCAAGAGGCTCAAGATATTTTTTTTCTAAAGGAAATCCGAAACTCTGTATAAAAAGAACTTTGCTTCCTTCATCTATTTTTTTTCTAATCCACTTATAGAAATTCTCATAATCATCAATTGTTTCAGACTGAAGCCATACAACAATACCGGCATATCTATCAATAATATAACCATCAGGAAGTCCTTTACTTACATCCCATAGAACAGGAATATAACCTAAATATTCAAATATAACCGATCCAAGCCTATGTGCTTCTGAAAACTCTTTCTTTATCACTTTCCCATTGTAAAGTATCAGAATTTTTCTGGGTACAAACTGAAAGTATGATGTTCCAAATGTTTTCAGGTGCTTATCAGCTATCCAGGGTATAAAACCTTTTTCCTGTATCTTTTTTGATATTTTTAAAGCCTTTTCTTTTTCTCTGGGAGGAAGATAATCTATAACAATCACAGGAATATTAAGAGATCTCAATTTTTCAGTCAGCCATCTTCTTTCCTTATCTGATATCAGTCTGTAACCCATACTTTCAAGATCTAAACCATAGTAGAGAGATTCTACCGCCACACCATCAACTATATCTTCAATTCTTTTTATTATCTCAAAACCTCTATTTATAAAAATTTTTTTATCAGGGAACAGCCTTTTAATTTTTCTTATAAAACCGACAAGAGAATCTTCATACTCTGCTATAGATTTTTTATCTTTGAGAACAAGCTTGTAAGAATCAATCGTATCGAGAAAAAAACCATCATAACCTTTTAGTTTTTTAAAAACTTTTTCTATAAGAAATTTCTGGTATTCCTCCTCTCTAATATCAAGAATTTTAGTGTTCCAGTATTTGTTCTCACCTATTATCCATTCCTCTTTAATATCTTTAAAATATTTTCTGTAGCCTTCACCCTCTAACAGAGATACATATGCTATGAGTTTTGAATAGCCTTTTTTTTCTATGTTGTAATCGGGATCTAAAATGAGGTAATCACATAAATAAAACATTTCATCAGGAGGATTTTGATCATAATAAAAACATACAGATATATTTTCCTTCCCAAAAGCATTAACGGAAAAAAACAGTATCAATAATATACTACTGAAGCATAAAGGTCTCATAATTCAACCTCTCAAAATCTTTCCTGAGTATGTAAAGTGCAGTTACTGAAGATACAAGAAGCGATAAAGCAAAACCATAACCGAAAAACATTATTCCAAGCTTAATTGAAATAAATGTAAACAAACAGTTCAATAAAAAGAAAAGGAATGTCAGCATAAGAACTGCCTTCCTTTTATCGAGATAAAAGGATACAGCCAGCAAAGACATAAAAAAAAGCTGGAGTCCCGTTCCTACTAAATCAATATGGAAAAGAGGAATATAAAAAATAGGGAATTTTAAAAGTCTAAATACAGCCTCACTAAAAAGAAATAAAAGGAGTATAACAATACTCTGAATTCTGAACACTTCAAAAAGAGCTGTTCTTGCAGTACTGATCATATCAATATGTCTTTTTTTCACAGCATCAAATGTAGCACCATTTCTAACAGCATCGTAGTACCTATCGTATTTTTCAGCAAATTCTGTCTCAAGCCTGAGAAGAAAAACAGCCATACCTGGAACAATAGCAAGGTATGCGAGAAATATAGGAAGATCATAAAGTATAGAGTTTCTGAGAACACCAAGTACCTTTTCCCCAGTGTCAGGATGAAACCAGAAGATAAACTTGTCTATCCATATACCAATATTATAAAAGAAACCTGTAAATATAAGTGAAGGATATATCTTTTTACTGTTGAGAAAATCAAATTCAACAAGTTTGTCTGATTCGAAATTGTATATTATAAGTCCAAGCAGGAGAAAGAATAAAATTATCTGTCCACCCATAAAAGATACAAGAAGTCCGTCAAGACCTGATCCTGCAATACTTAGAACAAGCACAGAACTTATAGTAAAAGTGTAAGATATGAAGAAGGAAAAAACTATAAATTTATAATTTTTTAAGGCCGTCAAAACTATATTAAGTATCCAGACGCCTGAAAGAACTAAAAAAGTAAAAACAAATGCTGCCGAGTATAAAGAACCTTCACTTTTAAATATAAAAAATGCGGGAGATATAATTAGAAAGGCTAAACTCAAAACAAGCAGAAGCATTCCCATAATATTTGGCAGTACTTTGTCAAATCTTTTTTCAAATATTCTGTCAGCAATATACCTTGAGAAATAAAACTGAAAAAAACCTGTATAAATCAAACTTAAAGCAAGTAGATAAGTAACGCTAACCATAAAAGCCATAAGATCATGCTTATTTTTTATATATGGATAGCTTATATAACCTGAAACAACAATGCTTATAATGGATATTATCCAGGGACCCGAACTTATAACGGCAGAATATCCATAAGCTTTTAATAGGGACAAAATATCGCCTTTTTCTAATATCTTTCTCAGCTCAAAACCGATTCCTGCCACTTTAAAAGAGCCTCCATGTATATATCCCTATAGCTGTTCAAAAACTTTTCCATTGAATAATATTTTTTAACCCTTTTTAAAGCTGTCTGGCTGTACCGATTCCATATATTTCTATCCTTAAGTATCCTGATATATGCCTTAGCAAGCTCTGTTGGGTTCGCTATTGGAACAACTTCCCCTGCCTTTCCTAAGGATATATCGTACTTATCAATTCCACCATATATCAGCTGTCTGCAAGAACCTACATCTGTCGTTACAGCAGGAACACCGGCAGCAAAACCTTCTATTACAACAAGAGGCATTCCCTCACTTATTGATGTTAATGTGAGAATACCTGATTTAGGTAAAATATCATCTATCTTTTGAAAACCTAAAAACTTTACATTTTTCATAAGACCAAGTGTCTCAACAAGAAAACGGCATTCTCTTGCGTAGTCAGGATCTTCATCTCCAGGACCAACTATCCATCCTTCAATATCTGGTATATGATTAGCAACTATACGTATAGCTTTGATAAATGTTTTTATATCTTTTATTGGAACGACTCTTCCTATCAGTGTTATAACTGGAGGTATATCCGTACTCCTTTTTTTTATAAGATTTCCTAATCTTTCAATATCAACACCATTTGGTATTATAATCGTTTTTTCTGGAGGAGCACCGTATGATATCTGTATCTCTCTTGCCCTGTCAAAAAGTGAGATAATCGGATCTGACGCCGTATATATCATTTTTCCAAGTCCTTCAAAAAAACCAACCCATATCTTTCTCAAATAATCTATCTCACCTACTTCTTTCTGGATCACTGTTCTTTTATCTTCTATCCAGTCAGCATTTAAAAGATCTATTTTCCTTTCCCTTGTGTATATCCCGTGCTCAGTAAGAATAAAAGGTTTTCCTGTATCAAAATGCATTAAAGCACCTAAGAATCCTGCATATCCTGTTGATGGGGAGTGAATAACCCTGTAGTTTTTTATTCTTTTGGCAAGTTTTGCAACAACCCAGATAGGATAATGTATATTTCTAACTGTCCAGAAGTAATCTATAAAAGACTGATCCGGTGAAAATCTGTAATACCTACTTAGAATAAACCGCCACGCTTCTTCACTGTAAAGGAATTTATCTATAGTTACACTTTCCGTATAAAACTCAAGTTTTTTAATGTAATCTGGAAGATCAAAACTATACTTATCTTTAAACCATCTGTGAAGTTTCTTTATATGCAAAAAGTCTTCCCTTCTTATATTGGCTTTTCTCACAGGGGGTTTTTCTTTATTTCCAAAAAGATAGTGAACTTCAAGATGTTTAAGATTTTCAGGAAGTTCATACTTTACATTTCCATAATCCTCAGGTCTGCTGCCTAAGAAAATCACTCCAAACTTTATATCAGGAAGACCTGTTATAAGCTGGTATATCCAGGTTGATACACCTCCTTTCACATAGGGAAAGGTTCCTTCAGCAAGTATAAGAATATCAATATCCTGAGAACTTCTTATATACTGACCCATTAACTTTCCTCCCATAAAACTGCTACCGGATAAAAAAATGGGTCGTATTTCAGATAAGGATACCTTTTTAAAAAATCCCTTACCCTGCCATACTCCCTATTTCTGAAAAAAACCTCAGCAAGATAAGGAGCAACTTTAAACTCAGGTATATCCGAGTTTAAAGCCTTTGTTAGATAGGTATATGAATCTTTAAGATTTCCTTTGAGAAGATAAATCCTCCCAAGTAAAAGATCTACATACGGATCATCTTTTATAATATCTTTGGACTTAAGTGCATATTTTTCTGACTCATTCAGATAAAATCCTGTAATTTCTTTATCTGCCATACCTATATATATTATCTCCCAGTACAGCTTTGAAAGTTCTCTATATATATATCCCTTCTCTTTTTCATCTCCTAAATTTTTTAACCTTTCAAGATTATTATGTATCTGTTCGCTTAATCTTTTTTCTATCTTATCAAGAACACTAAATGAGAGAAGTCTAATCTCATCATTTTCATCTGACAATCCGTATCTGAGAAGTTTTATACTTTCCGGAGATCTTACTTCTGTCAGAAAAAGGAAAGCTTTAAGCCTTAAAGATACTGGAAGGTTTTTTTTCATAACAAACTCTCTCACAGAAGATTCACCAAACTTCCTTTTCTTTATCTGGATATTTTCTTCTATAAGCCTAAAAACAGGAACAGTCTCAAGGGGAAAAATGGGAAGTTTTTTCTGCTTTCTGAATATAAATATAAATAAGACAACAGCTATATAACTGAGTATAGGCGTTGAAAATATAACAACAAATACAGTAATAATACTGAAAGGGAAAGGCTTTTTATATCTGTCTGGTAAAAATGTCCATACTACTGCAGACATCAAGAATGATGCTGTTGTATGTAACAGAAGAAAGATTATAATATTATATCCTTCTCCAAATACAAGAAATACAACAGCAAGAAACTCAAGAACAACCGAAACAGGCGTTATCTTACTGTTCATAGTTACAGCTCTTTTACTTTTTTTAGTGTGTTTTCAAGATCACTTTCAACTGTTAAAATTCTGCTTTTTATCTTTGCTTTCAGCTCTTCTCCAAATGTATCCTCAACCCTTTCCTTTATCCTGTTTATAAACTCAACAGCTGCAATATCACCGGTAAAGGGTAGAAGAATTATAAGTTTTTCTTTCTCTATTTCACCGCATCTTGTTGAGATATCAAAACCTCTCAAACCTCGCTCTATCTCAGTAAAAACAACATCAAGAAAATCCTCTTTTGGTATAAAAAAGACAACTATACTACTTTCAATACCAAATTTGTTCCTTAAGTGTATGAGTTTTCTTAGTTCCTTTATAAAGGATATATGTACGTTTGGAAATCTTATTATGATATCTTCAAGCCCTTTTGTGAGATTATACTCATCAAAAAGATATGTAAGAAATACACTAACTGTAAGGAGGTTATCCTTATTTAAACTTAGAAAAGGCATATCAGTAATAAGAAGAAGTCCATTAATATTTCCATTTATATCAACTGCGGGAATAACAGCTAAATACTTAGATTTTATATCATCTCCAAGCTTGTTAATAGATATATATGTTGATGTTTTGTCAATAAATGCCTGTTTAACAAGTGGATCACTATCTACAAGATCCGCTCCTTTTCCTATCTGGGCTACTTTCTTAAACCCTTTTTCTTCATAAATATAAAGTGCCCCACCATCTATGTTTGTAAACCTGGATATCAGCATTAAAAAATTTTTAAACAGATCTATCTCCTTATTCAGTATCATCATCCTTATATCTCTTAAAACTGACCTTATACTTAAAGGTTTTAAAACATAATTTTTTTCTATCTGGTCGTGGGATATTTTTAACATAAAGAAATTCCTTCCAAGTTCTTCTATCTTTTCCTTAAGAAAATTATTCTCTTCCTCCAATCTTTCCTTTTTCCTATCCCAATACTGGAAAAACTCTCCCAGAATAAAAGTTATTAGGAGATACCAGAAAAACGTCTCGTAAGGAAACTCCTCGTATAAAATAAAGGCAGATATTCCAAAAACAAACATTGATACTATCCCTGATAAAAGACCGTAGTACAGCGTTAGAAGTATAATTACAAAGATATAGTATGTAATATTTCCTCCAATATTTAGAAAAAGGGGATCATCATTATTCCATACAAAGCCAAAAAGAACAAAAAGAACTGAAAGGATCAGACTTTCAAAGAAAATCTTCAATTTTTTATTTTTCATCTACCTTTTTAATTCTTTCTATCATTTCATTTAGAAGTTTCTGCGTAATAGTACCCAATGATTCATGACCCCATCCTGTTCTTGATCCTACAGCTGTCCATACAGTCTTACCTGTTTTCGTATCAATTATTTTAAGCGTTATACTTACGGCAGGCTCACCATCAATACCTGTCTTATATCTCCACTCATTAACATATCCTGTTACCGCATATTTTAAATTTTTTGAGTAAGCTTCCTTTATAAGATCTTTTATCTCTTTTTTAGAAAGGTCCCTATCCTTAGAATTATAAAATCTGTCTGAGATATTAAATCCCTTTGATATAAATACACCTTCAGCAATACCTGAAACCCTCTGACCTGCAAGAGGAACCTCTGTTAGATTTTCAAAGGGAATAACAATAAAGCTGTCATTCCTGTCAAAATTATAATTCTGCACATTATATACAGACGAACAACCAACTATTACGATAGATAACAGGGAAAAGATCCATTTTTTCAATGCTGCCGCCCCTTTTTTTAATTTTCTTATAAAGTTTACTTTTTACATAACACACAAGTCAATCATATTTGGTTCAATAATAATGGCTCTATTTTGAAGTTTTCTATTTTTGATCCCGTCAGTAAAATGTTTTAAAGGGGCTTCAACTTTTACAAACTTAGGGATTGTGTGAAATGTTCCATAATGTATCGGAATAATAAACTCAGCTTTAAGATCTATAAAAGCCTGAATCGCTTCCCATGGATTCATATGAATCTTATGTAAGAGTAAAGTTGGTTCATAACCACCTATAGGAAGCAGTGCTGTATGAATATCAAAAACCTTTCCATATTCTTTGAAACCATCAAAGTAAGCTGTATCTCCAGCAAAATAAAATGTTCTATCCTTTATTTTTATCATATAACTTACCGCATCTGTATTTGGGAAAAGTAAGGATCTCCCTTTATTATGTTTAACAGGAAGCGCCGTTACTGTTATACTTCCGTTATTGAAAATCTCATATCTCTTAAGCTCTATAATCCTTTTAAAATACGTTTTTCCCAAAACATGCTTTGTATTCTCAGGGATTATAAGCACAGTATCCCTTTTCAATCTTCTTAATGTCCTCATATCGAGATGATCGTAATGGGCGTGTGATATAAGTATAAGATCAACTGAAGGCACAAGATCCGGTCTTAAAGCTGGTTTTTGCCTTCTTATCCCAAATATATGAGGACTTAAAAAAGGATCTGTTAAAAATCTTATTCCTTTGTAAGATATGAGAAATGTTGAATGTCCTAAATTTGCTATAAAATCATATCCATGTGATATAGCATATCTTATCTCCCTGCACAGAAGAGAATTTTCATCAAGTATAAAATTTTTGTGAATTTTATAGTCCTTTGCTTTTTGCCTCCTGCCAAAGCTGTTCCATATCATCTAATTTCATCTCCTTTAAATCTTTATTCTCCTCTTTTGCTTTCTTTTCTATATATTGAAATCTGCTTATTGTTCTGTCTATAGAGTTGTGCAGAGCCTGTTCAGGATCTACACCATACATTCTTGCAAGATTTGTAACAGCAATAAGCAGATCCCCTATCTCATGCTCTATCTCCTTATCAGTTTTTGCATTTTTAAGTTCATTAAGTTCTTCCAAAACTTTCTCAATTACATCTTCAGGATTTTTCCAGTCAAAACCAACCTTTGACATTCTTTTCTGAACTTTTACAGCTCTTATCAATGCAGGCATCCTTTTAGGTATCCCTTCAAGAACCGACTCTCTTTCCTTCTCCTTCTCTTTTATCGTTTCCCATTTTTTTAAATGATCCTCTCCTTCAAGCTGAGAATAATCAATATCTCCAAAAACATGTGGATGTCTTCTTACCAATTTATCTTTTAAACTCTCAAGGACATCGTTTATATCAAAACTTCCCGTATCCTTTTTGATCTGGGAATGAAAAACAACTTGAAGCAAAAGATCCCCAAGTTCTTCCAACATTGCTTTGTCATCATCAGATTCTATAGCTTCAAAAAGCTCATATGCTTCTTCAATAAGATTGTTCTTTATGGACTGGTTTGTCTGTTCTTTATCCCATGGACACTCTCTCCTGAGCTTTTCTACAATATCAACAACCTCCTGAAAGATCTTTCCTTCCTTTCTGCATTCTGTCTTTCCCATACAGACCTCCCTTAATGATAAAATATTCAAATCTCTATAATATATGTAAAAGGTGGAAAAATGGAAAATATTATTAATGTGAAAAACCCTGCATTAACCAATATAGTAACAAAATTGAGAAATATGAATACTAACAGCTATCTTTTCAGAAAGTATGTATCTGAAGCAGGCAGGATTCTGCTTTTAGAAGCATTAAAGGATGAAAAACTGCTGAATAAAAAAATAAAAATATGGATCGGAGAATATGAATTTCCAGAGATTGATGAAGAGAAATACGTTTTTATACCCATAATGAGAGCTGGATTGCCTATGCTTGATGGTGTTTTTGAGGTTTTGAAAAATGCAAAAGCTGGCTTTCTAGCCATAAAAAGGGATGAAAAAACACTTGAAAGCACTCTTTACTACGAAAGGATACCTCCACTTTATGGAAAAATTGCGGTAATTCTTGATCCAATGGTAGCAACCGGTGGATCGCTTGATTATGCTGTAAAAGTTGTTAAGGATAAAAGTCCTGACAAAATTATATCTTTGAATATTATTGGAGCACGAGAAGGCTTGAAAAGGATTTCTGACAATCACCCATATATTAAGGTTTTTATAGCCCAGATTGATGAAAAACTGAATGATAAAGGGTATATAATTCCTGGAATCGGCGATGCTGGCGATAGAGCATTTAATACAGAATGATGGAAATAGCTGAAGACATAGCATTCGGGCTTTTTTTAGGAATAGCTGCAGCTGTTTCACCAGGTGCACTTCTTGCTCTACTAATATCAGAAACATTAAGAGGAAATATAAAAAATGGTGTTCTTGTTTCTCTCTCACCTATTATTACAGATCTTCCTATTCTTTTTATATCTATATACATACTTAAAAAAATAGAAAATTTTACAGTATTAATTGGAACTATATCAGCAACAGGGGGAATAATTCTTTTTTATCTTGGGATAAAAAATTTTACAGGGAGATACTCTCATATATCTACGGATCTGCACGGTTCATTTTTAAAAGGAATTATCATCAATATATTAAACCCATATACATATCTTTTTTGGTTTTTTATTGGTGCACCTTACATATCCGAAAAGGAATTTATAGAATCTACAGCCTTTGTTGTCTCCTTCTTCGTTGGTATTACAGGGAGTATGATACTTATAGCTTTCTTTGTAGAAAAAATAAAAATATTTATTGAAAGCAGGTATTATAATTACCTGTTGAAATTTATAGGTTTTCTCTTTATCATCTTTGGAGTACTGCTTATAAAAAACAGCATAAAATATTTGGGACTTTAAGATGGAAATTCTTGTTACAGGTGGAACAGGATTCGTAGGTAGGTATATAGTTGGCGAGCTGTCAAAAAATTTTCAAGTAATTATTCCAACAAGAGATATAAAAAGAGGAGAGAGCATTTTTACACAGTCGGATTACTTTAAAAACATTAAAATTATCCATTTTCAGGAAGATCTTGATCATATTGTAAAAAAATACAGACCTCAGATCATAATAAATCTTCTCGGAATCCTTTATGAGAGAAAAAAAGAAGATATAACCTTTGAAAAAGTTCATTTTGAGTACACAAAAAAACTTGTTGATGCCGCTTCAGATATTGATACAAAACTTTTTGTTCAGATGTCCGCACTTGGAGCTGATCCGAGAAGCAAAAGCAGATATCAAAGGACAAAAGGAGTTGCTGAAGAATATATAAGATCTTCAAATATAAACTATATAATCCACAGACCGTCAATAATTATGGGGAAAGAACAGAAATTATTTGAGGACATGAAAAAGTTCGGCAGATTAATGCCTATTTTTTTCGCACCTGAAGGAAAAGTTCAACCTGTTCATATACTTGATGTCAGAGATAGTTTTTTAAGATCTTTAAATGAAAAGAACGAAATATACGAGCTGTGTGGAGACAGAATCGTAACATTTAAAGAACTTTTTGAGTTTGCTTTAGATTATGTAGGGTATAAAAGACCGATAATACAGATGCCTAAGATATTTTTTAAATTTATGCTTCCGTTTTTCAGCCTGCTTCCAGAACCTCCCATGACAAAAGACCAGTACTATATGCTTCAAAAAGATAATATATGCTCAGGAAAATACAGAGGAGTAAAAGAGCTTCTTGGAAAAATTAGAAACCCATTTGAATTTTAGCATGTTTTACTTCAGAACGTATCTATATGGTTTTTTTATATGGTTTATTACGGTTATAGCTGTGGGATTTGTAATAACAAATACGCAGTTTGAATGGAGCAGGGAGTACTTTAGAGTTGTTTTTTCAAAAAACTCTAAAATTGTTGTTAATAACAGCATCCTTTTTGTATTCTTAATTAATTTTATAATTATTACGATATATTTTAAAAGGAGATTTAAAGAGAGCCTGAAAAAATCAATGATCAGAGCATTGATTTTTAACAGTATTGTTACTGTTTTTTTCTTCGGTAATTGTATATTTGGGAGATAAGTATGGAAAATTTTTTCAAATTCTTTGGACTAAAAGACGATCCGTTCAGAGTAACACCTGATATAGAATATTTTTACATGTCTCAGGCACACAGGGATGTCTTAGACGCTCTCGAGTATCTTTACCATACAGGAGAGGGATTCGCTGTTATCATAGGAGAACCGGGAACAGGAAAGACAACAACAGTAAAAAAATTTTTAGCCAATCATCCTTATGAAATCTTATATGCATACATAATATTTCCAAGTTTCTATCCTCTTGAGATGCTTAGAGCTATACTAAGAGAATTTGGAGTAAAAACATCCCCAGATGAAGCTGAGAGCGATCTTTTTGCAAAGCTAAAAGAGTTCCTCACCAGCAAAAAAGAGGAAGGTCATAAAGTTTTTATAATAGTTGACGAGGCACAGAATCTTCCTACTGAAACCATGGAAGAACTCAGAATACTATCAAACCTTGAGACAAACAGAGAAAAACTTCTTCAGATAGTTCTGACAGGTCAGACCGAATTAGAGAAAAAGATAAATATGCCTGAACTAAAGCAGTTAAAAGAAAGAATAACCGTTACAGCAAAACTGAGAAATCTGGACTTTAACGAAACTGTTGACTACATAAGATATAAACTTGAAAAAGCAGGAAATCCAAAAATCCATATTCCATGGTATATCTACAGGCTTATATTCAGACATTCCCAGGGCAATTTCAGAAAGATAAACCTTATAATGAGAAGAACGCTTATGGCAGCATATGTTGATGAGAGCAAAAAAATAAAATATAAACATCTTAAGGAAGCATTAAAAACACTTGGATTCTATGAGGAATCAAAAGAGAAAAAAAAGCTTAAATATCTTGCTCTGGCTTCGGTTATTCTTGCTATACTTCTTGGGCTAACAGGAATATTCTCATGGTTTTTATATGCGATAGCAACGGGAGAAAAAAAGTTAGAACCAGAAGCATCGCAAAAAAGTCCACCAGCTAAGAGTACAAATATTCAAGAAAAAAAAGAAATTATTAAAAAATACTCCCATAAACCTTTAAAACCTGAGGAACAGATAAAAGAGTTTATAAAAAGATGGAAAAACTCCTGGGAAACACAGGACTTCTTGAGATATATATCATATTACTGTAAAGATTTTAGATGGGCTGGCGGTGGCATTGAAAAATGGGAAAAGTACAAAAGAAAAACAATACTGAATAAAAAGTTCATAAAAATCTATATAAACGATATAAAGATCAGAAAAATAAAAGAAAACAGATGGGAAATCATATTCAAACAGGAGTATTTTTCAGATAAAATAGATGATGTCACTTTAAAAAAACTTATTGTGATCAAAAATAATGGAAAATACTGTATAAAAGAAGAAAGAACAATCAGGAGGATTAGGTGAGATATCTGAGGGCTATAATAACAATAATAACTGCAGTGGTACTGAGTTCTACCTGCTATGCTTCTCAACCAACGATAGAAAATGTTCTAAGACAGCTTGAAGAAAAGAATATTGATAAGGCCGAGGAACTTGCAAGACAGCTTCCATACGAGGAAAGAATAAAACTGAATATAATCCTACTTCTTCAAGAAGGAAGAAAAGCAGAGGCGCAAAAACTGTTCTCAAAAATATCAGAAAAAAATAAAGGCATTCTCGAAAATGTTATATACATTCCGGAAGGTAGTTATGCTGTCGTTGTGAGCAAAAGCAGGCAGAAACTAAAGGTTGTAAGGTTTGTAAACGACCTTCCTGTTGAGGTTGTTGAGCTAAGATCCATAACAGGAAAAAGACCTGGAGATAAGCTTAAAGAAGGAGATCAAAGAACCCCAAACGGTGTTTACTTTCCAGTGAAGTACCTTACAAAGCTTGCACCAATGTACGGTATTGGAGCTTTTCCTTTAAACTATCCAAACATACTTGACAGAAAATTTTTAAACAAAACAGGAAACGGCATATGGATTCACGCTTCAGATAAACCTGACAGACCAAGTTTTAGTTCAAACGGATGTGTAGTTCTTAATAATAGAGATTTTAACAGATTAAAAAAATTTATAAAGCTAAAAGAGACACCTGTTGTTATAGTTGAAGATTTTGAATATACAGATGCAGGATCTTTTAAAGAAAAACAGATGGCCCTTATTTACTTTGTCTATCAGTGGAAAAGAGCATGGGAAGAAACGGCAAACGGGAATCTTGACAATTACTTCTTCCTTTACTCTGAAAGATTTGTCTCAAAAAAAGGTAATAAACGGCAGTGGATGAGATACAAAAGAAGAATTTCAAAGCTGAAAGACTGGATAAAGATAGATATTAAAAATCTATCTATCCTTAAAGATGGAAGAATGCTTGATTTTGGAAACATATATGTTGCTACATTTGATATGAACTACAGATCAAACAATTACAATTTTAAAGGTAAAAAAATACTCTATATTATCAGGGAAGAAGGAAAATGGAAGATCTTAGCAGAAGAAACTTTATAAAGCTAACTGGATCCTCACTTCTATTAATTTCTTTAAATCCAGACGATGTTTTTGCAAAACATAGCAACAAATTACATTTTAAGCTCCCTCCTAAACCCTTCCAGTACTATATAAAAGAAGGAAAAGAAAAGGGAGGTAGAGTCCTTATTATTGGAGGTATTCATGGAAACGAGCCAGGTGCATATAAAGCTGCAGATATTCTAATGGACATAGATGTAAAAAAAGGATCAGTTGCCGTTCTTCCAAGAACAAACTTTGTTTCTGTTCTGGCAAATGTTAGAGGATACAACGGAGATATGAACAGAAAATTTCACAGGGTAAAAAAGAAAGATCCAGATTATCAGTATGTAATGTATATAAAGGAGTTTATAAAAGATTTTAAACCTGATGTTGTTTTATCACTTCACGATGGTTACGGTTTCCATATAAAAAATAAAAGACATTGGGGGCAGTGTATAGTTATTGACGCTGTTAGCTATAAAGGCTATCCTCTCTACAGTACAGCAAAATACGTTGCAGATAAGGTGAACCGCCAGATAGATAAAAAAAACTGGAAAATACCTATACATAACACAGACACATTCAATAGGCATACAAAATACAAAGAACAGAGAAAATCCCTTACTTATTACGTTCTCTCAAAATGTAATATACCTGCCTTTTGTTTAGAAGCATCAAAACAACTGCCCGATCTTGAGACAAAAACGAAAATGCATCTTATGATGATAAAAGAATTTCTCCACATTTTTAATGTAGAGTTTTCTCCTTCCATAGATTATGTTTTATCTAATCTAAAATCATTTATAAATCAAAGAAGATCATACTCTGTAAGACTAAATATAAACGGAAAAATAGAAATTCTGAACAGATCTAAATCTATAAAAGTTCCCTCTGGAAGCAGAATAAAATTTGAGTCTGTCTATGGAAACAGAGGGAGTTTTATAATACCAGAAGGCGTTAATCTCAATTATTCCGGCTTTTATTACTCCAAGAATATAAGATTTTTCCTTAAGGATGATTATAAAAGGATATTTACATTAAAATTCATAAAGATTTAATGTTTTCTCGGTTTTATACCAACTGTTACGTACCTTGTTGATCTGTTTATTTTCATCTCTATAAGCGTTGTGGTGTTAGGATAGAAAAGAGAAGGTTTCTGATTAACAATCTGTCCATCTTTTGTTTTTATAAGTATGATATTTTTTAATTTTTCAGTTTCATAATATATACCCTGATCAACACGTGGAACATATATTCTCATACTCAGAACTATGTCAGAACCTAAGGAATAAAAACAATTTTTAATCTCCTTTTTCAGCCTGTTTATACCGACAATAAATCTCCTGAAACTTGGATCAGTAGAGTTGTTGTGAAATTCGTCTGTTATAAGCTCATGGAATTTTCTACTCCAGTTTTCTTCTTCCTTAGATAAATTTCTCTTTATATACTCTCCATTTTTTACATACCTTTTATTCAGCCTGTATATAAAAAACTCTATAGTGTAATCCTTTACAGGAACGTTATGATCATCAACAGCCCTGATTATAAACTGCTGATATATCTCCTTATTTATAAATGTATTTTGTGTGATTTTTTTTAGTTCCTCTTTAAATTTTCCATACTCATCTGGATCTTTTATTTTTAATGCCTTTAATATAAGCCTGCCTATCTGCGATCTTTTATTAGGTCTTATATCATCAACTATTGATCCGTGATCATAATTTTTTAAAACAGCAAAAGCTGTATCATATCTGTAGTTTTTAATATAGATATCAACCGGTCTGCCCTCTTTAGAAAAATCAAGTATGAATTTTACTGGATTCAGATTTGTTCCTGAAACAACAACTGTTCCATCTGTTCCTTTTTTGTTTGCCAGTTTTCTTAAACCACCATAACCCTTGTTCCCTACAAATATAAATGTCTGGATCTGATTTCTATTGTAGTAAGGCTTTTCCACAAGAAGATCCCTATGAGCCAGATTCCATTGATAAGGACTTGCAAGTTCAAGACCGTTTAAAAGCCTTCTTCCAACTTCAAACATATCTCCAAACTTATATCTTCCCTTAAATACCATTCCTAAAAGCGACTTTCCATAGTGCGCAAGAGGCGATCCAAAATTAGCAGGTGCGAGCATTATGATCTTTTTTACAGGACATTTATCAATACGATCTTTATAATACTCAGCTATAAAATGCCTTATAACAAGACCTCCAGTAGAATGAACGATAACATTTAGATTAACAAGCCTGTTTCCATCTTTATCTATAAAACCTTTTTCCTTAAATCTGTCATAAAGTCCATCTATAATGTCCTCATAAGTAACGTTATCTTCCCTTGATTCATAATCTGCATAATATATTGTATCAACGGTTCCAATACCGTTTTTTATTAGAAAGGTTTTAAGATCTTTAAAGCTTTCCGAACAATCACTCCATCCATGAAGGATAAGGGTTATCTCTTTCATTACTCCCTCCCCCATATACATAAATTTCATATCCCATTAACAACTTGTCAATATAAAGCTGTTTTTTAAACATTAGTAAGTTTTTCTCCCTTAAGGTATTTTTTTAAAAATATTCCTGTGTATGAGTTTGGGTTTTCCATAATTTCTTCAGGAGTTCCAGTTGCAACAATATCACCGCCTCTATCACCACCCTCAGGTCCAAGATCTATTATCCAATCTGCATTTTTTATAATATCAAGATTATGTTCTATAACCACAACTGTATTTCCTTTATCTACAAGCCTGTTCAACACCCTTATAAGTTTTTCAACATCATGTGAGTGCAGTCCTGTAGTAGGCTCATCTAACAAATAAAGCGTCCTTCCTGTATCTCTCTTTGATAGTTCTCTCGTTAATTTTATTCTCTGAGCTTCTCCTCCAGATAGTGTTGTTGCTGGCTGACCAAGTTTTATATAATCAAGTCCAACATCATTCAAAACTTTGAGCTTATTTCTAATAGTCGGAACATTTTCAAAAAACTCAACCGCCTCTGCCACTGTCATCTCAAGAACATCTGATATATTTTTCCCTTTATATAAAACCGAGAGCGTTTCCCTGTTGTACCTTTTTCCCTGACAAACCTCACAGGTTACATAAACATCAGGTAAAAAATGCATTTCTATTTTAACAACACCATCTCCTTTACAGGCCTCACATCTACCTCCTTTTACATTAAAAGAAAACCTTCCAGGAGTGTAGCCTCTTATTTTAGCCTCTGGTGTTGCAGCAAAAAGGGATCTTATATGATCAAAAACTTTTGTGTATGTAGCAGGATTTGATCTTGGAGTTCTGCCTATCGGTGACTGATCAACATTTATAACTTTGTCAATATGCTCCCATCCTTCAATACTGTCATGATCTCCTACGTAATCGTTTCTGTGATGAAATCTATTTTTTGCAGCCTGCCAGAGAATGTCGTATATCAAGGTTGATTTCCCACTACCTGACACCCCAGTTACAGCAACAAATAACCCAAGTGGTATCTCAACATCAATATTTTTAAGATTGTGCTCTTTTGCACCTTTTATAATCAGTTTTTTATATCTGTCCGGTTTTCTCCTTTTTTTCGGAACAGGTATTTTAAGTTTTCCGCTAAGGTATTTACCTGTCAAAGAATGCGGACTTTCCATTATCTCTTCTGGGGTTCCAACTGCAACAATCTCCCCACCGTAAACACCACTTCCAGGTCCCATATCAACAATAAAATCTGCCTCCTCAATAGTCTCAGGATCATGTTCAACAACAATAACTGTATTATCCAGATCCCTCAGCTCTTTCAGTGTATTAATGAGTTTTGCAGTATCCCTTGGATGCAGACCGATGGAAGGCTCATCAAGAACATACAAAACTCCACTCAATTTTGATCCTATCTGAGTAGCAAGCCTTATTCTCTGAGCTTCTCCCCCAGACAGTGTTGTTGCAGATCTTTCAAGTGTTAAATAATCAAGTCCAACATCAATAAGGAATTTGAGCCTTTCTTTTATCTCTTTAATAATCTTTTCACCTATTATCCTATCCTTTTCTGACATGGGAGATCTTTCAAATCCTTCAAAAAACCTGTAGCTTTCTAAGATATTCATTCTAACGATATCCCATATAGACCTACCTTCTATGAGAACATACAGGGCTTCTTTTTTTAGTCTTGACCCTTTACATACAGGACATTTTACCTCTCTTATGAACTTTTCAAGTTCGGCTCTCTGTTTTTCATTATCAGTCTCAAGATACTTCCTTTCAAGATGAGGGACTATTTCAAGAATCAATTCATCTTTAATATTCTCAGGAAGATCTCTAAATTTTGTAAATTTATTGATTCCATGATAATAAATAATGTCGTAGATAATTCCTTTTATATACTTAAAATAGAAACTGTCTGTTATTCTAAAAGATTCTATAACAGCCCTGTTGTAATCTACAAGTGTATCAATATCTATCTTATGTATTATCCCAAGTCCCTTACATTCCGGACATGCACCATAAGGACTATTAAAAGAGAAAAGTCTTGGTGAAAGTTCTGCTATAGAAAATCCATGCTGTGGGCAGGCAAATTTCTCACTGAAAATGTGATCTATATTATCCGAAAGATTATTGATTATAACTATACCATCACCTAATTTTAGCGCCTGCTCTATACTGTCATTCAGCCTTGTTCTTATACCTTCTTTGATTATAATTCTGTCAATTACAATCTCAATAGTATGCTTCTTATTTTTTTCTAATTTTGGCACATCCTCTACCAGGTAAATGTTCCCGTCAACTCTAACCCTTGGGAATCCCATTCTGTTTATCTTTTCCAAGAGATCTTTATGTTCTCCTTTCTTTCCCCTTACAACAGGAGCAAGTATCTGGATCTTACTTCCTTCAGGAAATCTTAAAATCTGTTCAGATATCTCCTCTGCAGATTGAGAAGCTATAATATTGTTACACTCCGGGCAGTGGGGTTTGCCAACCCTTGCAAAAAGAAGTCTTAAATAATCATATATCTCAGTTACAGTTCCTACCGTTGATCTTGGATTTTTTGATGTTGTTTTTTGATCAATTGCTATAGCTGGAGAAAGACCATCTATGCTATCCACATCAGGTTTTTCCATCAGACCTAAAAACTGTCTTGCATAAGCGGAAAGGCTCTCCACATACCTCCTTTGACCTTCGGCATAAATAGTATCAAAGGCGAGAGAGGATTTTCCTGATCCTGAAGGACCTGTTATAACAATTAAACTGTTCTTCGGCAGTTTTAGATCAATATCTTTCAGATTATGTTGTCTTGCTCCATGTATAATGATCTTATCCATATTCTCACCTCAGATTCCTGTTAAAGAATAAATAATATATTAAAAATAAGTAGTTTGAAAAGTGATTTAATGTTCGTCACTTCCTGTCTCAAGTGTGATCTCGATTATGAATTCATTAACATTTTCCCTTTTCCCATTTAAGATCAACGATCTGTCATAATTATACTGAATCCTGAGCTTTACTTTTTCTGAAAAGAAGTATGTAATCATTCCCGAGTATCTATAAAGATTGTTCTCAACATATCCATATCTGATTCCTGTCTTCAGAAAATTCTTAACACTGTAAGTAGTCTGAATATAATAACCTGAATTTTTTGAACTTCCCTTTAATCTATACGCATACTCACCCTGAAATCTGACTTTATCAGAAAGAAGAAACTCTCCTCCCAGAATAGACATTTTAGTTTCCTGGGAAAAGTTTCCCTCTTTTGATCCTCCTTCCAGATACGAAAATACAGGCTTTATATATGGAAAATCTCCTCTCATAAAAATAGTTAAAAGATCTGCACCTTCTTCCCCAAAGCTGTACTCATTTTCACCTTGAAGTATTTCAAATCCTGTAAAAATATCTTTTGATCTGTAAGATATCTGAACTCCCTTTTCATTAAGAGCATGATCTCCAAAAAAACTCTGGTAAAAAAGAGGTATTTCAGAAAAATCCCATTCATGCTGATGTTTATCATTCAGTATTCCTACTGAGCTCCTGAACTTTCCACATTTAAATTTCAGATTTCTTCCTGTTAGGAAAAAAAGCTCACCTACCTCAAACGAGTCCTGCGTGATATGGAAAACAGCTTTAATTTTTATTTTACTATCCACGGGAAGGGAAAAATTCAGTTCGCCATAATTCAGATTAAATCCTTTATTCCTGTTCATTAATATTTCAGAATGTTCATCAAAATCCTTATATTTTTCAATATTTCTCTCAACGTAAGAAAAATCAAAGATAAAGTTTATGTTTTCATAACCTTTAACCGTTGTGAAAACAGAAAAGAGAACAATAAATACATAAAGATACATAAGGTACACCTCCTTTTCTTTTTGTCTTTTACCTGAAGCCTGAACTATATTAAGAATGGTGGAGGTGCACGCTCTTTTTTTGGAAGGGATACACAATGGCTAATGTAAAAAAATTTTATTAATGGTACTTGAGTATCATACGGGATATTAAGTATCTCTACAGTTTTACATCCTGTTGATCCGTCAGAAAGGTTGTTTATCTGAAATATACATACAGGACAGTCATAATGAATTCTACCGTCTTGATGATGATGAACGGCAGAATAACCTACCGAGATGGTAAGCAGGATCAGTATAACTATTTTCTTAAGATACATCTATATAGCTTTAGAAAATCTCTTTTCCTTCTTTGCCTTTGTATATATATCAAATGTTACAGCTATATTCCTTATAAGAAGTCTGCCTGCTGGTGTAACATCTATCCTGTCCGGATATAATCTTAAAAGTCCATCCTTCTCAAGTTCTTTAAGCTCTTTCATTTCAGTAGAAAAATAACTGTCAAAATCAATTCCGTACTTTTCTTCAATCTCTTTTTTATAAAGCTGGAAATGGGACATCAGTCTCATTATTACATCTCTTCTGATAATATCATCTTGAGTCAGAATTATTCCCCTTTCTATTGGAAGTTTTCCTTCTTCTATCATCTCATAGTAGCTTTTCAGCTTTTTATGGTTCTGTGCATAAGCATCATAAAGCATACTTATAGATGTAGCCCCAAAACCGATAAGCTCTGCTTCCGCATGCGTTGTATATCCCTGAAAGTTTCTATGAAGGGTTCTCTCCCTCTGTGCAACAGCAAGCTCATCATTAGGCTTTGCAAAATGATCCATTCCTATAAAAAGATATCCTGCATCTGTAAGTTTTTCTATCGTCATTTTAAGTATCTCAAGTTTTTCTGCCGGTGGAGGAAGTTTTGATTCATCTATTCGTCTTTGAAGTCTTTTAAGCCATGGTACATAGGCAAAATTAAAATTCGCTATTCTATCGGGATTTAGCTTAATAACTTTCTCAACTGTTTCTGTAAAAGTTTTGAGCGTCTGGTATGGTAATCCATAAATAAGATCTATATTAACACTCTCAAATCCTGCTTCTCTAATCCAGGACATTACGTTAAATATAAGATCTTCAGGCTGTATCCTATTTACAGCTTCCTGAACCTTAGGATTAAAATCCTGTATCCCAAAACTTATTCTATTAAATCCTATCTTTCTTAAAAGAAATATTCTTTCTTTAGTTACATGCCTTGGATCTACTTCTATTGACATTTCGGCATTATTCTCAAAATCAAATCTTTTTCTTATTTCATCCATTAATCTTACTGTCTGGTCATCTTCAAGATAGTTAGGCGTTCCTCCGCCCCAGTGCAGTTGAACAACCTTTCTTGAACGATCAATAAGAGATGACATTATATCCATCTCTTTAAAAAGATGTTCAAGATATGGCTGAACAACCTCTTTTCTCCTTGTGATAATAACATTACAACCGCAAAAATGACATGCAGATTCACAGAAAGGTATATGGAAATAGAGTGATAATGGAGTTTTTCTTTTATTGGACTGGCTTACTTTCTCCCTCCATTGGCTCTCAGTAATCTGTGTAGAAAACTCCTGAGCTGTAGGATAACTTGTGTATCGAGGAGCAGGTTTTGCATATTTCATAATCAGATCAAGATCAAATCTGACATCTTGAGGATGAAAAGCCATCTTTACCACCTCACAATTAATTTTAAATACAGTAACTATATTAATGTATAAACTGTAAAAATCCTATCAACTATATCATATATTTGCCAATTTAGGATTCTTTTTCAACAAAATTTTTAAAATTTTCAAGCAACCTTAAACCAGCTTTCTGACTCTTTTCAGGATGAAACTGAACCGCCCAGATATTCTCTTTTTGAACGGCAGAACAGAACTCATTTATATAATCAGTAGTTGCCGCTATATCTTTGTTATCTGATGGAACAGCATAAAAAGAATGTACGAAATAGTAATACTCTCCATCATTAATACCAGAAAAAAGCCCTTCTTTCTGTTTTATCCATACCTGATTCCATCCCATATGGGGAACTTTAAAACCTTCTTTACTTCCAAATCTCACAACCTTTCCTTTCAAAACACCAAGTCCCTGATGTTCTCCAAATTCATAACCGTATTCAAAAAGTATCTGGAGACCAAGACATATACCAAGATAGGGCTTTCCAGATCTAATAGATCTTACTATCGGTTCTAAAAGCCTCAATCTATCAAGATTGTGCATAGCATCGCCAAAAGCTCCAACTCCAGGAACAACAATACCCTTTGCATCTAACACATCATTAGGATCTGAAGAAACCTTTATATTAAGTCCTACCTTTTCAAGAGCTTTAGCAACACTTCTGAGATTTCCCATACCGTAGTCAACAACAGTTATCATTCCATTCCCTCTTTAAGATCTTTAATAAGTTTTTTCACTCCGTCTATATCACCTTTGCCCTGCAGTTTAACAACAGCACTTCCTACAATGACCCCATCTGATATCTTAGACAGCTTCTGTGTATGTTCCTTTTTTGAAACACCAAATCCTACTGCAACTTTTTTTCCTGTAATCTGTTTTATCTGTCTTACTTTTTCTTCAAGCTCATTCCATGGGAGAGTATCCCTTTCACCTGTTATTCCTGTTAAAGATACATAATATATAAAACTATCGCTCATCTCTCCAATTATTTTTATTCTTCTTTTATGTGATGTTGGGGCAAGAAGAAAAACAGTATCAATACCTTCTTTATTTGCTGTTTTTTTGAAGCTTAAAGCCTCTTCAGGGGGAAGATCTGGGACTATAAATCCATTTGCTCCATTCTCCTTTGCAAGTTTACAGAACTCTTCTTCACCAAAAACAAATATGGGATTATAATATGTCATCAGTATAAGAGGAATATCAGGATACTCTTCTTTCAATCTTTTTGTCAGCTGAAAAACGTTTAGGGGTGTTATACCGTCTTTTACAGCTTTTTCATGTGCCACCTGAATTGTAGGTCCATCAGCAACCGGATCAGAGAACGGTACACCTACTTCAAGAATATCAGCTCCTGATTCTATCAATCCTTTTGCAGTTTCATAACTTTTTTCTAAAGATGGATAACCAGCCATAAAATAGCAGATAAGTGGTTTTTTTTGACTGAAAATCTTATCTATCAAAGACAACTTCACCACCTTATTAGTTTATTGACAGATATATTTTATCAGCTTTTAAACAACAAATTATTGGTTTGATAAAAATTCAAGAACGTAATTCATAACTTCTTTTATACCTGTACCTTCCTTTGCCGACGTTAAAAAAACTGGAAAATCTTTTGGAAGATTAAGAGTTTCTTTTATAATCTTTTTTGTTTTTGCTTTTTCGCTTTGATTTAACTTGTCGGCTTTTGTAGCTACGATTATAAAAGGAATCCCAAGATTTTCAAGCCATTGTTTCATCATTATATCTAATCTGGTAGGTGGATGTCTGCTGTCAACAAGCATTATAACAAGTGAAAGATTTTCTCTCGTATGAAAATATTTTTCTATCATATTCTTCCATTTAGATCTTTCTGCTTTTGATACTGCAGCATAGCCATACCCTGGAAGATCAACAAAAGAGATCTTATCATTCAATAGAAAGAAGTTTATAAGCCTTGTTTTTCCTGGAGAAGAGGAAACTTTTGCTATTTTTCTTTTAAATATGGCGTTAATAAGGGAAGACTTCCCAACATTTGATCTTCCCACTACTGCAACTTCAGGGTACTTGGAAACTGGATAATCCTTCGGATTTACAGCACTTTTAATAAACTGTACTTTTTTTATAACAGACATAATCAGCTTGCTTTCTCATATATCATAACAGGCTGTTTTTTCTTAAGTACAACATCCCTGTCTATAACAACCTTTTTAATACCTTTAACCTGAGGTATCTCATACATTACATCAAGCATTATCTCTTCAACAATAGCTCTCAGTCCTCTTGCTCCTGTTTTTCTCTTAATTGCCTCTTCTGCTATTGCCCTAACAGCCTCGTCTGTAAATTCAAGCTCAACCCCATCCATTGAAAGGAGTTTTTGATACTGCTTTATAAGAGCATTCTTCGGTTCTGTCAATACCCTTACAAGGGCATTTTGATCAAGCTCATCAAGTGTAGCTACAACAGGTATTCTTCCTATAAATTCAGGAATAAGACCATATTTTATAAGATCCTCTACCCTTACTTTTGAAAGAATATTGCCTTCTTCTTCCTCTTTCGATATTATCTCAGTTGCAAATCCTATAGATTTTTTACCTATCCTCTGCTTAATAATATCTTCAAGACCTACAAACGCTCCTCCAAGAATAAAAAGTATGTTTGACGTATCAAGCTGTATGAACTCCTGATGAGGATGTTTCCTTCCACCCTGTGGCGGGATATTTGCAACTGTTCCTTCAAGTATCTTTAAAAGTGCTTGCTGAACACCTTCTCCTGATACATCTCTTGTTATAGAAGGGTTTTCTCCAGACTTTTTTGCTATTTTGTCTATCTCATCTATATATATTATCCCTTTTTCTGCTTTTTCTATATCATAATCCGCCGCCTGAACAAGTCTGACAAGTATGCTTTCAACATCTTCACCTACATAACCTGCCTCGGTTATATTTGTTGCATCTGCTATTGCAAAGGGAACATTAAGTATTTTTGCAAGAGTTCTTGCAAGGAGGGTTTTACCAGAGCCGGTAGGACCTATAAGCAGTATATTGCTCTTTTCCAGTTCAACATCTTCATTAGAGTATCTTTTTGGATGAAATATCCTTTTATAATGATTATAAACAGCTACAGAAAGTATTTTTTTCGCCCTTTCCTGACCTATTACATACTCATCAAGTCTTTTCTTAATTTCTGCAGGCGTTGGGAGAGATTTAAGCTCTGGCAGATCTTTTTCAATACTTTCAAGTTCTTCCTTTATAAGCTGATTACACTGTGTGATGCAGTCATCACATATAAAAATATCGTTTGGCCCGGCTACTAAAACCTTAGCCTCTTCCTGTGTCTTTCCGCAGAAAGAACATCTATTAATCCTATCCATACTTACCTCTTTTCTATTACTTTGTCTATTAGACCGTACTCAACAGCATCATGTGCTGACATAAAGAAATCTCTTTCAGTATCCTGTTCTATCTTTTCTAAAGGCTGACCTGTATGTTCAGCAAGTTTCTCATTAAGATATTTTTTTAGCCTTAATATTTCTCTTGCATGTATCTCTATATCAGTAGCCTGTCCCTGAAATCCTCCAAGAGGTTGGTGGATCATTATTCTTGAGCTTGGAAGTGCATACCTTTTACCCTTTGTACCTGCTGAAAGAAGAAAAGCTCCCATTGATGCAGCTTGACCCATACATATTGTAACAACATCAGGTTTTATATATTTCATCGTATCGTAAATGGCAAGTCCTGAGGTTACCACACCCCCTGGCGAGTTTATATACATATATATATCTTTTTCTGGATCCTCAGATTCTAAAAATAAAAGCTGTGCGATAATAAGATTTGCTATATGGTCATCAATAGGAAAACCAAGCATTATAATCCTATCTTTTAATAATCTTGAATATATATCGTAAGCTCTCTCACCTCTTGGTGTCTGTTCAATTACAATAGGTACAAGCTGACTAACAATTTTATCTAAGTCTCTACTCATATATTAATCCTCCTCTTTTTCTCTTTCTGGTTCAGTTCCCGGCTTTTCCTCTTTAGCCTTTTTGCTCTCATACTCTTCCTTTGTCATCTCAACAATATTAGCCTTTTCTTTAATTAAGTCAAGAACTTTTTTCTTTAGTATTGCATAGATAATATTGTTAATAAGTCCTTTCTCTTCAAGATACTTTTTTAGCTGATCAGCCGTCATATTGTAGGCTTTAGCCATATTTTCTATCTCTTTATCTATCTCTTCTTCTTCTACTTTTATATTTTCTTTCTCAGCTATTTTGTTTATAACAAACATAACCCTAACATTTTTTTCCGCAGTTTTTTTAAGTCCTTCAGCAGCAGCTGCAATCATTTCCTGATTTGGCTTTATCCCATAACTTTCAAGCTGTTTTACATACTCCTGTAAAAGATGTTCCAGCTCTGCTTTAACCACTGACTGTGGAACGTCAAAATCATACTGCTCTGCAAGTTTATCAATTATTTTCTGTTCAAGCTCCCTTTCCTTTGCATCTTTTATCTGATTTTCAAGACTTTCTTTTATCTTTTTCCTCGCTTCCTCAACATTTTCTCCAAGATTTGTATTCTTCACAAACTGATCATTAAACTCAGGTAAAGCTTTTTCTTTAACCTCAAGTATCCTTACAGTAACAGTAGCTTTCCCAAACTCTTCCCCTTTTTCATTGTAAAGAGATACATTATGAACGGTTACTTCATCTCCAGCTTTTTTTCCCTTTATCTTTTCTTCTATCTCAGGTCTGAGTTGACCC
Organism: uncultured Aquificales bacterium; assembly: GCA_964519345.1. Lineage (GTDB taxonomy): Bacteria > Aquificota > Aquificia > Aquificales > Hydrogenothermaceae > Persephonella. The sequence goes on from CAZFKX010000018.1 coordinate 89,279, forward strand.
TGTCCCACTGCCACCTCAAACTCATCTTCTTCCTCTTCTCCTGTGTCTGCTTTTATATGGTAGTAAATCTTTATAAGATCACCGTTTTCAACCTCTTTATCTGCCAATTTATAAGTTGCATGCTGTTCCAAAAGATTTTGTATAGCTTTTTCAATATCCTCTTCACTTATTTCATGTTTTATCATTTCAATTTCAAGACCTTCATACTCTTTAAGTTCAAAATCTGGAGCAACTTCAAATGCAACTTTTAGTTTTAAAGAATCTCCGGAAAGTTCAACATCACCAAAAGATATGTCAGGTGAAACTGGAGAAAGTTTTTGCTCTTCTAAAATAGATTGAAGTTTTTCAGATATATATTTCCTTGCCACTTCCTCTTTTATAGCTTGCTTGTATCTTGCTTTGACAACAGCTGGAGGAACATGCCCCTTTCTAAATCCAGGAATGTTAACGTTCTTAGCTATTTCTTTTACCACATTGTCAATTAAACTTTTTATTTCCTGCCCTTTTTCCTCAATTGTTAATGTTCTAACAAGACCCTTCTCTTCTACAGTAACGCTCATCTGTCACTCCTTTTAGATTTTTCTTAAAAAATACAAGCTTTTATTATATCAAAACTGATTTATCATTGATACTCGTATTCAAGTATATAGTTTAATTATAAAAGATGGAGGGATACATGATGAAAAATATAAAAGTAGTAATTAAATGGAGTGAACCTATAGAACTTTTTAAACCTGGAAAGTACAATACAGAGGAGAAATTTATATACCACCTGAGAAAAATGCTTACAGAAAACGAAAGTCCTCTTCTCGAAAAAAAGGGATTCTTCCTTTTCTTATCAGGAAGTTTTTTACCTGAAGAAAAGCTGTCTGCAGTTCTTATAGGATACAGTTTTGAAAACTCTATAAAAGAGGAAATACGTAAACTGAAAGGTCATGTTCGGGAATTTAAATGTATATACAGAAACTACAAGAATGAGAATCTATATCTTAAAACAGGAATTATAGAACAGCTTAATGAAAAAGAAAGTAAAGAGTTGTATAATAATATTTTATGTAGTCTTGTTCTATCAAACTTTCCTTCATGTAACGAACCTTGTAAGTTGATCGGATTAACAGATATTTATATTAAAAATATAGGAAACTTTTCGCCATTGAAAGAAAACTCATAGGAGGTGGTAGATATGGAAATATGGGTTTCTGTCAGTGGTGAAAAGAAAAAGTATCAGGGTTCTTTCAAATCAGTTATGGAAAAAATAGCAGTTGAAGGTAAAGGAAAAGATCTGAAATTACTATCCATACATGCCCCTAAAAAAGAGTTAAGAAGATTTAAAAGGGATCTTAGAAAGTATGGTAAAGATTTATTTAAGACGGCAAATGAAATAGCAAAATGGTTTTACAATAAGGAGTATAGAAAGCTGTCCAGACTTTCAAAAGAACTTAAAAATAAAAAAGACATACAGTCCGTTCAGAGATACGAAATATTAAAGCAGAACTTATCATATCTAAAAGAAAAGCTTTCCTCTCTTTCTTAAGGGGATAGATTCCCCCTCTTCTTTGAATTTCAAGGAAAAACAGATATATTATTTAACCTGTGTCAAATTACAACAGGGTGTTGATTTATTGGAAAAATTTAGCATAGTTGAGATATTCCCTTCAATTGAAGGGGAAGGTAGTTTAATAGGTTATCCAGTAACCTTTATAAGACTTGAAGGATGCAATCTCAGGTGCGAGTGGTGTGACACATCCTATTCATACGATGGAAAAACGTTTGCAGAACTCACTTTAAACCAGATCATAAAGGAAATAAAAAAATATCCTAACAGAAAAGTATGCCTTACAGGAGGAGAACCATTAATTTGTGATAATGTTGATAAACTGATAACAGAAATTGTAAAGGAAGGCTACAGCCTCATAATAGAAACAAATGGAACTGTTTTAACAGAAAAAGTAAAAAGCGTTTTACAGAAATTAAAAAATAGTATTCATATTGTTGCCTCTCCAAAACCTGACTCTTTCTATTTTATAAATAGGGAATTAATCCCATTTGTTAAAGAATTAAAATTCATAGTAGATGAGGGACTTAGTATAGACAATATACTTTTATACAGAAGATATTACGTCAGATTACCTCTTATACTCCAACCTGAAAGCAATAAAAAAGATATGATAAATAAAGCCTTAAAACTACAACAGGAGCTTTTAGAAAATCACAATATTGAGGCAAGAGTTATACCTCAGATTCACAAATATATGGGAATTCTTTAATATTAAAGGGTTAATATTATTATTTTAATGCGAGCGGAGGGAGTCGAACCCTCACGGCCTTTCGGCCACAGGATCCTAAGTCCTGCGCGTCTGCCAATTCCGCCACGCTCGCAAAGAGAGGATAGATTATATCACAAATTATGCGGGTGGTGGGAGTTGAACCCACACGGCCTTTCGGCCACAGGATCCTGAATCCTGCGCGTCTGCCAATTCCGCCACACCCGCAAAACCAAAAATAATTTATACCCTAAAAGGATTAAATCAATTACTGGGTTGTAAGCATAACTTTAAGATACGTAAAGCCCATATGAGGCTCTATTTTCATGATTATAAGTTTATTACCTTTTGTATAGGAAAGAACTGCCGTTTTTCCTACAAGTGATACATCAGGAGTCCATCCCTTCTTAGGCATATTTTTTTCAAAAAAATCAACAAGTTTAGCTACAGATCCTTTGCCCATGTATATTAAATAAGCTCTCACATCTCCATTGTTTTCAAATATAAAAGAATAATTTTCCTTAAACTTAAAATTTGCAGGAACAACAAAACTGTATTTACCAAGATTTTCCGTCTTTGCAACAAACTGAACAGGTTCCTTTGATGTGATAGTTTGAACCTGAGCACATCCTGTTAGTACAAAAAGTATTGATCCAAAAATCAGGATAATTTTCCTCATTTTTTCTCCCAAGGATTTTGATTATAAATAATATTTTAACAGTTTTGGATATCGAAAAAAACTTTTAGGAAAAGAGTATTAATATTCTTATAAATTCAATACAGGGAGGGACGTTAAAATCCCTTATTAATAACATACTATCATCACAGGAAGATTTCAAGCTATCATCAGTTGCTCTACTATCATCTTAATCATCACTATTCAATCTAATCCACTCATCTTAGTCCATTCATCTTTACGTATTTATAACAAAGACTCATCAGGAGGTTGACTGTAATGAAACAAAATCAGAAAGGTTTTACGCTAATTGAACTGCTTGTAGTTATTGTCATTCTCGGAATTCTTGCAAGTATAGCAGTAATGAAGTTTAGAGGTTCTGATGAGGGAGCTGTGATAGCATCTATGCAGAGTGATGCAAGAAATGCAATTACAGCAGAACAGCTTTATTACTCAATCTATAGACGCTATGCACAGGTATCTGTAAATGCTTTAAATTCTTCAACAGGACAGACTGCAACTCTCTCAGGTTCTAACATTCAGGTAACAGCTTCTCCTTACAACATGCTTTACGTGTATCTTCAAGCTTGTCAGGACGGCTCACGTGGTTTTTTCGTAAGAGTAATATCATCAAAAACTAACAGACGAGTTGAATATAACTCATGCACAGATGCAACTCTTTACATCAAATAGTCCCACTTGGGACTATTTTCAAACCTTACGTATTTATATTGGAAACCTAAAAAAGAAAGGAGGTTTTGAAAACTCAAAAGATGTGTGCAACTAAAAAGCAAATAAGTTTCATATTCAAACTGCTCTCAAAGATACATCCTGAAAAAGTTGTTGAGATAACGAATAGATATGACTTGAATAATCTTACTAAAAAGCAAGCACACCAATTAATCAATGAACTGATAAAAGCAAGGTAAAGATTACGTATCTAATATGAAATCAAAAAAAAAAAATTTAGGATGTATTTATTTATGAGAAAGATTTTATTTGTATCACTCATTTTAAAAAATGCTTTAAAT
>CAZFKX010000019.1:0-38225 GCA_964519345.1 uncultured Aquificales bacterium
CTAAAAACTGTCAATACTTTTGTCTCAATATAGTCTCAATTACGAGTTTATTATTTTCCAATAACTTACAAATTTTGTCATCAAATTTTTACCCTCTATTTCTGACAGATTTTAAAATCTCATTTTCTGTTTGATTTTTTAAGACTTTTATGTAGAAAAATATTTAAAATCAATAAGTTGCAAAAAACATTTTTGAATTCAAAACGTTAGAGATGAGGGGCAAAAAAGCCCCTGTGATATTTTACTCGTTGAGAGCTTCATATACATGACCTACAAGTTCTTCAGAAGGCTTGAGCGTTTTCTTTCCGGGCTCCCATTTTGCCGGACAAGCCTCGTCTGGATGACCAATTAGATAAGCGTTAGCTTCCATTTTTCTGAGAAGTTCATCAGCATTTCTACCAACGTTGTAGAAATTAACCTCAGAACCTACAAGCTTTCCTTCAGGGGATATTATAAACGTTCCTCTTAGCGCAAGTCCTGTAGATTCATCATAAACACCAAACATTCTTGAAACCTTACCTGTAGGATCTGCACCCATTGGATATTTAACGTTTTCAAGTAGTTTTTCATCTCTATGCCATGCAAGGTGAACAAACTTTGTGTCTGTTGAAACAGAAACTACCTCTGCCCCGAGTTCTTTAAGCTTTGGATAAACTTCTGCAAGATCTGCAAGCTCAGTTGGACAGACGAATGTAAAATCTGCTGGATAGAAGAAAAGTATTGTCCATTTACCCTCGTCTTTTGCCTTCTTTAAAGAAAATGTACCAAACTTTCCTGTTTCCGGCTCATAAGTTTCCATTTCAAAATCAGGAACTTCTTGTCCTACTAAAATTACTTCTGACATCTTAGGCAACCTCCTTAAGTTATATTTTATTATTTTAATAGTAACTGTTCTTAATAAGGTTCAAAATGATATCTGTCATATTTAATTAATTTTTATGTCTTCTACGATAAATTCCACTCCTAAATCTCCATTCCATGTAGATAGCTTTGGAGTATATATTACGTCAACATTCATCCCAACAGAAAGCTTTTTGAAAAAACCCACAGATCCCCACCACAATGCAGGATATGCTTTTCCACTATTATCTTTAAACCAGAATTTTAAATGCTGATTACCTGCTCCTACCGTCATAAAATCATCAATTCTTAAACCTCTTGCTATAAATTTAGGATAAGGGTTACCCTCTCCAAAAGGTTCAAGTATCTTCAGCTTTTCAACATTTTCAGGCGTCCAGTGAGACAGTGGAACCTCCATATCAACCTCTATAAAGGATATTTTATCCTCTTCCCTTAATGAAGATACATAATCAATAAGTATTTCCCTGAACTTTTCTATATTTTTAGAAGGCATCGTCAATCCCGCGGCAAGTGTATGCCCTCCAAATCTATCGAAAAGCTCTGCGTTTTCTTCCATTACCTTGTATATATTTATATTTCCAGTACTTCTAACAGAACCTATAGCTGTACCGTTCTTTACTGAAAGAACTACAGCGGGTACTTTATACTGATGTGCAAGTCTTCCAGCCACTATCCCTACTATCCCTGGATGCCAGTTTTCATCAGCAACAACTATGCTTTTTATATCTTTCTCTTTTTTTAGTTTTACTTGACATTCTTTAAACGCAAGTTCCGTAAGCTTTTGCCTTTTCTTGTTAAGAACCTCTAATTCTACAGAAAGCTGTCTCCCTTTAGCCTCATTATTTGTTGTAAGAAGCTTTACAGCCTTTTTTGCGTCATCAAGTCTTCCTGCAGCATTCAGTCTTGGAGCAAGAACAAAACCAACATCAAATGACGAAACTCTTTCAATAGAAAGATATTCCAATAGGGCTTTTAATCCTGTTCTCCTTCTTTTATTAATCTCCTCTATCCCTTTTTGAACAAGTATTCTATTTATAAGAGAAAGAGGAACAACATCGGCAACAGTTCCGAGCGCAACTATATCAAGATAAGGCTTAAGTTTGATCTCCAGATTCAGCAATTTTCTCAGCATAATGATCACATAAAAAGTTATGCCAACAGAAGCAAGATGTTTAAATAAAATATCTATATCGTCATGAAGCTTAGGATTGAGGATCTGTACCTGATCATCTTCCAGTATTCTTTCTTTAGCTTCGTGATGGTCAAGAACAAATACTTTTAATCCAAGTTTTTTTGCATAAATAAGCTCCTCGTAAGCGTTTGTTCCACTGTCAACAACTATCAGAACATCCGCCATCTGCGATATCTTCTTTATGGCAGATCTATTTAGACCGTAGCCTTCATAAAATCTGCTTGGAATGTAATACCTTACATCAGCTTTAATATCCTTAAAAAAATTCACAAGAAGCGCCGTACTTGTTATACCATCGGCATCGTAATCTCCATATATAACAATCTTTTTCCTATCTTTTATATCTCTGGCAAGTTCATAGGATATCTTATCAAGCTTATTAAAAAGATAAGGATCTATAAGTCTTTTTAACGTTGGGTATATATTTTCTTCATCAAAGTTGTTATTGAAGATCTCTTTCCTGTTGTAGAGAAGCTGTCCTATTACTTTTCCATACTTCGTTAGAAGTTCTTGAGGGGCTTTATTCCTTTCTTCAAGTACTACCCATTTATAACCGGTTAATCCTGAACCCATATTTATTTTCCTTATTATTATATTTTTATGTTTTATCAGATAGAAAATTATATTATATTATATGTATAATTAATTATTTATTGTTTGTTTAATAGGTGCAATATGGGAAAAATTGTAAAATTCGGCCAAACAAACGAGAAAGAACAGATTGAAGATCTTGAAGAAAGCCAATCAAAAAAGATCAGAACAATATTTTCAAAAAAAACAATGTATCAGAAAATATGGGAAGGTCTTGAAAATTACATTCTCTACAATTTCGCTGTAAAAAATGTTCTTGGAATGGATTTCACATATAAAGAAAATAACCATAAAGAAGTTGGTGTTCTGGGAGTTCTTGCATATGAGCACAAAAGAAGGAATGGAACTTTTGTTGCCGATTTTGTGGGAAGAGGTTATATTGATCCAAGAGAAGATAAAGTCATTATAGATCTGGTAGTTTTCAAAGCAGGAGAAAGAGAACTTTATAATTCAACAATTAAAATACTGAAGGCAAAGAAAATATATCCAGAGCTAACATTTCATGAAGGAGATTAAAGATGAGTTTACCGCCTCTTAGAATCGGACAGTATGAGGTACAGTATCCTATTATACAGGGGGGAATGGGAGTAGGGATCTCATGGGAAAATCTCGCAGGGACTGTCAGTAAATATGGAGGGTTAGGCGTAGTATCTTCTGTAGGTACAGGATACAGACACCCAAATTATATTAAACTCAAAGATGGAAGACCTATAGGAAGCAAATATATACATAACCGGGAGTCTCTTCAAAAAATTATAAGAGATGCCAAAGAGATAGCTGGCGGTGAGAAGGCTGTTATCGGTGTTAACATACTGTATGCAATAACAGATTATGGAAGAGTTGTTAGAGATTCTATTGAGGCAGGAGCCAACATAATAATAACCGGTGCAGGACTTCCCTTAAGACTTCCCGAATATGCTCCGGAACCAGAAATCGCCCTTGTTCCTATAGTCTCGTCTGCACGAGCACTTAGAGTTATATGTAAACACTGGAAAAAGAAATATAACAGACTTCCGGATGCTGTTGTTGTTGAGGGTCCAAAATCTGGTGGACATCAGGGTATTCCCTACGAAGACTGCTTCAAACCAGAATTTCAGCTTGAGAATATAGTACCGGAAGTTATAAAAGAAAGAGATAAATGGGGTGACTTTCCTGTAATAGCTGCAGGCGGAATATGGGATAAAAATGATATTGAATTTTACCTGTCCCTTGGAGCTGCCGGTGTCCAGATGGGAACGAGATTTGTAGGAACATTTGAATGTGATGCGGCACCTGAATTTAAAAAGGTTATAATAGAGTCTAAAAAAGAGGATATACAGCTTATAAAATCCCCTGTAGGATATCCGGCAAGAGGAATTATAACACAGCTTATAAAAGATATAGAAAAAGGAACGGCACCGGAGGTAAAATGCACATCAAACTGTGTAGTTCCGTGCAATCATGGTGAAGAGGCTAAAAAAGTAGGCTTTTGTATTGCAGACAGGCTCGGCGATGCTTATCTTGGAAAGGTACAAACGGGTCTTTTCTTTAGTGGATCTAACGGATACAGGATAAAAAGACTTGTTTCTGTAAAAGATCTTATGAGAGAACTTGTAGAGGGAATTCCTTCAGGACAGGAAATACCCGAAGGAGAACCTGTAGAATCTGGAAAACAACTATGACTGTGATCAGATTGAATTTATCTTAGAATTCATATAATATATATGTTTTTGATATCCCTGTTGTGAGGTGGTTAGATGTCTTTTCAGTTTACAGAAGAACAGATAAAAAGGTACAGTCGCCATATAATTCTCCCAGAAGTAGGAGGAAAAGGACAGCAGAAGCTTTTAGATGCAAAAGTTCTTGTGATAGGTGCCGGAGGACTTGGATCACCTTCTTTATATTATCTTGCCGCTGCAGGGGTTGGGACAATTGGAATAGTTGATTTTGATGTAGTTGATTTTTCTAACTTACAAAGGCAGATACTACATAGTACAGAAAGAGTAGGAAAACCAAAAGTTGAATCTGCAAAGATGACCCTTGAAGCATTAAATCCAGATGTCAAAATTACTGCCTATAATGAAAGAATACATAAAGGAAATGTTATAGATATAGTAAAAGATTATGATGTTATACTTGACGGCTCAGATAACTTTCCAACAAGATTCCTTATAAACGATGCATGTTTTTTCCTTGGAAAACCGCTCGTATCAGCGGCAATTTTAAGATTTGAAGGACAGCTTACAACATTTGATTACAGGAATAAGGACGTATCTCCATGTTACAGATGTCTTTTCCCAGAACCACCACCACCGGGGCTTGTTCCAAGCTGTCAGGAAGCAGGACTACTTGGCGTTGTTGGCGGTATAATGGGAACTCTTCAAGCCAATGAGGCATTAAAACTTATTCTTGAAATTGGAGAACCTCTTATAGGAAAACTTCTCGTTTTTGATGCATTAACAACAGAGTTTAATGTAGTAAAACTGAGAAAAGATAAAAAATGTCCGCTATGTGGTGAAAAGCCTGTGATAAAAGAACTTATAGAATATGAACAGGCTTGCGATGTACATTTTTAAGAGGTGAGGAATGGAAAAAGTTAAAGTTGATAGAGAACTTGATCTGAGAGGTGAGGTCTGCCCATTTACTTTTGTGAAAAGTAAGCTTATCATAGAACAGATGGAACCTGGACAGGTTCTGAAGGTAATACTTGATTATAAGCCTTCTGTTGAGAATGTACCAAAGAGCATGAGAGAAGAAGGGCAGGAAGTTCTTGAAGTCAAACAGATTGATAAAAATCTGTGGGAAGTAATTGTAAGGAAGGTAAGATGAACCTATTAATTATAATGGCAAGCAACCCTTACTCGCATGATTTTAATACAGCTATAAAGCTTGCAGAAGCTTCCTTAAACAGAAATCATACAACAAAGATGTTTTTTATGGGAAATGGATTATTCTCTATCCTTAGAGACGAGATAAAAAATCTTAATGAGAAAGGCCTAAAGGTTTATTACTGTGCTCACAACGCGGAACAGAGAAAAATAAAACCTGAAAGCTGGGCAGAGAGCAGCAGCATGTATGGTCTTGCAAAACTTATAACGGAAGCAGACAAAGTTATAATGCTTTCTTAGGAGAGTACCGTGGCTAAAAAAAATTTGATTTTCGTCGTAAAATCAAACCCTTTCAGCTGGAAAGCTTTTGAGGCTCTCAGACAGGCCGTTGGATGCTCTATGGAACACAAAGTTACAGTTATCTTTATAAAAGACGGCATATATACGCTTACAGACTGGAAACCTCAGATGATAGGAATAGAACCCATTGATAAATCAATAGATGCTCTCGGCATGATGGACGCAACAATTTTAGTTGAGGAGGAAGCCTTAAGGGAAAGAGGCGTAAAACTGAAAAAATGGTCAACCCCTGTTCATATAAAAAGTAAAGATGATATCTGCGAAATCATAAAAGAATCAGAGGTAGTAATTACATGGTAAATACAGTATGGCTTATAAAAAGACCAGCAGATTTTCCTGAAGCAGATATGATAGAGAAAGAAGATATGATAATACTTATACAGGACGCAGTTATAAGAGTTCCTATTATTGAAAACTGGGCAGCATGTAAAGAAGACGCGATTGCAAGAAATATAAAGATACCTGAAGACAAGCTTCTTAATTATGAGGATATTATAGATATAATAGAAAAAGCAGAGAAGGTTATTGTCTGGTAATTAATGAAAAAGATAGGCATAACGCTCGGCGATCCATCTGGTATATCTCCTGAAATACTTATTAGATCAATAAATAGACTTCCAAGAGAGAAATACATAATCTACGGTGGCAAAAAAATCCTTGAAAAAACAAGAAAAATATTAGATATCAAGTTAGACTTAGAGTTAATAAATGATCCTGAAGATGCAAAAAAGAAAGGAATATACCTCATAAATATATATGATAGTGATTTTCAGCCTGGAAAACCAAATGTAGAAACTGGAAAAGCAGCAGTCCTTTATCTTAAAAAAGCTGTAAAAGATATTCTTTCCAAAAAATTAGATGCTCTCGTAACCCTTCCTATATCTAAAGAGTTTGTAATGAAATCAGGTTTCAGATACGCAGGACATACTGATTATCTTGCTGAGGCATCAGGAACAAAAAACTTCCTTATGGCACTAATCTGTAGGAAATTGAAAGTCGCCCTTGTTACAACACATATACCTTTAAAAGATGTTCCTAAAAAAATAAATGCTGAGATATTAGAATCAAAAATAAGAATTCTTGACAAAGAGTTAAGAGAAAAATTTGGTATAAAAAAACCGAAAATAGCAGTTCTCGGTCTAAATCCACACGCCGGAGACGGCGGGAATATAGGCGATGAAGAGATCTATATTATAAATCCAGTATTAGATAGATTAAGAAAAGAAGGTATAAAACTGGAAGGTACATTATCAGCTGACACAGCCTTCATCAGATATAAGGAGTTTGACGCCTACCTTGCTATGTACCACGATCAAGGATTGATACCTCTAAAACTTTTATGTTTCAAAAGAGCTGTAAATATAACCCTTGGTCTTCCATTTATAAGAACATCTCCAGATCACGGAACAGGATTTGATATAGCAGGCAAAGGTATTGCCGATCCTTCATCTTTCATTGAAGCTGTAAAGCTGGCTGTAAAGCTTTCTAAACAATATTAACATCCTCAAACCAGGCATAAGCCTGAACCTGAGCAGCCATGATATCATCAATAGATAATTTCATATCCTCAAGAATATGACTTACCTCCTGAAGATTCCCTTCTTCTATCTTTTCAACAATAAGTAAAACCTTTCCAAGTTTTCCTTCATACCTGACAAGAGCTTCATTTATCTCTTCATCAAGATTTAATTCCTTAACAAATTCTTCCTTGGGTGTTTTTAGGAGTTTATCCATTAGAGATAAAACCCCAACCAGAAAGGCTTTTTCTATCTCTTCTTTTGGAAGTTTTAATTTCTCAAAGATTATTTCCATGGTTTTTCCTCTTTCAGCAGCAAGTTCTAAAAGAGTTTCTGCATAAGAAGCATCATCAGATGTTCTGTACATATACAGAAGAAGCCACTGTAAAAGGTTTTTCTGCCCAAGTATAGATATAGCGTGTCTTATTGACGTTATCTTCTCACGAAAACTAAAAACGGCAGAATTTATATACTTCAGAAGACTTACACTCAGATCAGGATTCTTTTTAATAATATCTTCTATCTTTTTCGGATCAAACTCTTCATTAATCTGGTTAAAAAGCTGTATAATAGCAGCTTTTGAAGGCTCTATAGTTTTGCCAACAATAGTCTGAGGTCTCAGTATAAAATCACCTCTGAAAAACTTAAAACCAAGTGATATGTAATACTCAAACTCTTCTTCATCTTTTATTCCTTCAAGAACAAACTCAAAAGGAAATTTTAAATTGACAAGCTTTTTAATAATTTCCTCTTTCAATTTTGATACATCAAAAAAAACAAAATCCGCAAGATTTTTTGTCGTTTCAAAATCTTTATTGAGAGGAAATGCAAACTTAAAACCTATGCTTTTAAGCTGTTTTATAATAGGCACTATATCTGTACTTACCTTTGTTATATACAGAATAGTTCTATCTTCAGGAATGTAATCAAGGATTTCCTGGTCAAGTATGTGTGGATAAACCTTAACGAATAAAAGGTGATGGCCTGCTATTTTTTCAAGACTTATATTTGCAAGTATCTCGGCAAAATCTTCAACAGGTATTGGATTTTCTTCCCTATCTTTAAGAGTAAGTTCGTATGCAAATATCCGTTTATTTTTATCAAGCAGAGGTATCTTAGATAAATAAACCTCCCCACTGATTGACATTAAATTACTCCTTCTTCATTTTTATTCTTCTAATTTCAGTCTTTTCATCATTTTTTTCAACTATGATTCCATGGAAAAGATAACCACCTGTAGCAACCTCATATTTAACAGGCATACCTGTCAGAAATTTATAAATAGGCTGATCCACCTTCATACCTATAACAGAATGCACTGCTCCTGTAAGACCCACATCCGTAATATAGGCTGTTCCTTTAGGGAGTATCTGCTCATCAGCTGTAGGAACATGAGAATGTGTACCAAAAACTATATCAGCCTTTCCATCAACATAATATCCAAAAGCCATTTTTTCAGACGTTGCTTCTGCGTGAAAATCAACAACTATATAATCCGAACTATCCTTTATCCTTTCGTAAATAACATCAAATGTTCTAAATGGACAGTCCAGAGGAATACCCATGAACACTCTACCCATAATATTTATTACAGCGATTTTTTTATTCCCTTTTTTATATATACCGTAGCCCCTTCCAAGAGCAGACGGCGGATAATTTGCAGGTCTGAGAAGCCTTTCCTCCTGATCAATAAACTGAACTATCTCTTTTTTATCCCATATATGGTTCCCGGAGGTTACAACATCAATACCTAAAGATAAAAGTTCGTTATACACTTTCTTGGTTATTCCAAACCCACCAGCAGCATTTTCTCCATTTGCAATAATAAAATCAGGCTTCTCTTTTTCAATAATAGAAGGGAGAAACTCCTTTAAAGCGTTTCTCCCTGTCCTTCCTATAACATCTCCAATAATAAGAAATTTCATCTTATCTCCAATTAAAAGATTTCATTATAGGCTTTTTCACCATGTGTAATCTCATCTATCCCTTGTTGTTCCTCATCTTTACTTATTCTTAATCCTGTCAACATATCAACTATCTTGAATATTAAGAAAGTTGCTACGGCTGTGTAAATCCCAACTGCGACAACACCTACAATCTGAGGTATTAGTTGAGATCCGCTTCCATCTCTTTCCCTTTGAAAGCCCAGAGTAGAATAAAGCAAGTCATGGTATTGACATTAAAAAAACAAGAGCTGTAGCAGTCAGGATCCACACGTTATCTGCCGGAACAATACTCATTCCTCCAAAGCCTCCTAAAATTTTTAAGGTTAAAACAATAAATTATACTTTAAGAGGAGGGGCTATTGACAGATCTTTTGAAGATAAAGAACAGTGAATAAAGAGAGGAGGGGGAACCCTCCGGGTTTTAATGGGGATGTTTCTTTATAAACTCTTCCCACGTTTCATCAAACCTTCTATAGAGCCATATAGCTACGGCTTCTTTATCTTCCTCCTTCATATTTTTACCTATTGCAGGCATAACGCCAAAAAGTTTATAAGCCATAGGAAGACATACACCCTTCTTCTTTGAAGGATTCGTTATATAATCTTTAACAAAATTTACAAAAGCCTCCTCATCTGGATAGAACTTTTTTACCCTTGCCGAAACCTCCGACATGGGAGGCGCTTTGAATGGCGGTTTTTTTCCAGCTTTTACACTCTCGCGTATTTTTGCCATTTCCTCAGGTGTAACGCTTTCAAGATGACATGCTGCGCATATTTTCTGATATATATGGTATCCTTTCTGGAACTCCTCTTCTGCTGAATAAGCGGAAAGAACTGTAAGCATCCCCATACCTAAAATTAATCCAAAAAACTTTCCCATGACGCCCTCCAAAGTAATAATTTTATAACTAATTTTACGGCAACAGAACTCTATAAGTCAATCCTGCTTCAATCTGCCCTATCACACCACTTATCACTAAATATAGGATAATTGCAACAATAATAAACTGGAAATTCTTTGATTCCTCAGAAGGTATTTTTAAAACTTTCTCTGCCCCAATAAATACAAGATAAAATGTATAAAACGTACCAAGAAACAGCATAAACATAGTTATTGGTGAATTAACAATATAAAAAGACCCTGCCGCCCAGCTTGGAACAAGAGCGAAGACAGCTACCGTAAATGACTTTTCAGGATCTTTAATCCCTTTAAATGCAGGCGAAAGAAAGAGTATTATCGTTGCGAGAACAACAGGTTTAAATAGTTCAAAACCGTAGGTTATTAACATTATTGAAAGTTCTTTTGTCAAATCATTATCAAGTAGAGCCTGTTTTAACGCTTTCATATACTCTATCGTCCTTTGAGACTGTTCTTTATCTTGCTGTGCCATCTTTAGAAACTCGTTAATGGCAGCAATATACATATTTTTAAAAAGTGTAAAGCCTATAAAATGACTCACAGCAGGGATAAAAGCAAAAATAAGGACGATCTTAAGATATAGATCTTTTATTGTAAATTTTTCTTTTCCAAGCTCCTCCCAACCCTGTTTAGGTTTAAAATAAAGATCAAGAAAATTTTTAAACATAACTCCTCCTGATAATTAAATATTTATTTTGGTATAAAATTATATATGAATTTAATTAAAATGGAGATTATATGGAATTTGCAAAACTCAGTGAAGATGAGCTTAAAGCTTTTATAGGTAAAAATGCCGATTACTACATAAAAAGATTTAAAAAGTTTGAAAAGGGAGGAAGTTTAAGCTGGAACTGGTATGCTTTTCTGTTTGGTGTTTTATGGATGTTCTACAGAAAGATGTATCTATATGGTTTTTCAGCATTGGCTGTTATTTTTTCCATCAATCTTTTTATATCCATACTAAAGATAGATCAAGTAATAAGCACAGGTATATCACTCTGGCTGTGGATAGGTTTTGGCATGTTCGGCAATTACTTATATTACTTGCATGTAAAAAACAGTATTTCAAAAATAAAAAAGAGTACATACCATTCTGATGTTATACTAACCATCTCTAAAAAAGGTGGCGTTAATAAATTTGTCTTATATTTTTTTTCAGGCATTACTATTGTATATTTCTTATTCTTAACATTATCCATTTTTCTGATTAAAAACTAATCCAGACATAAAGGAGGAAAGAATGGAAGAACTAAAAAAACTTATTACAGAGGTATGGAAAAATAGAGATTTACTAAAGGAAAAACAGTATGTGGAAGCTGTAAAGGAAACTGTAGATCTTTTAGATAAAGGAAAGATAAGGGTTGCTGAAAAGAAAGATGGAAACTGGGTAGTAAATGAATGGGTTAAACAGGCTATCCTTTTATATTTTCCTATTCAGGATATGGAAGTAATGGAAGCTGGACCTTTTGAGTATTATGACAAGATACCATTAAAGAAAAATTGGAAGGAAGCAGGGGTCAGGGTTGTTCCTCCTGCAACAGCAAGATACGGTTCATTCATTGAAAAAGGTGCTATTCTCATGCCTTCCTATGTAAATATAGGAGCATACGTTGGAAGTGGAACCCTTGTTGATACATGGGCTACTGTTGGATCCTGTGCACAAATTGGTAAAAATGTCCACCTTTCAGGTGGAGTTGGCATCGGTGGGGTTTTAGAACCTCCATCTGCGAAACCTGTAATTATTGAGGACAACTGTTTTATAGGATCAAGATGCATCATTGTTGAAGGTGCTGTTATTGAAGAAGAGGCTGTTCTTGGTGCAGGTGTTGTTATAACAGGATCAACAAGAATAATAGATGTTTCAGGTGAAGAACCTATTGAATATAGAGGAAGAGTTCCTGCAAGAAGTGTTGTTATTCCAGGAGTAATAAATAAAAAATTTCCAGCTGGAGAGTACGGTGTTCCCGTTGCTCTTATAATAGGAAAGCGAAAAGAATCAACAGACAAGAAAGTTTCCTTAAATGAAGCATTAAGAGAATTCAATATAGAAGGGTAACGGCATGAAGATACCTTTTTTTGATGGAATCAAGGCTTTTAAAGAGCTAAAATTTCCTGAGTATAAAGATAAATTTCTCGAGCTTATTGAAAAAGGTCAAAGCCCTAAAGCATTATTTATAACTTGCAGTGATTCAAGAATTCACCCTGATGAGATAACTGGAGCTGATATAGGCGATCTTTTTATAGTTAGGAATATAGGAAATATGGTTCCTCCTTTTAAACCTGATGATGACTACCACGGAACCGCAGCAGCTATTGAATACGCTGTATCTGTTTTAGAAGTACCTCATATTATAGTTTGCGGTCATTCATTCTGTGGTGCCTGTGAAAGTCTTTATAAGGATCTTGGTGAGAGCGAAGATCTCATACACGTAAGAAGATGGCTTGAAATAGATAAGGAAGTGAGGGAAATAGCTCTAAAACAGATACCAGAATTAGGGAGAGATCTGTATGAACTTACAGAGAGGCTGAATATTATAAAACAACTTGAAAATCTTCTCACATATCCAGCCGTTAAAAGAAGAGTTGATAAAGGAGACCTCACTCTACACGGATGGTATTACAGAATAGATAAGGGGGAAATAGAGTATTACAATTTTGAGAAAAATGAGTTCCTAACAATATAAAGAATTGACAGATATAAAAATTATATTTAATTTAATATTAATAACTGTTATTGTTTAAGCCGGCAGTGGAGGAGCTGGGAGAGTCTAAATAAATAAATTTAAGATAAAAACAGGAGGAGATATAAACAGGGAGTGGGGTTTTTTCTACTCGCTGAATGTTTTTGTTCTATATCTATAAACTTTAATAGGGTATTTTAGCCAGCAATCAGGAGGCATTCCAGCTTTAGAACAAAGATTTGAAAGAAACAGCTGTCTATCAGAAATCTGCTGCCATACTTCAGGTAAAAATGTACCTTGACGATCTCCATACTTTATTATCAGACCGTCTTTAAACGGTTCTATCTTTTTTAAAAGATCTGAAGGATCTTCGAAATCCAAAGGTTCAGGATAAGAAAGAACTGATACTTTTACCCTTAACTGGGGAAGTTCATCAACAGTTACAGGGGGAAATCTCGGATCCTGTGTAGCAGCTGATATAGCATTATGTATAACATCTTTATAAAGAGGTCTAACAGGCACTATAGATCCTATACATCCCCTTAATGCTCCTGTTATTCTATTTTCAAGAGTTACAAATGAAGCTCCTTTCTTTTTCCAGTTCTCATAAGGTATCTCTTTAAGATCAACTGTTATTCCCGTTATTAAGTATTCTTCTATAGCCTTCCTTGCAAGATAAACGAGCGCTTCTCCTTCTTCATCGGAAATCTGTTCAACAGACCTTATAAGGTCTTCCATCGTCATCCCCTGTAGAATATGTAACTTCCATATCCAACAACAGAAGCTCTATCCCCCGCTGTATCACCTGATGTTTTATAATCAAGAACTTTTGATCTCCAGCCCTTCTTTAAAGAGTAACTTATAATAGCTTCTATTCCTGCCTTCCCACAGGCTTCACATTCTTCCATATAAGAAAGGTCAAGCATCTCAACAGCAAGATTACAGTGTCTGTCTATTCCTTTTGCAACATCATCAGGATAGTAATGGCTCAGATCAGAACTTATCACCACTATAACATCTTTATTATTGTCTTTTATAAAATCTATAACCTTTTCTAAAACTGGATAATCAACATGTCCATATATAACAGGTATTATTGAAAAACTCTGAAGAACAATCTGTAAAAATGGTATCTGAACCTCAAGGGAATGCTCTTTTGAGTGTGGAAGTGTATTTAGTGTTACAGGAATATCTGGATTTCTATACAAAAACTCTTCAATCTTTTTTTTATTTACCCTCACTTCCCCAAGGGGTGTTTCCCAGAAATCATAATAACCAAATGATATTCCTGTAAACGGAACGTAATGGGAAGGTCCAATCAGAAGTATATCGTAATGTCTCTCCCTATCAAGATTTAAAAACTGCTTGTATCCTACAGCAGCTATTTCTCCAGAGTATATATAGCCTGCATGTGGCGAGACAACAGCCTCAGGCTTTATGTGGTATAGAGGAGCCGTATTAAGGTAATGTGTTATTAAATTTTTAAGTTCTTCAGGATTGCCTGGATAGAATGCATTACTTACAGCAGGTTCTCTTACTGAGACACTCATACTTTCTCCCCTTTTTTAAATTTATTCTTTTTCCTGTATATAAATATAAGTATCTCGGCTACAGCTTTGTATAGTTCTGGGGGAATCTCCTGATTTATATCAAGCTGTGAAAGTATCTGTACTAACTCTCTATCTTCTCTTATCTCTATTCCATACTTTTCAGCAGTCTTAATAATCTTTTCAGCCAAAATTCCCCGACCTTTTGCAATAACCTCAGGGGCGTTATTTTTTTTATCATCATACCTTAAAGCAACAGCCTTTTTTATATCCTTCATACCTTAATCTGAAAAAGACCTTCTATGTTTTCAAAGTCTCTTTTTCTACTATTTTTAAATTTAATAAAAATGTTATTAAATGAAAATGACAGGATTTCCTTAAGTTCATTAATATCATCATTTATGTATTTTCTAAACTTTTGATTTTCAATATATATAGAGATAAGAAGGTCTCTATTATAGAGAAATAACGATATCTGTACATCGCCAATATCTGAAAATTTCAGATCTAATATACACAGAAAACCTTTTTTCCCGTCCTTACTCTTTTCTTTTATATATATCTTTCCATCTTCAAGATCTCTCCAGATAACGGGAAGAAAAGTAAATAAACCGTCCGTTAATCTTGATACAACCTGAAATAGATCTATAAATCTAAGCATATCTTTTGATGCTTTATCTGATATATCTCTAAGCAATTTAAACTTAAGATCTTCTTTAATATCAGTACTACTTCTCTTCAACTTACTCTCAAAAAAAATACCTGTATTAATCAAAGCATTCTGAAGTTTATCAGGGGTTAGATTATTGATATGTATAAAATTCTCTCCATACATCTCCCTTAAATTATGAAAAATCATTTTTTTTGAATCATTTATACTGTTTAACAAAAGAGATACTAAAATATTTTTGACACTGCTGTCCATACTGTTAAATTTTTGTGGAAGAATCTCAATAATGTTTTTTATAAAGCTTTCCTTTAAATTTTCAGTATTTAATAATGTATAAATCTGATTTAATGTTATAACAGCTTTAGGGTTTAAAGAAATGGAACCTTCTTTACCTAAAACAGCTACTATCTGAAATCGTAATCTCTGATCTGTATAAGGTGTGTCTAAAATTTTTAAAAGTAAAGATGTTTCTTTCTGTAGAGGTATCTCGGTATTTACTGTAATATGAGTTCCTTTTACTCTTAGAACAACTCCTCCAGAAGGAAGTATATCAATAACTTCAGCTTTTACAGTCTCGCCAGCTTTGATTGTTATAGATTTACCCTGTGGTTTTGCTATTGTTAAAAACTCATAATTAAAGTTAAAAGGTTTTATATTTATCACTTTTATATCTCAAGTATATTTTAATTTAAATCTAAACAAATTTAGTTAACAATCAAATTACTTTTTATAAACCTTTCTTTTAAATATATCCTTAGGAGAAACAACTCTGTCGAGAAATAACTTTCCTTTTAGATGATCCATCTCATGTTGGATAACAACTGCTTCAAAACCTTCTGTATCAAAGGTTATAGTTTTTCCATTAATATCTTCAGCCTCTACTTTTATCCAGTAATGCCTTTTAACATTTCCAGTAAAATCCGGAACAGAAAGACAGCCTTCCCTTATTACGATTTCCCCATCGTAAGCTGTTATTTTTGGGTTTGACAGTATTAAAAGCCCATGATTCGTTTTATTGTACTTGTGTTTATAACCTGATGCATCAACTATTATCGTCTGAATATGTCTGTTCACCTGCGGAGCGGCTATACCAACACCTGCAGGTGAGTTTCTCATTGTATAAAGCAGTTTTTCTACAAAATCTTTAAACTCCTTTCCAAAATCTTCTACAGGATGAGATATTTTTTTTAACCTTTCATCGGGATATGTCAATATTTTAAACTTTTCCATCACATCTCCACAGCCTCTTCTTTCTCAAGGGAGATATCTATATTCAGCTCCTCTTTCAATCTCTCTATGTCTTCCTTTATCTCTTCTTCTGAAAGATTCGGTGGGAACTCAAGCTGTGCTATTAACAGGTAAAGATCGTTACTTTTTTCTGTTCTGAGATCTGATATATTGATATTTCTATCTGAAAGAAGTTTCGCAACACTATAAACAATTCCAGGTTTATCAGCACCATAAACAACGATACTGTAAATTTCGCTTTCTCTCTTTTTTTTCTCAAAAATTTCTTCAGGGATTTCTTTTATATTAATGTAAAGATCTTTTTCCTGAGCAACCCTGCTAAAAGAATTCCTGAGTTCATTTTCAGATATATCTTCCTCAGTTGTAACTATAAGCATGACAGCAAACTCATTATTCAGTCTTGTCATTGTTGAATCTTCTATATTGAAGCCCTTATCATAAAGAACCTTTGTTATACCTGCTACTATTCCAGGTCTGTCCTCTCCAACAGCAGTTAAAATAAAATGCCTCATTTTACTCCTCTTCTGCCTCAATTTCCTGAATATACGCCTTATAATCCTCTGAAGTCATAAGATCTTCCAATTCTGTCGTATCACTGATCTCCATCTCATATATCCAGCCCTCACCATAAGGATCTGTATTTAAAAGACTTGGATCATCCTTAAGATCTTCGTTCACCAATATAATTTTTCCAGAAAGAGGAGAAAATAGATCTATAGCCGCTTTGACAGACTCTATTGATACTACTTTCTCTCCCGATTCTATCTCCTGATTTACTGAAGGAAGTTCAACAAAAACAATATCACCGAGTTGATGCTGACCGTAGTCTGTTATGCCTATAACAGCATCGTTATCTTCAACCTTAACCCACATATGTTCCTTTGTATAGTAAAAACCTTCCTCTATTCTGTACTCTTCTACTGCCATTTTTATCCTCCTCATTATCTCTGTTATCATTTATTATAAACTAAATATGGGAGTTAACAATGAGTATAAAGGAGAATATTGAGAAAATAAGAGAGATAATATACAGATCGGCCGAAAAGGTAGGAAGAAATCCTGATGAGATAATAATTCTTGCAGCATCAAAAACACAGTCTGTCGAAAGAATAAAAGAAGCATATAATGCAGGTATAAGATACTTTGGAGAAAACAGGGTTCAGGAAGGTATAAAAAAGATACAGCAGCTATCAGACATAAAAGATATTCACTGGCATCTTATAGGAGGTCTCCAGACAAATAAAGCAAAATATGCTGTAAAATATTTTGAGCTTATACATTCCCTTGACAGGGCTTCCCTTGCTGAAGAACTTAACAAAAGAGCAAAAAAAGAAAACAAAGTGCAGGACGTTCTCATTGAGGTAAATATAGGAGAAGAGGAATCAAAATACGGCGTAAAACCTGACAATCTTAACAAACTCTTTGAATACTCTTTAGGCAAGGAAAACATAAGAGTTCTTGGTCTTATGTGCATACCACCTTACTTTGAGAACAAAGAAAAATCAAGACCATATTTTGCAAGACTTAGGGAAATGAAGGAAAAACTTGAGAAAGATTTTGGCCTGAATCTTCCACATCTTTCCATGGGGATGTCTCACGATTTTGATATAGCTGTTGAAGAAGGAGCTACTATTGTAAGGATAGGTACAGCTATTTTTGGTGAAAGAAAGTAGCCCTTTCGGGCTACAAACTGTTATGATACTTTTTTTATAAGTTCTTCTTCTATCATCTGTGCAGCCTTAACAGGATCTGTTTCTATCATAAATCTTACTCCAAGCAGATTTTCAAGATCTCTTGTCAACAGTCTTGTAAAAGCTGGCCCTCCGACTATAGGTGGAACAGGATTAACATAAGTATTTATCCCAAGAGATACTGCTAAAAGTCCATCTATAAGAGCATCATTATTATAATATTCTGGAGCAGCTGCAACAACAGGCAGACCGCTTGGATCTATACCAAGATACTCAGCAAGAGCTATTATGAGTAAGGCCATTCTTCCTGTATCAAGACAGGAACCAAAATTTAAAACAGGCGGAATATCAAGTGCTTCGCATAAGGCTCTTAATCCCGATCCTGCAAACTCCTTTCTTCCTTTAGAGTTGGTAAATCCTTCAACCTGTGCCAAAGAAGAAGCACAACCTGCTATAAGAACAAGTATATCTCTTTTTAAAAGTTCTTTGATAAAATCATAGGTAAATGTTCCATGACCGTTCTTCATAGTTGTACAGCTTACAAGCCCAACAATTCCTCTTATTGTTCCATTTTGAACAGCCTCAAACAGAGGATCGGGTGTTCCTCCTAAAACTTTAAGCAGGCTTTCAATTCCAAAACCAGCTATATAGTGGGTTTTGTTCTCAGGTATATGTATCTTATAGGTTTTTCTTCTATTTTTGTATGCCTCGATAGCTTCCATTATAAGTTTTTCCGCCTGATATTCGGCTTTTGATGGATCATACATAAAATCAGTTTTAGCCTCAACATCTCTCAGTCTTACAACAGAACTTACTGGAATAAGTTTAGTATGTAATTTTAAACTTTGAACAAGATTTGCCATGCCTGGTGCTGCACAGTTTTTGTCCATGAGAAAAGCATCTACAGCCCCAGTTGCAGCAACAAATTCCTGAGTAAGCCAGTTGCCCACCTGTCCGTCAATATACTTTGCGGTTTCAGGCCTCTGCAGTAGTTCCTGTCCTGTACATAGACTTCCGTAAACTTTTATTCCTTTAGCACCTGCCGATTTTGCTATATTCTGAAATTTTTGAGTTTTTGCCTTTTTAGCAACAACACTTCCCATCCATGGGACATGACCGTGTACAACTATATTTACATAATCTTTATCAAGAACTCCTATGTCTGCGTATCCTTCTGTAATATCAGGTGAACCGAAAATAATATCCCTTATAACTGTTGTGGCTATATTAGCGAGAAAACCTGCAGATAAACCAAGCCTTAAAGACGTCAAGGATAGATCCAGATAATCTGTATCAATATTAGGCATTACTTTTGTCGAAGCCTCATGACTTTCAAAAATATATCCTCCAGGAATTATCCCCAGATTCCTCCATATTTCAACTCTGCTTTCAGGAGCAAGCCTCTCAATTAATGTCAGAGGCTCATTTATATCTTTCATAAACTCTTTCTCAAGAAAGTTCCCAATCCTTCCTATAATTTCTCCGTCACTCCCTTCTGTATCTATACCAAGAGTCCCTGCAAACCATAAAAGCTTATTCCTGTCTGTAACTTTAAAAGGGCTTGTTCCTTCTGCTATTGATTTTAATGTTTTAAGTGTTGTTTTAAAATCATGCGTATAGGCCGCTCCTCCTTGATTAACAAGTCTTAGTAAATTTCTTGCAGCAAGGCCGTCAGCATCGATTCCACATTTTCCTTTAGGAGCTCTCCTCTTGATTCTACATGGACCATCAGGACATAAGGTACAGCACCTTCCCTGTTCCCCAAAATAACAGATGGCTCCCTGTCTTTTAACTCTCTCAAAAAATGTGTGTCTAAAGCCCATAGATAAAAGGTAAGAATGCATCTCCTTCACAGATTCGTGAGGAGTAACACAGTAATCACAGCTCATAATTCTACCTCCCCTAAGATTTATCTAAGATTAGATACTCTTAAATCTTTTTTGCATTAAAAAAGTGCATCTTACAAAAAACTGCATAAAAAAGATCCAATCCTGATATAAATAAATTTCTTTTAATCAATCTAAACTCTTTATACATCCTAACTTTCCATATTCAGCTAACTAATAACGTGCAAATAAGATGCCATTATCTTGTTTTATTTAATGATTTGGTAAATAATGAATAAATAAATAGAGGAAAAGATAATGAGATCTGTAATTGTTCTTATGCTTATGCTCTTTTCATTAAGCTCAGGGAGTATTGTAACTGGTCAGTGGAATGATCCTGTAACACCTGTAATGTATGATTACGTAAAAAGGGTTGTTCACAAGGCTGAAGCAGAAAAATCTGATCTCATCATTCTGATGATTGATACGCCTGGAGGTCTTGATACCTCAATGAGAGATATTATAAAAATAATTATGAATACAGAGATTCCTTTTGTCGTTTATGTTTATCCTCCAGGATCAAGAGCCGCCTCAGCTGGCGCCATTATAACAGTAGCGGCAGACATAGCGGCTATGTCGCCCTCAACGAATATAGGATCAGCAAGTCCTGTCCAAATGGGTGGAAAAGATATAGAAGAGACAATGAAAAAGAAAATCATAAATGATATGGTAGCTTTCGTTAAAGGAATAGCGAGGGAAAAAGGAAGAAATGAAAAAGTGATAGTTAAGATGGTAACAGAAAGTATAAATCTTACAGCTGAAGAAGCTTTGAAAAAAAATGTTATAGATCTAATCGCGTCTGATCTTAATGATCTATTAAATAAGATAGATGGTAAAACAATTAAAAAACAAGGAAAAAAGATAAATATATCGTTGAAAGACAAAAATATTATCAAGGTTGAAAAAAATCTTAAAGAAAAAATACTCACAATACTAACAAATCCAACCGTTGCATATTTGCTTTTGATGATAGGATTTTACGGTATATTTTTTGAGCTGTACAACCCGGGCTCTCTTATCCCTGGAATTCTTGGAACCATATCACTGCTTCTTGCCCTTTACTCCCTCAACATTATAGATGTAAATTGGCTTGGTGTACTACTTATAGCTTCCGGCATTTTATTTTTTATACTTGAGGTTATAACTCCCACATTTGGAGCACTCGCTTTAAGCGGTGTTATAGCTATACTTTTTGGTTCTTTAATTCTCACAGATCCAGATTCACCTTACGGCGACATATCTATAAAAATAATAATCCCGGTTGTTTTGTTCAGCTCGCTGTTTTTCCTTACAGTTGCCTATTTAGGTTTAAGAGCTCAGAGGAAAAAAACATCAACAGGTGTTGAAGGCATGATAGGTACGATTGGAAAAGCAGAGACTGATATTGATCCTGAAGGGAAAGTTTTTATATCAGGAGAAATATGGAATGCTTATTCAGACAATCCAATAAAAAAAGGCGAAAGAGTCAAGGTTATATCTGTTGAAGGACTGAGATTAAAGGTAGAGAGAATCGGAAATGAGGCTTAATTTCAAACCTTCAAAACCATTTACAATAGGTATAGAACTTGAGATACAGCTTATAGACAGAGATAGTTTTGAACTATCTGAAAGCTCAAAAATTGTTTTTAGTCACGCATCTAAAAAACTTAAGAAACTCCTACATCCGGAGCTTTTGACGTCAATGATAGAGATCGTAACACCTATATCAGAATCTCCTGAAGAGGCTGTATCGTATATAAAAAATGCTTTAAAAGAGATAGATCTTATTGGACAAGATTATGGTTTTAGATCGGCAGCACTTGGAACACATGTTTTTGCCAAAAAGGAAACTATACACATAACGGCAAAAGATAGATATTTAAAACTGCTTGAGGAGTTTCAGATCCTTCTTAAACAGTTTCTCATATACGGTTTACATATACATATAGGTTTTCCAGAAAAAGAAATAGCTATTAAAGCTTACAACACAGTATTAAACTATCTTCCCCTGTTTTTGGCTCTATCTACAAGTTCACCATTTTTCTTTGGTGAGTTTACAGGACTAAACTCCTACAGAACCAAGATATTTGAACAGTTGCCAAGAGCCGGAATACCTGAATATTTTGATTCTTACTCTGAGTTTGAAGATCTTTACTTCAAACTAAAAAACAACGGCTTTATACATTCTATAAAAGATATATGGTGGGATATAAGAATTCATCCTGATTTCGGCACTATAGAACTTAGGGTATGTGATGCAAACCCGGATATGGAAAGAATAGAATTTATAACAACTCTTTTTCAGGGCTTATGTCTCTACAGCATCAGTATGGATAAAGAAAGATATTTTCACCAGATTTTGAAACAAAACAAATGGAATGCAACAAGATACTCGTTAGATGGAAGATTTCTCCAGAAAGAAGGAACGGTAAAAATTAGAAATAAGATTGCTGATATAATAAAGGATCTTAAAAGAAAAGGAATTTTTAAAGAACTTGGAACAGAGAAAAGGATGGAGAAGATCTCAGGTATATTAGAAAAAATGAGCATATCACAGATTATGATAAAAGAGTACAAAAAAAATAAAAATATTAAAGATATTGAAAGATTTGGTTTTATAGAATGAAAGGAATCATAGCAGCAGGAGATAAACTGACCGCTCAGGCAGGAGCTGAAATTCTTAAAGAAGGTGGAAACGCTTTTGACGCAACAGTAGCGTCATTATTATCGGCACCTTTGACCGAACCTGCCTTAACAAGTCTTGGTGGTGGAGGATTCCTTCTCGCGGTAGAAAAGGGAATGTATCCTGTGCTTTATGATTTTTTCGTTGACGTTCCTCCTAAAAGGATAGAAAATCCCGATTTTTTCCCTGTTTATGTTGATTTTGGATCTGCGGTTCAGGAGTTTCACATAGGATGCGGTTCTATAGCCGTTCCAGGAATGGTAGCAGGTATCTACCAGATTTATAAAGAAAGGTGCAGCATGCCCCTTGATATGCTTATAAAACCTGCTGTAAGGTATGCTGAGGAAGGAATATACCTCTCAAAGATGCAGGCATCATTCGTAAAACTTTTGCAACCTATATTTACAGCAACAGAAGAATCCAGAAGAATATACACAGCAGACGGAAATATTATAAACGAAAACATCTTATACAAAAATCCAGAGTATGCAGAATTTCTAAAATCTTTTTCTAAGGAAGGTTCATGGCTTTTTTATGAAGGAGAAATAGCAGATAGAATACAAGAGCTGTCTTTAAAATATAATGGACTTTTAAGGAAAGAGGATCTGAGAAAATACAAGGTTAATGAAAAAGACCCTGTATATTTCAGATTTAAAGATCACGATATATTCACAAGCTGTCCACCTTCTATAGGCGGTCTGCTTATAGCATTCACATTGAAACTTCTTGAAGATACCGATTTAGGTGATTTTGGAGGATTTGAACATCTTTCTATCCTTATTGAAGCAATGCATACAACCCAGATATTTAGAAAGGAGCATATAGATAAACATATACATAAAGAAGACCTTGAGCTTATTTTGGAAGATCTATCCTTATTTGAGAGTTATAAAAGATTTTTTAAAAGAAGGGTAGATATGTGGGGGAGTACAACACATATATCGGTTATAGATAAAGAGGGAAATGCTGTAAGCGTAACAACAACTAATGGAGAAGGATCAGGTTACATTATTCCGGGAACAGGAATAATGTTAAATAATATGCTTGGTGAAGAAGACCTTAACCCTGAAGGATTTTTTAAATGGAATTCTTATCTCAGGCTCCCCTCAATGATGTCTCCAACAGTCGTGATGAAAGAAAATGAGATAAAGCTTGTTCTTGGCAGTGCAGGAAGCAACAGAATAAGAAGTGCAATACTAAACTGTATAATCAATTACATAATTTTTAAAAGATCTATTGAAGAATCTGTATCCCTTCCGAGGGTGCATTTTGAAAATCAGACTGTGTATCTTGAACCTGGATTTGATAAGAAGATACAAAAAAAATTAGAAGAGATATACAGAACTGTTATTTTTAACGATAAAAATCTGTTTTTTGGAGGGGTTCAGGCAGTTACAGGGAGTTTTGAGGGAGCGGGAGATCTCCGAAGGGGAGGATACGTAATAAAAGTAAATTAATCAAAAAGTGCATCAACAAAATTCTTAGCATCAAAAGGTTGAAGATCTTCTATATCTTCTCCTACACCTATAAATTTAACAGGAATACACAACTCCTGACATATAGGAATTATAGCTCCACCTTTTGCAGTCCCATCTAATTTTGTGATAACTATACCGGTAACATCTGTTGACTCTTTAAATGTTTTTGCCTGATTTATTGAGTTTTGTCCTATCGTTCCATCAAGTACAAGTATAGTTTCAACTGGTTGATCCGGCATTAGTTTTTGTATGGTTCTTTTGATTTTTTGAAGCTCCTTTATAAGATGTTCTTTTGTGTGAAGTCTTCCAGCAGTGTCAATAAGAACAATATCATCCCCTCTGCTTTTTGCAGAATTTACAGCATCATAAACAACAGCTGAAGGGTCGGCTCCTTGCGTATGCTTAACTATTCTTGCACCAGATCTTTCAGACCAGACCTCAAGCTGATCTATAGCTGCCGCTCTAAATGTGTCTGCTGCAGCAAGAACAACAGTTTTACCATCCTGAACAAACTGTGATGCAAGTTTTCCTATGGTTGTTGTCTTTCCACTTCCATTTATACCTAAGAAAAGAATGACAGCAGGTTTTTCACTGCCAAGCTCAAGTTTTCCTTCACACTTTTTTAATATCTCATAAAGTTTTTCTTTCAGAAGATTCTTAAGGTCTTCTCCTTCCGTTATCTTCCTTTTTTTGCTTTCCTCCCTCAAATACTGAATTATCTCCTCTGTTGCTTTAAGTCCAACATCAGCTTTTAAAAGCACCATCTCTATATCCTCAAAAAGAGACTCATCTATTTTTCTACCAAAAGAGATAACGGTTAGACTGTCTGATATCTGCTTTTTTGTTTTTGAAAGTCCTTCTTTAAGTTTTGATACAATAGACTTGAACATTCTTTACCTCTCTTTTAGATTTAGTATTAAAATAATTGTAACATTTAGCTAATTATAATAAAGATATATTCCGAAAATTAATTTATACAAACAAACAGGAGGGAATAATGAGATTTCTTTTAGCTGTCTTATCTGTGGTTATTTTCACAGGCATTTCATACAGTGGAGAGGTAACAACAACAGAACTGTTAGATGAAGCTCAAAATTCCTTAAAATCGGCATTTGAGAGCGGATGTCCTGAGGTTGCGCCTTACGAGTATTATAAAGCTGAAGCCTACTATATGATAGCAAGGGAAGAAACTTCCAAGCTGAATCTTGAGGCAGGAAATGCAGCAGCCTTAAAATCTATAGAATGGTCTCTAAAGGCAATGTCCAAAAGATTTGGGGGGAATTAGGAATGGAAAAGAAGATGGTATTTATTTCAGCGGTTATAAGCCTTTCTATCATATTCGGCTCATGTGCAAAAAAGAGCGAAGAAGTAAAAAAACCTTGGGAGAAAAAAACAGAAGCAAAACTCAGCTCCATAAAGGACAAGATAAATCAGCTTTATAAACTTCATGTTGTAGAGTGCGCTCCTAAGGATATAGCTATAGCTGAATCTTATATTGATGCTGTAGATGGACTTGAGTATATAGATCCTAACGAAAATACAGAAAAAACGGTTTATATCAGCAAAGTTGATCAGATAACATATCTAAACAAAGCAAGAAAGTATGTATCAATAGCCAGGAATAAGGTTTATAGCGATGTTGATAAAGACGGCATACCATGTTATCAGGAAATAGAACAGGGAACAGATCCTTTTGTTCCAGAAGGAGAGAAAGTAGCAAAACTTGAGGAGAAAAAAACTCCTAAGTCCGATGAAAAAGAGAAAAGGATCGAGGAGCACTTCGAAGGTTACTACCCACTAAAACTACATGCCCGGATACATTTTGAATTTGATAAATATAAAATAAAAAAAGAGTATCTCCCCTATCTAAATGTTATTTCAAAATACCTGAAATCAAAACCAGATTTAAAGGTCAAGATAGTGGGATATACAGACTCTGTAGGATCTAAAAGTTATAACGATAAACTTGCCTATAAAAGAGCTCTTGCTGTTAAAGAGTATCTTATTAAGCAGGGTATAGAACCAGAAAGAATAGAGATAGTTGGAAGGGGAAAGGAAAATTATCTTGTTGACAACAAAACATGGCTTAACAGATTTACAAACAGAAGGGCTGATTTCTTTATAATGGAAGTACCGCAGTAAAGGATAAAAATTGGCTTCAGGAAAAACCCATGAGATAATAAATCTTCTTTTTCTTCCTGGAGCCGTTTACTATCTTAATCCTGTCAGTTTTGAGGGTTTTATATCAGGATATATTGTAGGAACCTTTTTTCTTTCTCCAGACAATGATATATTCCACTCAAAACCAAACAAAAGGTGGGGTTTTTTAAAGATTATATGGTATCCTTACAGCAAGATATTCTCCCATAGAGGACTGTCTCACATACCTGTTATTGGAACCGTATTGAAAATACTATACCTTGCTGTAATATCAGTATTTATTATCTTCCTGTTAAGATATATTTTAAATTATGTATTTCCAGAAATTGATTCAGATATTTTAAGCATTACACAAGACATTAGCCTATTCTCAATTATGTCTGATAGTTTTGTTTTTTCTTTTCTATTTGGTCTTTTCCTTGCAGAAATGGTTCATATTTTCACAGATTTTATGTATTCTACACTTAAAAGGTTTAAAATAATCGGGAAAAGTTAGACGGAGAATATAATGAATTTGAATCCAATACCTCTTTTTAAAGTTTTTGGCATACAGATAAATCTTGATTTCAGCTGGTTTTTTATATTCTTTTTAGTTACATTCACACTTGCTGAAGGATTCTTTCCCCATTTTTATCCTGGACACAGCCCTCTATTATACTGGGCTGTAGGCAGTATATCAGCTGTTCTTCTTTTTGTATCAGTTTTACTTCATGAACTGTCTCACTCTGTAACAGCCCTTCATTTTGGTATCCCTGTCAAAAGCATAAACCTTTTTATCTTTGGCGGTGTTGCAATGATTGAAGAGGAAGCTCCAAACCCAAAGGTTGAATTTCTTGTTGCAGCAGCCGGTCCTTTATGCAGCTTCACCCTTGGTTTTATATTCTTCAGTATGGCTTACTTTTATCCTCAGGACGATCTTTTAAACGGTATTATCAATTATCTTATGTATGTTAATTTTGCCCTGGGTATATTCAATCTCGTTCCAGCATTTCCGTTGGACGGCGGTAGAATTTTTAGGGCGGTCTTATGGACGAAAAAAGATCTTTTAACCGCAACAAAAATAAGCAGTTTTACAGGAACACTTTTCGCATACTTTCTTATGTTTATGGGCATTATATCTATAATTCAGGGTAATTTTATTAATGGAATGTGGTATGGACTGATAGGTCTTTTTCTAAGACAGGCATCTAAAACAAGTTACGAGCAAACAAAACTCTCGGTTATACTTTCAAACTATAAAGTTGAAAACTTTATGCAGACTGTAAAACCTCTTTTACCAGACGAAACAGTTTTAGATTATATGAACTTTTATTATCCCTTCTACAGAAGCAGTATTTATCCTGTAATAGGAAGAGATGGTCAGGTATATGTTATCAATATAGAAGATATAAAAAATACACCTCAGGAAAAATGGTCTGTCTTGCATGTTATTGATATTGCAAAACCATTAATAGCCTATGTCAGTCCTTACGATTCTCTTTACAAGGCATTAAAACTTATGAACAGGTACAGACTTGATGAGATTCCTGTTATATATGGAAATACAATACTGGGTATATTGAGAAAAAACAGTATAGAGCTTTTATTAGAAAGATATTTAGAGGGAGAAAAAAAATGAGGGTTTTTATTCTTATAACCGGTTCTGAGTTTGTAAACGGTCTTAAACTGGAAAAAAACAGTCTTTTTATAGCAAAAGAATCTTTTGAGAGAGGACTTAAGGTAAATGGTATAGGGATTGTTGGAGACGATATCTATCAGATACAGTACTTTATAAGGATGGCTCTGGATAAATCCGACATTCTTATAATATCGGGAGGTCTGGGAGGAACTCAAGATGATCTTACAAGAGAGGCTATACAGGAAGCAATCGGTGTTCATCTAATATACGATAAGGACTGGCTTGAAAAGATAAAAGAAACGTTAAAGGATCAGGGAAGAACTCTTACTGAAGAGATAAAAAAGATGGCAAGACTTCCTTTTGGTAGTAAGAGAATAGAAAATCCCGTTGGAAAAGCTGTTGGCTTTGTAAAAATTCTGAATGACGTTAATAAAGCTGTTGTTGCTGTTCCTGGAGTTCCATCAGAAATGAAGCCAATGGTTATAAAAGCTTTTGAGATGTTAGGTTTTAAAGAAAAGCTTAAAAGATCCCACATATTCAGAACCTTCGGCATTCAGGAACTTGAGATTGACGAAATGCTTAACGATATAGATGGCGTTATACTTAACAGTTCTCCAAAAGGAGTTGACATATTCGTAACCGACAAAGAAGCATTCTTCCTTAAGAACAAGATTGATGTAATAAGAGACAGACTAAAGGGATTTATTTATACTGAAGAAGATATTGAAATGGAAGAGGTTGTTGGGAGGATTCTTAAAGAAAAAAAACTGACTATCTCAACAGCCGAATCATCGACCGGAGGACTAATAGTCTCAAGACTCATAAATATACCGGGCTCATCTTCCTATGTTATGTCAGGAATTGTATCTTACTCAAATGAATCCAAGATAAATATACTGGGAGTACCAAAGGAAAGTATAGAAAAATTTGGTGCTGTGAGCGAGCTGGTTGCAAAACATATGGCTGAAGGTGTTAGAAGAATAACAGGAACTGATATATCAGTATCAGATACGGGAATAGCAGGACCTACAGGAGAAACTGAAGAGAAGCCTCTTGGGCTTCATTATATAGGCTACTGTGATGGTACAAAAACAGAAGTTCACAGGATAGTTTATAAAGGAGAAAGGAACGATGTTAGGCTTTATGTTTCTCAGTTTGCATTAAACCTGATCAGAATAAATCTCAGCAGGTAGTTCTATTTCAACCCTATTCCTTCCTTTATCTTTTGCCTTATAAAGAGCTGCATCAGCTCTTTTAACAAAGCTGTCTGCAGTGTCTTTTTCATAAGCTTCTGTTACACCAAAACTTGAAGTAACTTTACCAACATTTTCAAATGGGTACTCTTCAATAGACTTTCTAATCTTCTCAGCAAGTATCTGTGCACCTTCAAGATCAGTTTCAGGTGCAAGTATAACAAATTCCTCGCCGCCCCACCGTGCAAAAAAATCTGTTGATCTTATATTAGATGAGACAATATCCGCAAGTGTCTTTAAAACATAATCACCCGCCTGATGGCCAAAAGCGTCATTTATCTTTTTAAAGTGATCTATATCAAAAAGTATTATACTTAGCGGTCTTCCATATCTTCTACTTCTCTCAAGCTCAATTTTTAAAATACTGTTAAATTTACCTTTATTATAGATTCCAGTTAGATTGTCTATTTCTGCCATAGCTTTGAATTTCTCCTTTACAACACCCGAGATAAAACTCATCATAAGCAAAAGTCCAACTAAAAGATTTATTCCTACATAACTGATAATAAATGTGTTTTTAAAAACGCCGTATGTATTATCTTTTTCATAATAAACAAGATAACCAATATATTTCTCTCTTTTATTAGATATTGGAATAAAAGAGGCTATATAATAATCTCCATTTATATCAACGGCTACAGACTTTGCTCTAAAATCTTTAAGACCGTCTTTAATTTTCTTTCTGATTTTAATATTAATTGATGATATTATTTCTTCTGGTATATTCCATCTTACAACCTTAAATTCAGGATCCTCCTCATAGTAAAAGTCAGGGTCTATCTCACTCTGTATATAGTTTTGTTTTTCCTCAGAAAACCTTTTACTGAAAATAATATCCCTTAGAATCAAAAAATTATACTCACCTTTAAATATTTTCCTCATCTCAACTCTTACCGCACTGAATGGAAGTGTAAACTCAACATTACCTATAAATATTTTTCCGTCAGTCACAGGAAAGGTGTACTTAAACCCTATCGTATCCTTATCATTTTTTTTCCCGCTTACATCAAAAATAGAAAACTTTTCTCTTTCAGGTTTGTCGCCAAACTTCTCCGGTCTGTGAAATCTTATAAATGTAGTTCCATCGGGAAAGTAAAATCTAAAGAACTTTATCTGATATCTTTTAAGGTCAGAATACAAAGGTCTAAGAAACTGATAAACCTCCTTTCTTATTCCGTCAAGATTTTTTCTATTTCTGTAAGCTTTTGAAAGAGCATTAATAACTTTAGGATCATACATATACCTTTTGTAAACAAAATATATGATCATATCATAACCGTTTAATGTTGCCTTAAATTCTGCTGAGGCTTTTTCTATTTTTTGATTTAGATAGATCCTTTCATTTTCTTCCCTTTTTCTTGAAAGAAAAAAGTAGAGAAAAGAGCTTATCACAATAAAAATAATAATATATATGATACCATCTCTTACTAACTTTATATCCATATCTTCAAATATCCAATTCTTGGTATATTATATTACATTCGGCAGTATTTAAAATTTTGACAAGGAGATATATATGGAAAAAAAACTATGGGGTGGAAGATTTTTAGAAGGAACAGATCAGTTTGTAGAAGAGTTTACAGAAAGTATATCCTTTGATAAAGAGCTTGCCATCTATGATATAAAAGGAAGCATAGCTCATGCAAAAATGCTCGGTAAACAGGGAATAATATCTGAAGAGGATGCAGAGAAGATAATAAAAGGCCTTGAGGAAATTAAAAAAGAGATTGAGGAAGAAAGATTCAAATGGAAAAAAGAACTTGAAGATGTTCATATGAATATAGAAAAAGCTTTAATAGAAAAGATAGGAGATATAGGAGGAAAGCTTCATACTGGAAGGAGTAGAAATGATCAGGTTATAACAGCATTTAAACTTTACCTGAAGGAAGAAACAAACAATATAATCAG
Source organism: uncultured Aquificales bacterium (assembly GCA_964519345.1). Taxonomy (GTDB): domain Bacteria; phylum Aquificota; class Aquificia; order Aquificales; family Hydrogenothermaceae; genus Persephonella. The sequence goes on from CAZFKX010000019.1 coordinate 30,996, forward strand.
TCTCATTATAGACTTAAAAAAAGCACTGCTAAAAAAGGCGAAGGATACGATCGATATAGTTATGCCTGCATACACACATTTACAGAGAGCACAGCCTATAAGAGTAGCTCATTACTTTCTTGCATACCTTGAGATGTACAACAGAGACGAGGAAAGATTTAGAGATACTCTTAAAAGAATAGATCAGATGCCCCTTGGAAGTGGTGCTTTAGCTGGCGTTGATTTTCCTATAGATAGGGATATGACTGCAAAAGAACTTGGTTTCTCTGAAATTATGAGAAACTCCATAGACGCAACAGCTTCAAGGGATGTTGTCATTGAGTTTCTTTCAGACTGTGCCTTATGTATATCTAATCTTTCAAGACAATCAGAAGATCTTATTATATGGAACTCAGCTGAGTTTTCATTTGTAGAATTGCCTGACAAACTAACAACAGGATCGTCAATAATGCCGCAGAAGAAAAATCCAGATGTTCTTGAGCTTATTAGAGGAAAAACAGGTAGAATATACGGCGATTTAATAACACTTTTAACTGTCGTTAAAGGTCTTCCAATGGCTTATAATAGAGATTTACAGGAGGATAAAGAACCTGTATTTGATGCTGTTAGAACTTTAAAAGGCTCCATTATAGGAATGACAAAGATTATTGAGGGACTGAAGCCCAAAAAAGAAAATATGGAAAAAGCAGCAGGTGGTTTTGCTTTAGCAACCGATCTTGCAAACTATCTTGTAAGAAAAGGCATGCCTTTTAGAAAAGCTCACCATGTTGTCGGACAGATAGTAGCCTATCTTACAGAGAAAAATAGAGAACTTGAGAGTATTACCCTTGAGGAGTTAAAAAGGTTTTCCCGCCTTTTTGATAAAGACTCCCTTAAAATTCTCAATCCCTATTATGTTGCAGATGCGAGAAAATCATACGGGGGAACAGCAAGAGAAAGAATATTAGAGCAGATAAAATACTGGGAAGAAAAAATCAAGAACTAAAAATATTGAAAATATAAGCTTTATATATATAATAAACCCTGAAAAAAAAGAGAGGTAAAAGTATGATAGTAATATTTGATGTTGACGGTGTACTGATAGATGTTTCCAAATCTTACCATTTTTCAATAAAAGATACGGTAGATTATTTTTCAGGAAAGGATATACCAAAAGAGGAACTTCTTGAAATTAAATTTTCATTCAACATAAACAATGATTGGGATGCATCTGTTGCCGGAATTCTTTACGCAAAATCTGGACTTTCCCTTGAAGAATTTAAAGATCTTTTTAAGGATTTTAGCGACAATCTCAATAAAATCTATTTCTTAGGAAAAAAAATAGGGGTTGATCTCCCTGAATATCCAAAACTGGTTGAGTTTTTTGAGGATATGTACAGAATACACAGAAAAAAAGAAACTCTTATATTTTCCCACGATATACTTGATAGAATGAGTAAAAAAGCAGACATACTTGGTGTTATAACAGGAAGGCCTGAGAGTGACCTTGACTACTCATTTAAACAGTTTGATCTTTACAGATATTTTGATTATATAATCACAGAAGACGACATCCCAGAGCCTGAACTAAGAAAACCTTCATCATTTCCTTTAAAACTGTTTTTCGAGAAAGTAGATTTTGATAATCCTGTTTTTTATATAGGCGATACAAATGCCGATCTAAAAATGGTTGAAAATTTCAACAGCGAGGAAGACAAAAATGTGAGGTTTGTACTTTTCGAACACCCTCACAACAAAAATCTAAAAGTAAACTACAGAATAAAAAAACCTGATGAGATATGTGAGGTTCTCAACAGTTATGATTATGCTCAGGATTAATTTACTCTTAGCAATGATCCTATTTTCAGGCGGATACGGTTCGGAAATAGATATTGAAAAACTTGAAAAATACGTTCAGGAAGAGGTAAACAAACAAGATAATAGATTTAAAAGCGAACTTGAAAGATGTCTGAGAGAAGCTGAGAAACTTGGTAAAAGACCGGATATTGAAATCCAGATTAGAAAGATAGGATGTAAGCCTATTTTTGATAAATACGAAAAGCTTATAGAAAAGGCGACAGAAAAATACAGCTCAGAACTTGAAAATCAGGACTGAGTTTTTTTTATTTTGTGTGAAAGTATTCTCAATTTTTCCTTTATAGTTATAGTTTTTTTATGGTTCTCACCGAACTCCTGTTCGTATGCTGGTAAGGACTTTTTATAAAAATAGTAAGCTTTTCTATAATCTGATATATTCTCATAAACTGATCCCAGTCCTCTATAAGCTACAGCTGTTAATAAATGATCAGGTCCGTAATATTTCTTAAATATCTTTAATGCTTTAAAATAAAATCTTAGAGCTTCCTTATTATCTCCCATCTTAATATATAGATCTCCCATCTTTAGATAGAGCTCTCCCGCCTCAGGATGATAAAGTTTGGAAAGCTCCTTATACTTTAAGAGAGCTTTGCTGTAAAATTCAAGAGCCTTTTCATAATTTCCATGTTTGTAATACTTGTAACCGGTAACTCTGTAAATCTTTGCTGCTTTTTCGTTTCTTATTTTTTTACCAAGACCTTTCTGATATTCCGCTGTAGGTATCCTATTTTCTTCGGAAGGAATACATGACTGAAAAATAACAGGGATAAAAAGAATAACAACTAATCTTACAAGCATCCCCCTACCTGCTTATACTTAAGGTTTTGATGTTATAATAAATAACTTGAATAGAATAAAATTTCAAGAGTGAGGAAAACCCTGATGATAGATAAACTTGGAGATTTTAAAAGGGATTACTTTTGCGGCGAACTTACAGATAATAATATTGGAGATGAGGTAAGACTTTTAGGATGGGCTGATAGTGTTAGAGATCACGGTGGCGTAATATTTATAAATCTCAGAGATAAAGAAGGGATCATCCAGATCGTTGTTGATCCTTCAAAAAGTCCAAAAGAAGCTTATGAAAAAGCAAAAAAAGTGAGATCTGAGTATGTTCTCGCTGTTAGAGGAAGGGTTCAGAGAAGGCCGGCGGGAACAGAAAACCCTAAAATTCCTACAGGAAACCTGGAAATTTCTGTTGATGAACTGAAAATACTTAACACATGCGATATTTTACCTTTCCCTATAGAAGATGGTATAAATGCTCATGAAGAGGTAAGACTGAGATATAGATTTCTCGATCTTAGAAGACCCGAAATGATGAAAAAACTTATTCTAAGACATGAAGTTTATCAGGCTACAAGAGAGTATCTTGCAGGACATGGATTTTTAGAAGTTGAAACACCCATGCTAACAAAATCAACACCTGAAGGAGCAAGAGACTTTCTTGTTCCTGCAAGGCTTGAAAAAGGCAAATTTTATGCTCTTCCCCAGTCTCCACAATTGTTTAAACAGATACTTATGGTAAGCGGTATTGATAGATACTTCCAGATAGTAAAATGTTTTAGAGATGAAGATCTAAGGAAAGATAGACAGCCTGAGTTTACACAGATAGACTTTGAGATGTCATTTGTTGACGAAGAAGATGTCATAACTGTATCTGAAGGTCTTGTACATTACATATTTAAAAAGGTTCTTGATTTAGATCTCAAACTTCCATTTAAAAGAATGAGATATACGGAAGCTATAGAAAGATATGGAACTGACAAACCTGACCTCAGATACTCACTTGAACTGAAGGATATTACAGATATAGCAAAAGATGTTGAGTTTAAAGTATTTAGAGATACTGTAGAAAAAGGAGGTATCGTAAAGGGGATAAATATCAAAGGAGGATCTACTTTTTCAAGAAAAGAAATAGACGATCTAACGGAAGAAGCAAAGAAATATGGTGCTAAAGGTATGGCATGGATAAAGATAAATAGGGATGGTTCTTTACAGTCGCCTATTGTAAAGTTCTTTTCTGAAGAACAGATACTTATGATAAAAAATATTATGGAAGCTAAAGAGGGAGATCTCCTTGTATTTATTGCAGATACTTACGATACAACACACAGAGTTCTTGGATTTCTAAGAAAGTATATAGCAGAAAAATTAAACCTCATCCCTAAAGATAGATGGGAGTTCGTATGGATAGTTGATTTTCCTCTTGTGGAATGGGATGAGGAAGAAGGAAGGCTCGTTGCACTCCACCACCCATTCACATCACCTAAGGAAGAAGATATAGACAGACTTGATCAAGCCATACAAGATAAAAAAGTAGCTCTATCTTTTAGATCAAGAGCTTATGATCTTGTATTAAATGGAGAAGAGATAGGCGGTGGATCTATCCGTATCCATTCAAGCCATATACAGAAAAAAGTATTTGAACTTCTCGGAATATCTGACGAGGAGGCAGAAGAAAAGTTTGGATTTCTAATAAAAGCCTTAAAATACGGTGCTCCACCCCATGGGGGACTTGCATTTGGTCTTGATAGAATTGTCGCTCTTATGACAGGTTCAGATAGTATCAGAGATGTTATAGCATTTCCAAAAACACAAAAAGGTATATGCCCATTAACAGATGCTCCCGATTTTGTTCAGGAAGATCAGCTTGAAGAGCTGGGTATAGAGATAAATATTCCTGAAGAAACTGCTTGAAGATTTGTTTTTTCACACATTTTTCACTTGTTGAAAAGTAAAATAATTGGCATTAGGTTAATAGTATCCTGAATAATATCATACAGCCTATTATTGATAGCTGTTGCTATTTATTAATTCACAAAAAGAGGCATAAAAATGGCTGACACAGATAAAGAACAAACAACCCTCAACTTGTATATACAGAAAATGGCGGAACACCCACTTTTAACGCCCGAGGAAGAAAAAGAACTTGCAAAAAAAGCAAAAAAAGGAGATAAAGAGGCTCTGAAAAAGCTTGTAGAGGGTAATCTTAGATTTGTGGTTAATGTCGCTAAAAACTTTATGGGCTGGGGTGTTCCACTGACCGATCTTATAGCTGCGGGAAATTTAGGTCTAATAGAAGCTGCAAAAAGATTTGATCCAGAAAGGGATGTAAAATTTATATCATACGCTGTCTGGTGGATAAGACAGGCTATTATGCAGACAATATTTCAGCAAACAGGTGCTGTGAGAATACCTGTAAAAGAGTCTCTGTTTATAAGTAAAGTTAAAGAAACTTATGAAAAACTTAAAGAAGAATTGAAAAGGGAACCCACAATTGAGGAGATCGCAAAGAGGGTAGAAGCAAGTCCAAAAAAAGTAAAGAATGCTCTTCAGGTTGTAAGAATGCCCTACTCGCTTGATAAACCACTGGGCGAAGAAGGGGAAGATCTCACACTACTTGATGTTCTCTCTAAGAAAGGAACAGAGGATGTAGAAAAAGAGATTGTTGAAGAATCGCTACATAAAGAGCTTAACACCTTACTTAATGTTCTTGATGAGAGAGAAAAAGCTATTATAGAGCATAGATTTGGCTTAAATGGCGAAGAACCAAAAACATTAACCGAAGTAGGGGAGATACTTGGAATATCAAGGGAAAGGGTAAGACAGCTTGAACAGAGAGCTTTAAAGAAACTTAGAGCTCTTGCGATGAAAAGACATCTTAAAGACTTTCTCTCGTGATTTTTGCTCCCAACATTCTCAACTTATGATCTATATTTTCATATCCTCTGTCAAGATGATATATATCGTATATAACGGTTCTGCCTTCAGCTATCAAACCTGCTATTACCATTGCAGCACTTGCTCTTAGATCAGTAGCTCTAACTTCAGCACCTGTCAGCCTTTTAACACCTTTTATGTAAGCAGTTTTTCCATCTATTTTTATTTTTGCTCCCAATCTCTGTAATTCAGGAACATGCATAAATCTGTTCTCAAATATATTCTCGGTAACAGAAGAGTGTCCGTCAACAACAGTCAAAAGGGTCATCAACTGTGCCTGAAGGTCTGTAGGAAAGTAAGGATATTCCTTTGTTTCAACATTAATCGGTCTTAATCTCTCTCTTTTCCTAACAGCAATATGATCTTTATCTATGGGAATTATACTTATTCCTATATTTTCAAATACTCTGTGAACATACTTAAGATATTCAGATGGATAGTTTTTTATTGTTATTTTCCCATCAAAAAGGGCTGAAAGTATAGCAAACGTTCCTGCCTCAATTCTGTCGGGTATTATTTTATGAACAGTTCCTGAAAGCTTTCTAACTCCATTTATCACTATCTTATTAGTTCCTTCTCCCCTTATGTCCGCCCCCATCTTTTTAAGCATATTTGCAAGATCTACTACTTCAGGTTCTCTCGCTGCATTATTTATTACAGTTTTTCCATCTGCAAGCACAGCAGCCATCATTACGTTTTCTGTTCCTGTGACTGTGACCTTAGGGAAGTTTATCTCAGCTCCTTTAAGCCCTCTTGGAGCTTCTGCGTATATAAATCCATGTTTAACTTTTATATCTGCTCCCATTTTTTTTAAAGCCTCAAGATGAAGATCAACAGGTCTTGTCCCTATAGAACATCCTCCAGGAAGAGCAACCTTGGCATATCCAAACCTTGTCAAGACGGCTCCTAAAACAAGTATAGAAGCTCTCATCTTGCTTACAAGCTCGTAGGGAGCTTCCAAAGAGTTTATTTCTTTGAGTCTAAACTGTAATACTCCCTTTCTTAAAGAATCAATTTCCATACCTATATATGCTAAAAGGGATCTCATTGTAGAAACATCAAGAAGATCAGGAACATTTTCAAGAACAACAGTCTCATCTGTTAGTATGGCTGCTGCCATATCAGGAAGTGCTGAATTTTTTGCCCCTGATACCTCAACAGTTCCTTTGAGAGATTCTCCCCCCAATATCTCAAGATACCCTACCGTACCATTTTTAATATCAAACATTTTTCTCTCCTATAACCACCCTATCGTAATCCTGAAGATCCTTATAAATTTTAACGTTAAAACCTTCCCCCTCTAATATACTTTTGACAATATCTGACTGTTTATAACCTATTTCAAATCCAAAAAACCCATTTTCTTTAAGATATATTTTACCCTGTTTTACTATTCTTTCGTAAAATTCTGTCCCTCCTTTACCTCCAACAAGTGCTTCAACAGGTTCCTTTTTAACCTCTTCTTCAAGATATATATATTCATCCGCAGATATATATGGTGGATTCGATACTATAAAATCAAACTTCATTTCAGGTAATTTTTCAAAAAGGTCTGACTTTTCAAGCCTTAATCTACTTGAAACTCTGTGAATCTTTGCATTTTCTCTTGTAAGATTCAGGGCTTTTTCCGAAATATCAATCCCAAACATA
>CAZFKX010000020.1:0-78780 GCA_964519345.1 uncultured Aquificales bacterium
CAAAAACTTTTTATACTATTAAGTCTATCTTTTCCGTTTTCTAAATTTAGAAATAAAGGAGGTTTAAATTATTATGGCTAAAGTTAAGATGAAAACCAACAAAACAGCTGCTAAGAGATTTAAGGTTACAGCAAAAGGAAAGATAAAATACTGGAAAGGTGGCGTTTCCCACTACAACACAAAAAAGACAAGTAAAAGAAAAAGGCAGGGAAGAAGAGCTGACTATGTGCCTGAGAGTATCGCGGAAAGGGTAAAACAGCTAATACCTTACCAGGTTTAAAACTTGAACAAGGAGGAAAGAAATGAGAGTAAAAGGACCATCATCAAGGAAACATAAAAAGAAGATACTAAAATTGGCTAAAGGTTATTATGGGGCAAAGCACAGATCCTTTAGAAGAGCCAAAGAACAGGTTTTGAGATCTCTACAGTATGAGTACAGAGACAGAAGATTAAGAAAAAGAGAGTTCAGAAGATTATGGATACAGAGGATAAATGCTGCCGCAAGACTAAATGGGCTTTCTTACAGCCAGCTCATTCACGGTCTAAAGGTTGCAGGGATAGATCTCAACAGAAAAATACTTGCTGACATAGCAGTATCTGATCCAGAAACATTTACAAAGCTTGCAGAAAAAGCAAAAGAAGCCGTATCTCAAAAACCATCAGCTTAAAATCCATTCTGAAGGTGGAATTTTGGGGCTAAAAGAAGATCTGAAAGCTTTAGGAGAAGAAGCTAAAAAGCTTATAGAGATAGCTAAAGATATCGAAGAACTCAACGATATCAGGGTTGGATATCTTGGTAAAAAAGGCAAGCTAAAATCCATATTAAAAACCTTGGGTAAGCTCCCTCCGGCAGAAAGAAAAGAGATAGGGATGCTTGCAAACAGGATAAAAGAAGAGCTTGAAGAAGCAATAAAAGAAAAAACCGAGCTTTTGAAAAAAAGATCCTTAGAAGAAGAGCTTAAAAAGGAAAAAATAGATATATCACTTCCTGGAAGCTGGATAGAATCAGGTAGCTCTCATCCTGTTGTGTCAACTCTTATAGAGATCTCACAGATATTTATCTCTATGGGCTTTTCTATCGCTGAAGGGCCTGAGGTAGAGAAAGAAAGATATAACTTTGATATGTTAAATATTCCACCGGATCATCCCGCAAGAGATATGCAGGACACATTTTTCCTTAATAATGGAGATATTCTCAGAACACATACATCACCTGTTCAGATAAGAACGATGTTGAAACAGAAGCCCCCAATAGCCGTTATAGCTCCTGGAAGAGTTTACAGAAAAGATGCAGATCCTACACATTCTCCAATGTTCCACCAGATTGAAGGTCTGTTAGTTGACAGAAATGTTACATTCAGAGATCTGAAGGGAATCCTTAAGATATTCTTAGAGTCTATCTTTGGGAAAGAAACAAGGATAAGATTCAGGCCGAGCTATTTCCCTTTCACAGAACCTTCAGCAGAAGTTGATATAGGATGTACTGTATGCGGTGGAAAGGGTTGTAGAGTCTGTAAAGGTACCGGCTGGCTTGAAATCCTTGGATGTGGAATGGTAGATCCTGAGGTGTTTAAAGCTGTGGATATTGATCCTGAAGAATACACAGGATTTGCCTTTGGTCTCGGAATAGAGAGAATAGCAATGCTTAAATACAGAATCACAGATATAAGACTTCTTTTTACAGGTGATATGAGATTTAATAAGCAGTTTAAGGGGATAAGATGAGAGTTCCTTACTCATGGATTAAGGAGTTTGTTAACATAGATCTTCCTGCTGAGGAAGTTGTAGAGAGATTAAATACAACAGGTATAGAAGCTACATCAGAAATTTTTGGCAGGTATATAGATGGAATCGTAGCTGTAAAGATTATATCTGTTAGGAAACATCCTGAAAGGGACAGGCTCCTTATCTGTGAGGCAACAGATGGGCATAAAATCTATCAGGTAGTAACAGGGGCTGATAATGTAAAGGAAGGCTCTGTTGTTGTGCTTGCAAAAGAAGGTTCTGTGATTAACGGTATAAAAATAACAAAAAGGAACTTTGGCTCAGTTCAATCTGAAGGAATGTTTCTCTCCCTTGAAGATCTAAATATATCAGAAAAATCTGAAGGCATTCTCATATTACCTGAAGACACAAAACCCGGAGAAGACCCTAACAAAATTCTCGGACTTGGTGAAGACAGTATTATAGAGATTGAGATAACACCAAATAGAGGTGATGCTTTAAGTGTTAGAGGTTTGGCAAGAGAAATAGGAGCGATTTTCGGTATAAAAAGGATAGAAGACTTTCCTGTTATATCTATAGCAGAAGAGATAATTCCCGAAATCTTTATAAACTCAGAAAAGTGTAGTAGATACAGGGGAATAATAATAGATGGTATAAAAATCAAACCGTCTCCATTTCATATACAGTTGAAGCTCATAAAATCAGGAATGAACCCTATAAATAATGTTGTTGATATAACAAACTATATCCTCCTTCAGGAAGGACAGCCTTTACACGCTTTTGACCTTGACAAGATAGAAGGTACTGTATATGTAAGAAATGCGAAGGATGGAGAAAAAATAATTACACTTGATGGTGAAGAAAAAGAACTTAAGGAAACAGATCTTGTTATTGCCGACGATAAAAAAGTTATAGCTATAGCAGGCATAATAGGTGGAAATAACACTAAAGTTGATAGCGGTACTAAAAGAATACTTTTAGAGGCAGCCGTATTTGACAGCATATCTGTAAGAAAAACAGCTAAAAGACTTGCCATATCAACAGATTCATCTTACAGATTTGAAAGAGGAGTTGATATACAGAATCTTCCTAATGCTCAGGATAAAGCTGTGGAGCTAATACTAAGTACTGCAGGTGGAAGAACTGTTGGTGAAAAAGATATATACAGAAATGTATATAAAGCTCAAAAAATAAAACTCAGAGAAAAAACGGTAAAAAGGATCTTAGGTATATCTATTCCAAAGGAGGAGTGTTCGCAACTGCTTAATAGACTTGAGATACCCACAGAAATAGAAGGAGATGGAACTTTATCCTATATACCATCATTCAGAGCTTTTGATATTAAAAGAGAGATTGATCTGGTTGAAGAGGTCGGAAGACTCAAGGGATTTGATACATTCAATGAGAGCTATCCAAAGATATCTGTTGAAAGTTATAAAAAAAGTGATGAATACCTATTTGAACTTAGAGGAAGAGACTTTTTTAAAGATAACGGCCTTGATGAGGTTGTAACTTATACATTTGTAGGCGAAGAAATATTCCAAACCCTTGGCATTCCCGTGCCAAAAATAAGGATAGAAAACTATCTTTTAAAAACACAGAGTATTATGAGAGATAATCTTGCAGTAAGTCTTATTGATGTCTTTCAGGAAAATCTAAGACACCAGATCAGAGATCTATCTATTTTTGAGATATCTTCAGTTTTTTTTGAGGATCATGAAGAGATAAGAGCAGGCCTACTTCTATCAGGAAGATATGTAAAAGGTTTCAGATTTACAAAAGAAGATTTGAAACTTTCAACAACACAAAGCTGGGATTTTCTTAAGTTGAAAGGTATTATAAGCAGTTATATTACCCTGTTAGGACTAAAAGATGTGGAATATATTCCTTCTAAGCTCCCCTACCTGAATCCTTATGAATCCGCTGATTTGTTAATAAAAAGTCATTATATAGGTTACTTAGGAAAGATCCATCCTGAGATTGCTGAAAAACTTGAGATACCAAAAGATACATATATAGCTGAACTAAAGCTAAGATACGTACCGAGAGATTTAAAAGAGGATCCTTTAAAAGACGGATACCTGTTTACACTTTATAAAAAGGCTGAAATACAAGTATTTAAAGAACTTCCAAAATATCCTTCAGTAAAAAGGGATCTTGCTTTTGAGGTTGCAGAAAATCTCCAGATAGATAAATTAATAAATGCTTTATCCAAAAGCTCTGAACTTATTGATAAAGTAGAGCTTTTTGATATTTATTACATTTCTAAGGAAAGGAAAAGCGTTGCTGTCTCTGTAGAGTTCAGAGCTGAGGATAGAAGCTTGTCAGACGAAGAGGTTAATAAAGAGGTTGAGATTATTCTAAATAGGATTAAAGAGAAGATAAAAGATATAAAATTAAGACAGTAGGAAGGTTTAACGCGGTAAAGATGGCATTAAATATATTTTTATATAAAAGAATAAGTTGCCTGCGGGGGCATGATAGGGATGCAGCGGTAGTTTCTGGGCTATAGCTACTATAAAGGGAGCTCAAAATTCCGTACATCCCGTGGGAGTACGGTGAGAGCACCCACTTTTTGTTTGGGTCCAGAAAGGGCTCAGTATCCCATCGGTCCCTGCGGGTTTTCTACCGCGTGACCTTCCAGTTATTGGGAGGTCAAGTTGAAACAGAAATTTAGAGAAGAGCTACTTAAAAAGAGAAGAAGATATGAAAAGGCTGAAGAAGATGCATTAAAAATAAAAGAAAAGTTTCTTCAGCTGGAAGAGGTAAAAAGGGCAAACTCTATCCTTTTATACTATCCACATAAAAATGAGGTAAATACCCTTCCTATAATAGAAGAGCTTTTAAGATCAAAAAAGAATGTTCTTCTTCCAAAGGTAAAAGATCTAAATATATTCCCTATTAAGGTTACTGATCTTTCAGTTTTAAAAAAAGGTTATGCAGGCATTTTAGAACCTGACGGAAAGATTTATCCTGTCGAAAAGATAGAAGTAGTTGTTGTTCCTGCCGTGGCTTTTGATATCCACGGCCATAGACTTGGCTATGGGAAAGGCTACTATGACAGACTTTTAAAAAAAATAAAAGGTCTAAAGGTGGGACTGGCTTATGATTTTCAGATTGTTGATAAACTTCCTGTAGAACCTCACGATATACCTGTTGACCTTATTATCACCCCCACCAGAATAATTAATACGAAAGGAGGAATGTGAAAGATGGTAGAGATAGTTGTTGGTATATCAGCTTTGGCTGTAGGAACAGCAGCAGGATTTGCTGTATGTAAAGCTACTGTTGGAAAAACATTAAAAGAAAAAGAAGAACAGGCTGAAAAAATAATAAAAAACAGGGAGGAAATAGAGAGGGAAGCAAAAAGAAAAGCTGAAGAGATCTTAAAAGAGTACGAAACTCAAGCAAAAAGAAAAGCTGAAGAGATCATTAGGGAAGCTGAAAGTTTGAAGCAACAACAGGAGATAATAATAGAAAAAGAGATATTGAAAAGAAAACAGGAGCTTGAAAGAGAACTAAAATCTGAAAGGGAAGAACTCCAGAATCTTGAAAAAACCCTAATGAGTAGAGAGGCACAGCTTGAAAAAAGACTTGCAAGACTTGAACACAAAGAAGAAGAACTGGATAAAAAATGGGAAGAGATTAAAAAGCTTGAAGAAGAGATAAGATCTATACAGAAAGAGATAGAGGAAAAGGAAGTAAAACTTAAAGCAGCTGAAGAACAGTATATGTTGGAGCTTCAAAGAATAGCATCTATGACCAAGGAAGAGGCAAGGGAAGAACTCCTAAGGAAGGTTGAGGAAGAAGCAAAACTTGAAGCAGCAAAACTCATGAAAGAGATTGAAGACGAAGCAAGGAAAGAAGCAGAAAAAGAAGCAAAATGGAATCTTGTTACAGCTATCCAGAGACTTGCTCCAGAAATAACAACATCTCACACAATATCTGTCGTTGATCTTCCAAGTAACGACCTTAAGGGAAGAATAATAGGAAGAGAAGGAAGAAATATAAGAGCTTTTGAAATGGAAACAGGTGTTGATCTTATAATTGACGACACACCAGATATTGTAACAATATCTTCGTTCGATCCATTAAGAAGAGAAATAGCAAAAAGATCCCTTGAAAGATTAATAGCAGATGGAAGAATACATCCAGGAAGAATTGAGGAAATTGTTACAAAAGTTAAAGACGAGATGGAATCCCATATAAGAAAACTTGGTGAAGAAACATGTCTTGAGCTTGGATTTACAGACGTTCATCCAGAACTATTTTACTACATTGGAAAACTTTATTACAGAACATCTTATACACAGAATGTACTGCTCCACACTAAAGAGGTAGCTCACCTCGCAGGAATAATGGCAGCTGAACTTGGATTAGATGAAAAGGCTGCAAAAAGAGGGGGGCTTATGCATGATGTTGGGAAATCAATATCTCACGAAGTAGGCGGATCACACTCAAAGGTTGGAGCAGAGCTTGCCAAAAGATACGGAGAACCCGATGTTGTAATAAATGCTATTCTTTATCACCATAATGACGAACCTGCAAGATACCCAGAAGCTGTACTTGTGGCTGCTGCTGACGCACTGTCTGCTGCAAGACCTGGAGCAAGAAGAGAAGCTTTACAATCATACATAAACAGACTTGAAAAGATAGAGGCGATTGTTAACTCTTTTGAGAATGTTGAAAAATCATTTGCCATACAGGCAGGAAGAGAAGTAAGAATAATAGTGAACGCTGAAAAATTATCAGATGAAGAGGCTTACATGCTCACGAAAGAGATAGCTAAAAGGATAGAAAAAGAAGTTGAGTTCCCTGGGCAGATAAAAATAACAACAATAAGAGAGTCAAGATTCATTGAGGTTGCAAAATAGGGAGATTCTCTTCCCTCCCTTTTTGCAAATAATTTGCAAAATCAGTATTTTCCCTCTATACTATTTTCATGAGGATCGGAGACATATTAAAACATATCAATACGAGTATATCTTTTGAGTTTTTCCCTCCAAAGACACCTGAAGGTGAGGAACTGCTTTTCAAAACCATCAAAGATCTTGAGAGATTAAATCCAACTTTCGTTTCTGTTACATACGGTGCTGGTGGTAGTACAAGGGAAAGAACGATAAGGGTCGTTAAGAGAATTCATGAACAGTGCAACCTAACAGTTATGGCTCATCTTACCTGTATAGGTCACTCAAAAAAGGAAATTGTTGATATACTGAAAGGATACAGAGAAATAGGTATCCAGAATATACTTGCCCTTAGGGGAGATATACCAAAAGATTTGAAGAAAGAGTTTGTATTTCCACAGGATGGATGCAGGTATGCCAATCAAATTGTTTCTCTTATTAGAAAAGAGTTTGATGACTATTTTAGTATAGGTGTTGCTGCATATCCTGAAGGCCACCCGGAAAGTCCATCTCTTGAAAAAGATATATACTACTTTAAAAAGAAGGTTGAAGCCGGAGCTGAATTTGCAATAACACAGATGTTTTTTGACAACAATTACTTTTACAGGTTTATGGAGCTTTTAGAAAAAGAAGGGATCGATATACCTGTAATCCCGGGAATAATGCCGATAACAAACTTCAGGCAGATAGAAAAGTTTGCTGTCATGTGTGGGGCAACAATACCTGAATTCTTAGTTAAAAAGCTTGAAAAGGCTGAAAATAGTCCAGAAGAAATTTCAAAAATTGGGATTGATTACGCCACAAAACAATGTGAAGATCTGCTTAAAAACGGAGTTAAAGGTCTTCATTTCTACACATTAAACAAATCAAAAGCAACCATTGAGATATACAGAAGAATAAAAGATCTAATAAAATAAGGGGGAAATCCCCCTTTGTTTAAAATGTTGCCGGCGGTTTTCCTTTTGATGTTACAAGCCTTTCTACAGGTTCTCCACCTAAAATATGTTTTTCTATAATCTCTGGAACATCCTCAGGCTTAACATTTCCGTACCAGACAGCATCAGGATAAACAACAACTGTCGGTCCCATCATGCATGGTCCCATACATCCCGTTGGTGTAACAGCCATTTTATCAAACAGATTTTTCATCATAAGTTCTTCCTGAAATTTCTGGAATATCATATCTGCACCCTTTTCACCACAGTTGGGCATACCCGGTGGTTTTCTCTGAAGGCAGACAAAAACATGCTTAAACTCAGCTGACATTCAACATACCTCCTCTTAGATTTTAAAAAAGAATAATGGTAAAAAGAAAGAAAAAAAATGATCTTGGTTATATTTTTATTTTTTCAATGATAATATCTTTAAACCCTTTTCTTATAAGTTTTTTCTTTTCTTTTACAGCCTCTTTTTTTGTATCAAAGCTCCCACAGTAAACAGCTATATATTTTTTGTAAGGTCTGATAAAACAGCCTTCAAGTTCATATTTTTTTATAAAATCTTTCGCTTTCTTTTGCGAATAAAAAAGTATAACCCTTACAGAATAATAGGATTTTCCTTTATTACCGATAACACCTGCATTTCTTAACTGATTGATCCTTTTATTCGCAAGCTTGCCGTATTTCGTATCAAATTCCGCCGCCCTTTTGTAATACTCGGCAGCTTTCTTATATCTTTTTTCCTGATCCTCTATAACCCCGAGCATATAAAAAGCGTAATCCTGATATCCTTTTTCTATGGAAAGTAGTTTAAGATATTTTTCAGCAAGAAGATATTTTTTCCTTTTAAAGTAGTATCCTGAAAGAAATTTTATAACCTCCGGTGTTTTGAAAGTTATAGCTTCCATATAGGAGGCTGCTTTATCCTCCCTCCCAAGTTTAAAAAATGCAAGAGCTCTATAGTAAAGGACATCGTCTTTCTGATCAGGCAGATACTTTTTCATCCTTTCTGTCTCTTTTATTACATCCATATATCTTCCCATCTTATAAAGAGCCATCAGTTTAATAAGATTAAGTTCCTTCTCAGGGGGCAGTTCAAGAATCTTAGCCCACTTTTTATTCCTGTAGTAAATAGAGGCAAGTTTCTCAAGAAGCTGTTTTCTTTCATAACCCTGTGTATATCTTATTATTCTTTTTAACACCTCAGCTTTATCATCTGGGTTTTCTTCAAAAACATTTAGAACTGTTGCATAAACCCTTTTTCTCGTTTCTTCCCTAAATTCATACTTATTTACACTATCAATCATGGATAATATTTTCTCTCTGTCTCCTTCCTTTATATATGCCTGAAGCTGCAATAGAAAAACCTTCTCCCTATAAGGATCATCCGGATCCGTTTTATCAAGATATTCTTGAGCTTTCTTTGCTGACAAAGAATAAACCCTATCCTTGAAAAGTCCCTGAATAAGCATAAGAAGACGATCTTTTTCTTGCTCTGTTAATCCAAAACCTAAACCTGCAGTAATAAGCAGAAAAATTAATATATATCTCATTAAATATCTATTATATTAAAAAAAGAAGGGGAAGCACCCCCTTTTTGAAGGGAGGTAGCTTTAGGGATGCCGGTTAGTTATAACTTACTTATAATATAATACACAGAATATATAAATGCAAGATATGTTAATATATTTAGAATCAAAAAAAGGAGGTTGAAATGCAAGGAGATCCTGTAGGTGGACTTATAAGTGCAATTATCTGGATGGTACTTCTTATAGCAATATTCTATTTTCTCCTCTACAGACCCCAGCAACAGCAGAGAAAAAAGCATGAGGAGTTCCTTAAAAATCTAAAAAAAGGAGAAAAAGTTATAACATCAGGTGGAATAATTGGAGAAATAAAAGCTATAGATGAAAAAACAGTATCTTTAAAAGTGGCTGAAGGAACAGTAATAAAGGTTCTCAAAACAGCTGTTTCCACATATTACCAGGAAGAAGAGAAAAAAGATTAATTTTCACTCTAAACCTTGACTTATTAACTATACTCAATTATTATTAGTTATATAGAAAATATAATAATTATAATTTTATATAACTTTATAGAGAAGGGGTGTGGCCATGATATTAATAAAACAATGTCTCTGTTGCTCAAACATTACAGAATTTGGCAGATGCGAAGGAGGATACGAACTTAGATGGAGGGTTGAAAACGCTTTTGAAAAAATTGTATGTGAAAATTTCGTAAAGTTTGATAACTCTCCAGAAACAGATAAAAGAAAAGAAGTGGCTAAAGCTTCTTAGTTATAGCTGACGCAAAAACAGGCGGAAGCCCTTTTTTTATGATCTCTTCTGCCGCCTTATTATAATTGTAGTCAACCCTTCTAATAATGATTATGTTTTTATCCTCATCATGTATAACATAACAAAGTCTTGGATCTCTGTCCCTTGGTTGACCGACACTTCCAACGCTAATTAGATACTGTTTATCATCTTTTATCTGATACTCGTTTAGATCTCTAATAAGTTTTATACTCTCATCACTTTTTTCGAAAATCAGGGGTATATGTGTATGTCCGTAAAAACATATCTTCTCTGAATAACAGGAAAATGTATCCTTAGCATCTTTTAAAGATGTTATAAAATACATACTTCCCGGAACTGAAGGCTCGTCGTGAGTTATTACAACCCCTTCAAACTCAAAATCTTTAGGAAGTGAGGATATAAAAGCTCTGTCTTCATCAGTTATTTGATCATATGTCCAGTCTGCCATTTTAATAGCTTCAGGGTTTGATATAAAAATATCTTCACACTGTGACACAAACGTATCATGTTCTCCTCTAAGAATTATCTGACAGTTCTCCTTTACCCATTCAAGAACTTCTTTAGGATTAGCTCCAAAATTGAGTATATCTCCAAGACATACAACCCTGTCAATACACTGCTCCCTCAAGTCTTTTTCAAGGGATTCAACAGCATGAATATTTCCATGTAAATCTGATATATATGCAGTTCTCATTAACTCACTTTCTGTCTGTTTTTATATATTGTACTTAAGACACCATTTATAAATTTTACAGTTTCAGTGCTGTCTATATAACATTTTGTAAGGTCAAGTATATCCATAAACACCCTTCCCTTATCCTCTATCTCAGAAAATAAAAGTTCATAAACACCAAGCCTCAGCAGAGCCCTTTCAGGATAGCCAAGTCTTTCAAGTCTCCAATTCTTCAGATTCTCTCTTAGAATATCATCTATCTCAGGTAGATGTTCTTCAATCCCCTTAAGTATTGAATATATATAATCTAACGTTTTCTTTGACAGTTTTTCCCTTATACCTTTTATATGATCTTCCATTATCTCGAAAAGATCTCCACCCTTCATATCGTAGGTGTAGAGAGTTCTAAAAACTATTTCCCTCGCCTTCTTTCTATACTTTCCCATTATTTGATTTCCCTTAAAAGATTGGCCATTTCTATAGCCGAAAGAGCAGCATCAAAACCTTTATTTCCCATTTTTGTTCCTGCCCTTTCAACAGCCTGTTCTATTGTATCTGTCGTAAGAATTCCATATGAAACAGGTATTTCTGTCTCAAGAGATACGAGAGCTATACCTTTTGTTACTTCAGACGCAACGTACTCAAAATGTGGTGTAGATCCTCTTATAACTGCTCCAAGACATATAACAGCGTCATAATTTCCTGTTTTTGCCATCTTTTTTGCTACAAGAGGTATCTCAAACGATCCAGGAACTCTAACTACAGTTATATCATTTTCAGAACCTCCATGTCTTACTATACAGTCAAGTGCACCTTCAAGCAGTTTATTTGTTATAAGATCATTAAATCTTCCAACAACTATACCAAACTTAAGTCCTTCAGCAGATAAGTTACCATTTATCTCCGTCATCAGTATCTCCTTGAATAATATTCTGATAGTATTATACTAAAACTCAGGACAGTTCTTTTACAACCTTTTTAACAGTATCAACAATATATGCTATATCATCCTCTTTTAAAGCTGCATGAACAGGAATAGCAAAAATCTGTTTAACCACATTTTCAGAAAAACTGCACTCAAGATGTTCTACATTTCTCAGCTGATGAAGTGTATAGTTATAATAAACCCTCGCCCCGATACCTTTTTCTATAAGTCTTTCCAGAATTTGATCCCTCTTAGGATGTCTCATAGCGTATATATGGAAAACATGCTTTCTCCCTGCAAACTCTTCAGGAAGGATAAGAGCCGGGAGTTCTTTAAACTCTTCATTGTAAAGTTTTGCTATCCTTCTTCTTTTTTCATTTGTACTGTCAAGTTTTTTTAACTGCCAGTAACCAATTCCAGCTTGAAATTCTGTTATTCTAAGATTTAAAGCAGGGTGATCCCCAAATTCAATCCAGTTTGATACTTTTTCATCTAATTCTGGATCTGATGTGAGTATGGCTCCACCTTCTCCCATCGCTACGTTTTTCGAAGCATAGAAGCTAAAGGCCGAAATATCTCCCAGATTTCCAGCTTTCTTACCTTTATACTCAGCACCGTGCGACTGTGCCGCATCTTCAAGAACTATTACTCCCTTATCCTTACATATCTTATTAATCTTTTCCATATCAGCTGTCTGACCAAAAAGATGAACAGGTATAACAGCTTTTGGTTTGTATTTTTCAACAGCTATCTCAAGCTGGAAAGGATCCATACAGTAATCATCGCCCACATCCACAACAATGGGCTTTCCTCCTGCAAGTAAAACAGCGTCAATAGTAGCCATAAAGCTCATCGACGGAACCACAACAACATCGGCGGTACTGTTTATACCTATTGCCTTTAATGCTATATACAAAGCAGCTGTACCGCTGCATACAGGATGACAAAACGATGAACCTACATATTCGCTGAAGCTTTCTTTAAACTTTAATGTCCATTTTCCACGGGTTATCTGCCCACTTTTCATAATCTCAACAACAGTTTCTTCTTCCTCTTTACCAAAAACAGGTTTTATTATTGGTATCAATGTTCTCTCCTTTATACTCTAAATTTATCAAACTCTTTAAGAATATTAAGTGCTCTAAAAGAACTCTCAAAAGAAGGATTATGGGTAAACTGTTTTATCATAAGCTCAAGTTTATCTATATTATCCTTTTCCTTTACCTTTCCTGATGGATACTCTATTCTGTCCTGAACAAAATTCAGTTTTATATCTCCCCTTCCTGTTTTTAATATCCATTCCCTTCTAAGATACTCACTGCTCCATGCAACCTGAAGAAAGAAATCACTTTCTTCAGTTTCTCCATAGATATCAAAAATATCCCCTTTATCCTCCACTTTTTTTATAACAAATTCACCAAAAAGATAGCTGAAGATATAAAGGTCGTGCCACGCCAGATCGTAAAAAGGGTTTATATAGCCTCTCCCTAAATTAAGCCTATAAGCAAAGATACGATTCACAGGACTGTTTAAATCCAGGTTTCTTATACTGTTTGATCTGAGCTCTATCTCAGAAACCTCTAAAACAGCATTGTTCTTATATGCAAAATTTATAGCATCCTCTAAATCAGCAGCCTTAATGGAGGGGGGTTTTTCAACCATAACGTTTATCCCTCTTTCAAGAGCTTTTTTTGCGATAGGTATATGTGATACTGGATCTGTGGCAACAAAAAGAAAATCAATATTCTCTTCTTTTAAAGCCTGATCTATATCCGTATATTTTTTAAAACTGCCAGAAAAGTTTTTTAACCTTGATTGATCTTTATCTATAAGAACTGTATCAAATCCAAGCAACTCAAATTTCTTAATATACTTTGATCCCATATTGCCTGTTCCAACTATGCCTACTTTCAAAAATCTCCTCCAGCTCTTAATATTACATAATTAAATCATGAAGCAAAAATTATACCAAAGAAAATCAAGGAAAATAGGGAAGTTCTGTTTCCTTACTTTCCATTTTTTTTGAAAATTTGCAAATCTACCTTATAAGACCGTAATCTTTAAGAACTGTTTTTAATTTTTCCTCATTTTCAGAGCTCATAAAGTAAAGGGGAAGTCTCATCTCAATATCATCAATCAGTCCCATAAGATACGCTGCTGTCTTTACAGGTATAGGATTCGTCTCAATAAAAAGTATTTTAAAAAGATTCCAGTACCTATCATGTATTCTTCTCGCTTCATCAAACTTTCCATCAAATGCAAGTCTGCACATCTGTGCGATATCTCGTGGAATAAGATTGTTTGCAACAGATATAACTCCTTTTGCACCAACAGCCATCATAGGAAGCGTAAGAGCATCATCACCTGAAAGTATAACGACATCAGGGTTTGTAAGAGATATCATATCAGAAACTCTTGAAACATTACCTGTAGCTTCCTTTATCCCTATAATATTAGGGAAATCGGCATAAAGTCTTGCAAAAGTTTCAGGGAGCATATCAACACCTGTTCTGGAAGGAATGTTATAAAGTATAAGGGGAATACTTGTCTCCTCTGCTATTGCTCTAAAATGCTGGTATATACCCTCTTGCGTAGGTTTATTGTAATAAGGAACTATCTGGAGGGATCCGTCTGCACCTGCCTTTTCAGCTGATTTTGTTAGTGCTATAGCTTCATGAGTTGCGTTTGCACCTGTTCCTGCAATAATAGGTATTCTTTTATCTGCAAACTCAACAGCCATTTTTATAAGATCTTCATGTTCACTGAATGTTAAGGTTGCCGACTCACCAGTCGTTCCAGCTATAACTATACCATCTGTCCCATTCTCAACATGAAAATCTATAAGCCTCTTAAGCGATCCTTTATCTATACTTCCATTTTTAAATGGTGTTACCAATGCAACAATTGAACCTTTGAACATACTAACCTCCATCTTGAGAAAATTCTTTTTAATAATAGTTTATAATATATTTTCTAATTTATCTTTTTTACTGGAGGGAATATGTTTTTAAATTCCATCTTTGGATTCTTTTCAAACGATGTCGGAATTGATCTTGGAACAGCAAACACCCTTGTATTTGTTAAAGGAAAAGGGATTGTATTTTCGGAACCTTCTATAGTTTCCATTGAGAAAACAACCGGTAAAGTTATAGCTGTTGGTGAAGAAGCAAAAGCCATGATAGGTAAAACACCTGAAAATATTGAAGTTGTAAGACCTTTAAAAGATGGCGTTATAGCAGATTTTGACGTTACACAGGAAATGCTCAAATACTTTATAAAAAAAGTCCATAACAATCTCCCATTAACCAAGTTCTTAAAACCAAGACCCAGAATCATAGTAGGTGTTCCTTCCGGTATAACAACCGTAGAAAAAAGAGCCGTTATAGATGCTGCTCGTCAGGCAGGCGCAAGAGATGTTTTTTTAATAGCTGAACCAATGGCAGCAGCTATTGGAGCTGGTCTTCCTATCTCAGCCCCTGGAGGAAACATGATAGTTGACATAGGAGGGGGAACCTCGGAGATAGCTGTTATATCGCTTTCAGGTCTTGTTTTATCAACATCAATAAGAATTGCAGGTGATGAGGTAAATAAGGCAATAATTCAGCATCTTAAAAGATCACACCACATACTTATAGGCGAACAAACAGCTGAAAGAGTAAAGGTTCAGGTTGGATCTGCGTATCCTACTGAAAGAGATAAAGAGACAATGGAAATAAGAGGAAGGGATATGACTGGTATGCCGAGAAGTGTGACTATAACGGGGGAAGAAATAAGAGTTGCCATAGAAGATGTTATAACGAGTATAATAAACGCTGTAAGAAACGCCCTTGAAAGAACACCTCCTGAACTTGCTGCTGATATTGTTGAAAGAGGTATAGTTTTAGCAGGTGGTGGATCTCTTCTTTATGGTTTAGATTTAAGACTGAAGGAAGAAACCAATCTTCCTGTTTATTACTGCGATGATCCTTTAACCGCTGTTGCAAGAGGCATAGGTGAGGCTTTAAATGATATTGAACTTATAAAACGCGTCTCGTTCCAGTAAAAAGATGGTTAAAAAAAAAGGATTTAAAAGGTTAGCTTTTTTTATCTCTATATTTGTTTTCATACTTGTTATATATATTTTTTTTATACCTAACTCTAAGAGTGCTGTTTTGACAGTTTTTCATCCTTTTCTTAAAACAACCGACGCTGTTTATGAAACATTTTCCTCTTTGATAAAATCAGTAGAGGATAACTACAGACTCTACAAAGAGAACAAGGAACTTAAAAAAGAGATAGAAAAATTAAAAGGTGAGATAACACTTTTGAAACAGTATGAGGTTGAGAATCAGAAATTGTCCAGTCTGGTAAATTTCAAAAAAAAAGTTAAAAGATATACTCTCCTTACTGGAAAAGTTATAGGTTTTTCTCCCGATAATTGGTCAAACTTTTTAATAATAAATCTTGGCAAGAAAAGCGGTATAAAAAAAGGTGATCTTGTTGTGTCAGATGGTTATCTTCTTGGAATTGTTTATAACGTAGGAGCTTTCAGCTCCTCTGTTCTTCTTGTATCAGACAAAAACTTTAAAATACCTGCAAGAACAAGAAAAACAAGAGAACTTGTCTTTTTTCAAGGTAAAGATCTTAAATCAGGAATTTTGAAATATGTGAAACCACAGCAGGATATAAGAATCGGTGATATTATCGAGACAACAGATGTAGGTAAAAACTATCCTCCAGGAATACCTATAGGAAAAATAAAGAGCATAAACTATGAGGAAGGCGATTTCTTTAAAAGTATTGACATAAAACTGGATATCAACCCTCTATCCGTTGAGTATGTAGTCGTTATAACAAAAAAAGAAAAAAGAAAGAAGAAAAAATGAAGATTTACTTGACAGCTTTTATTCTGCTTGTGCTTCAGTCTTCTATAGTTGTAAAAAACCTGTCTGTTATGAATTTTACACCGGATTTTCTTGTAATTCTGATAATTTTATACACCCTTAATCACGGATTGAAAGAGTCCCTAAAATTTTCAATATTTGTTGGTATTCTTCAGGATATGCTCAGTCCTGTCCCTACAGCCTTTAACTTTATCAGCAAACTTCTTCTTACAATACTTACATCCAGCGTAAAAAATAGATTTTTCTTAGGAGATATATTTATAAGATCAATTCTCATAATACTTTTATCAGTTATGGATATAGCTGTAAAAATCCTTTTAACATTTTTAAAAACAGGTATTTTTTATATTAATGTTTCATTTTTTGCATATATTTTTCTTAACTTTTTAATATTTTATATAGTGCAGATCTTAAATGAGAATAGACAGATTTAATTTGTTGGTTATAGCTTTTTTACTGATCTTTCTGGTTTTGGCAGGGAGACTTGTGTATCTTCAAATTATGAAAGGAACATACTATAGAGAACTGTCAGAAAAAAATCACCTAAGACTGTTAACATTAAATCCTCCAAGGGGAAAAATTTATGATAGAAACGGTATTCTCCTTGCTTATGATGAACCTTCATACAATCTTTATGTTTTTCCTTATATAGTTAAAAAAAATTTAAAGGATCTCAAGAAAAATTTAAAAGAGATACTTGGAATAAAGCTTGACAAAAAAACTGAAGAAAGAATTAAAAAAGGCTTCGCGAGAAAGGTAATTATAAAAAAAGATCTTTCTGAAAAAAAGATAAAAATATTCTTTAATTACTCTTACCTTTTTAATGGACTGTTTATAGAGGTTCAGCCTAAAAGGATTTATACAGAATATGCAAAATATATGCCCCACCTTCTTGGATACGTTGGATACCCTTCTGAAAAAGATTTGAGAGAAGACCCTTCCTTATCCTCTGATATGTTGATAGGTAAACAGGGTGTTGAAAAGATCTACGACCGATATCTGAGGGGCAAGTATGGGGTCAAAGCCGTTGTTGTTGATGCTCTGGGGAGACTAAGAAAAGTCTTATGGGAGATTCAGCCGAAGAGAGGAAATGATATATACCTTACCATTGATGCAAGAATACAGAAGATAGCATACCAGGCATTTAAGAAATCAGGACAGAAATCGGGTGCTGTTGTTATCGTAAACCCTCAAAATTATGAGATCCTCGCTTTACTAAGCTATCCTCTTTACGATATTCAGAAATTCTCAGATGGTCTTACAAAAAAAGAGTGGGATAAACTGATTAAAAATAAATATAAGCCTCTTTTCAATAAAGCTTTAAGTGGTATCTATCCACCTGGATCTATATTCAAGATAATTGTTGGTCTTGCAGCACTTGAAGAAGGTGTTGTATCACCTTATCAGAAGATATTCAGTGGTGGATCTTTTGAGATAGGAAACTGGGTTTACAGAAACTGGGATCCTTCAGGATGTGGAAGTATTGATGTAAGACAGGCTCTTGAGATCTCCTGCGACACATATTTTTACCAGATAGGCCTTGATCTTGGAGCATCAAAAATATCATACTATGCCTATTTATTTGGTCTTGGAGAAAAGCTTAATCCTGAAATTGAAAAAAGAAGATCAAGAGTTCCTGTTCCAGAATGGAAAATGTCCGTTATAGGAGAGCCCTGGTTTCTCGGCGATACTGTTAACTACAGTATAGGTCAGGGGTTCCTTGCTATAACACCTTTTGACGGTATAAAAATAATATCTCCTATAGCAAATGGCGGTAAGATTTATAAACCAAAACTTCTTAAGAGCTATTTTGATATGGACCTTCAGGAACTTATTGAGACAAAACCGGAACTGATAAGAGAGCTTAATATAAAAAAAGATTTTATAAATGTTATAAAGAAAGGGCTTTATCTTGTTGTTTACGGTAAGAAAGGAACAGCAAAAAAGATGTCAGATCTGCCGGTTAAAAACGCAGGGAAAACAGGAACAGCTCAGGTGTTTAGGAAACCTGAAAAAGGCAAAAAGATAGACAGATGGGACTTACAGAATCATGCATGGTATGTGGCATTTTTTCCTTACAAAAAGCCAAAATTTGCCGTTTCAGTTTTTGTTGAACACGGAATAGGAGGAAGCAAAACAGCAGTTCCTATAACAAAATCTATAGTAATGGAACTTTATAAAAAAGGACTTATAGATGAGACTAATTAGATCTTTTTTTAACAGATATGATCCTGTTATTTTTTTAATAGTGTTATCTCTACTTTTGTGGAGTGTTGTAAATATATACAGTGCAACATTTCATGAATACTCAATACTATATATAAAACAGGCCGTTTATGCCTTTATAGGGATTGTAATAATTCTTTTACTACCTTCGTTAGATTATAGAAAGATACTTAATACAGCCCCTTACCTTTATACTATAGGGCTTATCCTTCTTATATCAGTCATATTTTTCGGTACAACGATACTGGGCGCAAAAAGATGGCTAAAACTTGGTTTTTTTATGATCCAGCCTTCTGAAATAATGAAATTCATAATTATCATTACAGTTGCATACATTCTTGAAAACAGTAAAAAAGTATCATTCTCAGAAGGTGTAAAAATACTCGTAATTTCTGCTGTACCTTTCATACTGATCATGAAACAGCCAGATCTGGGAACGGCAATAACTCTACTGATACCTGTTGTTACAATTCTTTTTCTTGCAAACTTAAATAAAAAGTATATAATCGCAACAGTATCTATAATAATTATGAGTTCTCCTTTCATCTGGGAACATCTTAAAGAATACCAGAAGAAAAGAATTCTTGCCTTTTTAAATCCTGAAGCTGATCCTTTTGGAACAGCATACCATATATTACAATCAAAAATAGCAATAGGATCAGGCTATATATTCGGAAAAGGTTACCTACAGGGAACCCAGTCCAAACTCTTCTTTCTCCCAGAACAGCATACAGATTTTATATTCGCAACTATCGGTGAGGAATGGGGATTTATTGCATCTTTTATTATACTTTCAGCATACCTTATACTTGGACTGAGGATACTATATCTTGGAAGCAAGATTAAACACCACGGGGGAAAGTATGTATGTTATGGTTCAGGCGGTCTTATAACAATTCAGGCTTTCATAAATATAGCCATGACTGTAGGACTTGCACCAGTTGTTGGAATAACTCTTCCCTTTCTAAGTTATGGAGGAAGTTCTGTAGTTACTTTCTCTCTGATTATTGGAACAGTTCTGAGTATAGTTTATACCCATAAAAAAGAAAAATTACATTTCTAAGCAGGCTTAAAGCCTGCTTTTACGCATCAAGAGGATAAACGCTCACCACTTTTTTTCCTTTTGATGTCTCAAATTTAACCTTTCCATCTATAAGAGCAAACAGTGTGTAGTCATTTCCAAGTCCAACATTCTTTCCAGGATATATCTTTGTACCTCTCTGTCTAACAAGTATATTTCCCGCCTTTACAACCTGACCATCGTATCTTTTAACACCAAGACGTTTACTAAATGAATCTCTACCATTTTTAGCTGAACCACCGCTTTTCTTTGAAGCCATATCTTAATCCTCCTTTTAAGCCTTTATCTCTTTAATCTTAATTAATGTAAAAGGTTGTCTATGTCCATTTAACTTTTTGTAGTTTTTCTTTCTTTTAAAATGAAATACGAGAACTTTTTTATGCTTCCCGTGTTCCACAACTTCAGCTTCTACTTTCCCTTCTGTTTTTATATTTCCCTGATCATCCTTTACAAGTGAAGCTTCAATCTCTACAGTTTCTCCTACATTCACAGGCAGTTTTTCAACCTTTAAAAGCATTCCAGGTTCAACCTTGTACTGTTTTCCTCCTGTTTTTATAACTGCAAACATAATTTACCTCCTTAATCTGTCTGAATAAAATGCAAAATAATATTTTATCACAAATAGATAGTTTTTCAATTATGAGTGTTCCTCAAGCCATCTGTATGCAAGATATACAAATGCAGAGGAACCTTTAGATAAAACTTCCTCATCAATGTCAAAAAGTGGACTGTGGAGAGGTGCTGTTATCCCCTTTTTCTCATTTCTTATACCAAGTCTTATAAATGTTCCAGGAATTTTCATAAGATATTCCGAAAAATCCTCACCTCCCATAGTTGGATGCTCAAGCTCAACGACCTTTTCATAACCAAAAAACTCTCTCAACATAGACATAACGAATTTTGTTGTAAGTTTATCATTTATTACAGGTGGATTTCCTGATTTAAATGAAAATTCATAACTCGCTCCATAAGCAGAACTAATCCCTTTTACAGTATTCTCTATCCATTCGGGTATCTTATCCCTTAGATCTAGACTTAGAGTTCTTACGGTTCCTTCCATCTCAACAGATTCAGGTATAATATTTTCAGCAAATCCCCCATTTATCCTGCCTATAGTAAGAACTGCCGGATGCAAAGGATCAACTTTCCTACTGACTATATGGTGAAGAGCATTTATAACCTGTGCAGATACAAGAACAGGATCAACCCCTTTATGTGGTCTCGATGCATGAGTTCCCTTTCCTATTATTTTTATTTTAAACACATCTGAAGATGCTAAAAAATGTCCTTCCTTAGTTCCAAATACACCTGATGGAAGCTCTGGAAAAAGATGTAGTCCAAATATAACTGAAACATCAGGATTTTTTAAAACTCCCTTCTGAATAAGAGTTCTTGCTCCCCTGCAGTCCTGTCTTTCCTCACAGGGCTGAAATATAAGTTTAACATTTCCTCTCAGATTTTCCTTTAACTGGACGAGCACTTTAGCAGCACCAAGAAGCATAGCAGTATGACCATCATGTCCACATGAATGCATGACTCCTTTTACCTTAGAGCTGTAAGGCTTTCCTGTCTTTTCCTCCATTGGAAGTGCATCCATGTCCGCCCTGAGAGCAACAGTAATATCATGTTTTCCTTTTATTATTCCCACAACACCTGTCGTTCCACCAAAGTTCTGTATTACATGATCAACTCCAAACTCCCTCAGCTTCTCTGCAACAAACTTCCCTGTTCTGAACTCCTCAGATGAAAGTTCCGGATACTGATGTATCTGTCTTCTCCATCCTATTATCTGATCCTTTATGCTTTCAGTAAGATCTCTTATTTTTTCCTTTATATCTTCTCTCATTCTTCCCATCAAACAGATTGTTAAATAATTTAAATATTATAAATTAAAAGTATCAATATGGAGGGGTATAAGATGGGTATTAAAAATGTTTCAAGAAAAAATGTAGTTACAGCATCACCGGATACTCCTGTAAAGGAAATAGCAAAACTAATGAGAGACAGAAATGTGGGCTCCGTAATAATAGTTGAAGAAAACAGACCTGTTGGTATTGTTACAGACAGAGACATAACTATTAGGGTTCTTGGAAATGATCAGCCTGCTGAGATACCTGTGAAAAATATTATGACAGAAAATCCTGTAACACTTAAAGAGGACGAGGGTATATTTGAAGCTCTTGAAAGGATCAAAGATTTTGGAGTAAGAAGATTTCCTGTGGTTGACAACAAAGGAAATCTAACAGGTATAGTTACTGTGGATGATTTTGTTTATCTATTAGGTAAAGAGATGTCAGATATTGCATCTATAATCGAAAAAGAAGCACCAAACTTATAGGTATCTTTTTACAGCTTTTAAAACTTTTTCGGCTGTTATATTTT
The DNA here is from genome assembly GCA_964519345.1 of uncultured Aquificales bacterium. Classification (GTDB taxonomy): domain Bacteria; phylum Aquificota; class Aquificia; order Aquificales; family Hydrogenothermaceae; genus Persephonella. The sequence continues at coordinate 22,059 of CAZFKX010000020.1, forward strand.
TCATGCATTCAAATGTCCCTGTGGGGCATTTTTTATGCCCATGAAGTCCACAGGGTCTGCATGTTACGTTTTCTGCCTCAACTACAGTACCGTTTCTATATGGATAAAAACCGAATTCCCTTACAGTAGGTCCGTATATATCAACAACAGGTGTATTGAATGAGACAGCTATATGAACAGGCGCCGAATCATTAGAAATTAAAAGCTTGGAATGTTTTATTATAGAAAAACTTTCCCTTAAAGATGTCAGACCTGTAAAATTCTTAACATTTTTCTTACCTTTTATATTTCCAACTATTCTTTTTGAAACTTCTATATCCTCTTTTCCTCCTATAATAACAACATTTTCTCCCATATCTGAAAGTATATCTATAAGCTTAGAAAAACCTTCTTCCGTCCATCTTTTTGTTTCCCATTTTGATCCGGGTGCAACCGTTATATAATCCTTACTCCTGAAACCTGTTTTTCTAAAAAGATAATCCTCTTTTTCAGATAGGAAAAGTTCCGGCATACTTTCTATTTTATCTTCCTCATATCTATCCAGTTTAGTAAGAAGGGATAAATTTCTTCTTATCTCATGTGTCCCATCAAATCTATGGGGAAGTCTGTCTGTATATAAGAATGAAAAACCTGCCCTATCAAATCCAACTCTTTTTTTTATTCTTGAAAGAAAAAGGACGTAGGAAGCTCTGTGTGATCTATGGGGGGATAAAGCTATCTCATATTTTTCTTTTTTCAATCTTTTTATTAGAGATAATGTTGAATCTCTTTTTTTTTCAAAAATTATAAGTTTGTCAAGGTAGGGATTATTTTTAAAAACATCCTTCCCAAATGTTTTTGATACAAGATGTACTTCAGCCTCAGGATAGATTTTTTTTACTGACTTTACAACTGGTGTTGTAAGAATAAGATCTCCTAAAAAGGCTGTCTGCCATACCAATATCTTCATTTTTCCAAAAATTTACCCATAGAGTAAAATTTAGACTGTCTTTCCTCAACAAGCCTTTCAGGATCTTTATCAATAAGCATCTTAAGTGTTGATCTTATGGCCCTCTTCATAAGTCTGAACATTTTTTCAGGCTGTAGATGTGCCCCTCCAAGAGGTTCGGGAACGATACAGTCAATGATTCCAAGCTCTTTTAGATCTTTTGCTGTTATTTTAAGGCTTTCAGCTGCGTCAGGAGCCTTTTCTTGAGATTTGAAAAGTATCGCAGCACATCCTTCAGGTGAGATAACAGAATATATAGAGTTTTCAAGCATAAGAACTTTATCTGCAACACCAAGAGCAAGAGCTCCTCCGCTTCCCCCTTCTCCTATGACGGCTGCCACAATAGGAGTTTTAAGACTTCCCATTACCATTATACTTTCAGCTATAGCCTGTGACTGTCCTCTTTCTTCAGCTCCTATCCCTGGATAAGCTCCAGGTGTGTCTATAAAAGTTATAACAGGTCTTTTAAATTTTTCTGCAAGCCTCATTATCCTTACTGCCTTTCTATATCCTTCTGGATGAGGCATACCAAAATTTCTTTCTATCTTGTCTTTTGTATCCTTTCCTTTTTCATGTCCAATAACGGCGACAGGTATTCCTTCAAAAAATGCAAATCCAGCTATGATAGCTTTATCGTCACCAAACCTTCTGTCTCCGTGAAGCTCTACAAAATCTGTAAATATACTCTTTATATAATCTACTGTGTGAGGCCTTTTTGGATGTCTTGCAAGCTGTACCCTTTCCCATGCAGAAAGTCTTTTTTGCTTTTCCCTTGCCAATTTTTTAAATCTCTTTCTTGCCTCAACAAGCTCTTTTAATACAGATTTGTTTCCCTTTTTAATTTCCTGTCTTAATATTTTAATTTTTTCCGATAATGTCTGTATCTCTTTATCTATATCCATATCTCTACCCCATTGAGGTTACAGTTAAGTAAAAGTATGTTATATAAAAAATAATACCAACTGAAAAGCCAAAAGGTATAAGTTTTTTATTTACGTATGAAAGTACGAGAACCAAAAAACCTGCAATAATAGCAAAGATACCTGAAACTAAAGCAAGTCCTTCTATATTCCAGTCTGTAAATATGATACCAAAACTGACAGGTATTGTACTTTGAAAAACCATAGCACCGCTAACATTTCCAACTGCGAGAGTATCTTTCCCCCTGAATACCCACAGGACACTATTCACTTTTTCAGGAAGTTCTGTTGCAACCGGAGCCAGCAAAAGGGAAAACAGAAGTGGCGAAAAACCAAAAGCTGTACTTATATGTTCTATCCCATGAACAAAAAGATGAGCTCCTCCAACCATTATAAAAAGAGCAAAAATAGACTGAAAACCAGCAATAATAAGGGGAGGATGTGGATTTTTAGGAGCAAAATAAAGATGCTCCGTTTCTTCCATATCCTCACTTTCACCTCTAAGCGTAAGGTAAACGTAAAGAACATAAAGCATCAAAAGAAAAAAGGCTGTAAAAACTTTAAGGATATATATCTCATATGGAACAATAAAAAGGGCTACAGAATAAGCAAACAGGAAAAAAACGATATCTCTTCTAAGACCAACCTCCTCAAGATTTAATGAGAGGTCTCCTTTTTTGATAAAAGATCTTAGTAGAACTGTTAAACCAATAAGCGGTATTGCAAGTGTTGACAGCATAAACGGAGCTCCAAGAATAGCTCCTATCCCTATCTCATGTCCTGCATTATCTGCAAAGAATATTATGGCTATAACAGGAAGTATTGATTCAGGAAGAGCCGTCCCCACAGCTGCAAGAACACTTCCTGTAAAGTTTTGTGAAAACTGAAGCCTGTGACCTATTGTTTCTATACCATTTGTGAAAAGTTCTGCAGCTATAAGAATAAGTCCAAGCCCCAGAACAAGAAGAAATATATCTAATATCAAGCTTTATTTTCTCCCTTCAGTTTCTCTTTTAATATTTCACCAAGGGTGGCAAGGCCTTCTCCTTTCGGTTTGACCTTTCTCATAGCTTCTTCTATCTCTTTTCTTTCCCTGTCTTTCTCCAGTGCTTTAATACTTAGGATTACATCATGACCTTTTATCTTTATTATCTTTGCTTCAACTTCCTGACCAAGGGACAGCTTATCGCTCGGTATCTCTATCTTCTCTTTCGTTATCTCGGAAAGGGGGATAAAACCCTCCACATCCTCATTTATATCTACGAAAGCCCCTCTTTCAATCAACTTTTTTACTTTAACTTTTATCGTATCTCCAACAGAATGCTTACTGAAAAAGTTTTCCCATGGATTATCTCTAAACTGCTTTAATCCAAGTCTGACCTTATCCTTTTCCCTACCTAAAACTTTAAACTCCCTTACTCTTTTTCCTTTAAGAACCTGTCCAATACTTTTTATCTTTGGATTCCATGTTGCATCTTCAAGGTATATCACACCCTCAACATCTTTACCAAGATCAATAAAAGCCACCTTATTTCTTACATCTTTTATCTTACCTTCAACTACAGAACCTTCAGGATTTTCCTTTAAAAATTTATCAACAGGATGAGGGTATAATGCTTTTATACTCAATTTTAACCTTCTTTTTACCTTGTCCAGCTCTATAATTTTTGCCTTTACTTTCTGTCCTTTCTTAAAAATGTTTTTGTAATTTTCAGGGTTTATATGGGAGGTTTCGGATTTATGTATAAATCCTTCCAGAGCTCCTGTCTTAACAATAAGTCCAAAATCATTTATATCCTTTATCTCAACTTCTATCTGGTCTCCAATACCTTTATCAAAAACCTCCCATGGATCAGGCTCAAGATCTCTTTTTGAGAATATGATTTTTTGATTTTCTTTATCTATTGATTTTACGATAAGATCTATTTCTTCTCCAATGGACAGCTCATTTATGCTTCTATCCCTATCCCAGGAATAGAGTGACTTTGGAAGGAATCCGAAAACTATTTTTTCAAGGGAAAGAACAACTCCGCTGTCCTGAATTTTCTCAACCCTACCCCTTACATGTTTTCCCTCTTCAAGAAGATTAAATATCTCTTCTCTTTTTCTCCTTATCTCCTCATCCATAACCTTTTTCCTTGATACTATAATACCTGGAGGCTTCCTACTGCTGTCTATCCTAAGAACATAAACATCAAATTCAGCTGGTGGAAGTTCCTCACCTTTTTTTAATCCAGATTCTGAATAAGGAAGAAACGCCTTTACACCTCCCAAATCAACAAGAAATCCTTTGTTTATCTTTTTCTCCAGTTTTGCTCCTATTTTTTCTCCTTTTGAAAAAACTTCCTCAACCCTTTGTAGAGCTTCTGAAAATATAAGGGGTTTTCTTGATATTAACTGATATCCGTCTTTGCTTCTCCGTCCAAGATATACAGCTGTTATCTGGTCTCCTTCTGAGAAGCCGTTTATCTCGCTTTTATCTATTACAACCTCTGTTTTCTGACCTACATCCACAAAGGCATAATCGTCCTGTATTCTTACAATAATACCTGTAACCCTTTCTCCTTTCGTGTAGTAAGGAATATCCTGACTCTCCTCAAGCAGTTTTTCAAACTCTGACTGAAAATTTTCCATAGCTTTAGACCTCTTAGTAATTAAAAATCAAATACTAAATATAATATTTTAACACTCTTTTAGGAAGTGTTTTAAAAAAACTACTCTACAGATCCTAACTTTTTTATTAAAATAAGAAGTTCTCTCTCAGATTCTTCAAGGGAGCTGTTTATATCTTTTAAAGCTTTCTCATAGTGTGGGATATAAAAATGCTCAAGGGCATTAACCCTAACAACGGTTTTTTTTAGTTCCTGTGCAAGCTTCCAGGCTTTTATTTCTGTAGATGCTATATCAAGTATAAGTCTCACAGCCTCCATAAATGAGTTCCTTGCAATATCAATAAATATGTATTCAGAAACAGGATTAAGCGGTGCTCTAACTCTGTAAATTTTGTATTTAACCTCAGGAACTGGAATTCCCATAAAACTTTTTTCATAAATCTTAAGCTCTCCTTTGAAAACAGATATCTTGGACTCTTCAATAATATAATCCTTACCTGCTTCCATATATGCTTTCTTTAGGAGATTGTAACTTTTCTGGACAACCTCGTTAAGCCTTTTTCTGTAAGCCTCTACCTTGTCTATTATTAACAAAATCTCCTTAAGAAGTATGTCTCTTTTCTGTTCTAAAATATCTTTCCCATCCTTTATAATTGAAAGTTCTTTCTTCAGTTCAATAAGATCCGTTTTATTTTTTGTATATCTGATCATTTTATAAACTCCTCTATATCTTCTTTTTTAAGTCTTACGAGCTCAGAACGGGGTAGTGTCTTCAATAAATCCCATCCTATACTGAGTGTTTCCTCCAGTTTTCTATGTTGATATGGGTCTTGTTTTACAAAAAAATTCTCAAACTTTCTTCCAAACTCAAGGTACGATCTTTCTATCTCGCTTATTTCAGATTCACCAACTATGGAAGCAAGCATCTCAATCCTTTTTGCCCTGGCATAAGCTGAGTATATCTGATTAGCCCATCTTTTATGAATATCGCTAACAGCTCTGTTCATAAGTCTGGATAATGACGGAAGTACATTCACAGGAGGATATATACCTCTCTGGTGAAGTGTCCTGTCAAGAACTATCTGACCTTCAGTTATATAGCCTGTAAGATCAGGAATTGGATGAGTTATATCATCATCAGGCATTGTCAGGACAGGGATCTGGGTAACTGAACCTTTTGTCCCTTTAAGAATGCCAGCCCTCTCGTATATAGAAGCAAGATCACTGTACATATATCCAGGGTATCCTTTTCTTCCCGGTATCTCTCCTCTTTTAGATGAGATTTCTCTGAGAGCATCGCAGTAATTCGTTATATCGTATAAAACAACAACAACGTCATAACCTTTTTCAAAAGCGAGAAATTCGCTCAGAGTAAGGGCTGATCTTACAGATATAAGACTGTTAACAGGTGGTTCATCAGCAAGATTTAAAAAAACAGCTGTTTTTGGAAAATTTCCTCCTGATGAAATATCTTCTATAAGGTAGTTTGCAGTTTCATACTTTATGCCTACAGCACACAGAACTGTTGCCCTCTTTTCTGTCCCGGTTTTTATCTGGCGTACAAGTTGTGCTACAAGCTGATCTGTAGGAACCCCTGATACAGCAAAAATTGGAAGTTTCTGTCCTTTTACAAGCGTACTCAGGCCATCTACAGCTGATATTCCTGTAAAGAGAATATCCTTAGGATATGATCTTTTTGAGGGATTGTATGCTTCTCCAGATATATCAACAAATTTCTCTGGAAGAATACTACCAAATCCATCTAAAGGATTTCCAAAAGGGTCAAGAATTCTTCCAAGCATACCCTCTGAAACAGGTATCTTAAAAGGTTCCCCACTGAATTTTATTCTCACCTCCTGTGGATTTATACCTGAACTGTCCCCCAGTATCTCAATCAATGTTATATCCTGTGTTAAAACTGAAACTTTTCCTGTTACAATCTTCTTATCCGTCCTTATAATAACCTTTTCCCCATATTTTATTCCCTTAACCGTCTTAAAAAAAAGTATATTTCCTCTCAGGGAAACAACTCCTTTATACTCAATTAACATAGTTACTCTCCATAACTCATTATAAGCTGATGATATCTTTCCTTAATTTCCTCTATAATGTGATCATACTTTTCAATCTGATCATTACCTATCTCATACTTCGATCTCATAAAAAGATATATTTCAGGTTGATCCTTTAATATTTTTACGGGAATTTTTTTCTCGTTATAAGCTTTTACCCAAAGATCATATATGAGTTTAAGGATTTTAGCCATTTTTAACTGTTTTTCTGGTGAGGAATGAGCATCTACAGGATCAAAAGCATTCTGCTGTAAAAAAATCTCTTTTATCAGATATGCTGTCTCAACAATTAACTTTTTATCTTCTGGAAGAGATTCTGAACCTAACAGTTTAACTATTCTCTGTAGTTTATCATCCTCCTGTAGAATCTTTATCATCCATTCCCTTAATTCGTACCATTCTTTTGAGATATTTTCCCACCAATTTTTTACAGTATCAGTATAACCGCTATAGCTAAGCATATAGTTTATCGCCGGATAAAATCTTGAACTTGCAAGCTCCTTATCCAGTGCCCAGAAAACGGTTGTAAACCTTCTTGTATGTCTTGTAACAGGTTCTGAAAAATCACCTCCCGGTGGAGATACTGCTCCTATAACTGTTATTGATCCCTTTTTTCCGGAAAATGTTTCCACAAAACCAGCTCTCTCGTAAACAGATGCTATCTTTGATGCAAGATCAGCAGGAAATCCTTCTTCTGCAGGGATCTCATTTATTCTTGCTGAAAGCTCCCTTATAGCCTCAGCCCATCTTGAGGTTGAATCCGCCATAAGAGCAACATGGTATCCCATATCCCTGAAATATTCCGCAATTGTTATACCAAGATATATAGATGATTCCCTTGCAGATACAGGCATATCAGAAGTGTTTGCAATAAGTATTGTTCTTTCTATTAACTTCCTTCCTGTATAAGGATCTTCCAGCTGAGGAAATTCATTAAGAACTTCTGTCATCTCATTTCCCCTCTCCCCGCATCCTATATAAACTATAAGATCAGCATCACTCCATTTTGCAAGGGTTTGCTGAAGAACGGTCTTTCCTGTTCCAAAACCTCCCGGTATAGATGCAGTCCCTCCTTTAGCAATAGGAAAAAGAAAGTCTATTATTCTCTGTCCTGTGATCATTGGAATTTCTGGTCTTAATCTTTTCTTAAAACTTAAAGGTACTCTTATAGGATGTTTTCTAAGCATATTTATCTGAATACCGTTATCAAGTTTAACAAGCATATCTTTAACACTGTACTCTCCATAATCAGCAACATATACAGCTTTTCCTTCTCCTGTGGATAGAATCCTGTGAATAAAAGATCCTTCCTCAACATAACCTATTTCCTGACCATAAAAGACAGATTCTCCCTTCTTTATTGAGGGAAAAAATGACCATTTTTTTTCTGGATCTATCGGAAACTGTCGTTCTCCTTTTTTTATCCTTATTCCAAGTTTGTCTAAAGGTCTTTGAATTCCGTCAAAAGCTTTTCCTAAAAGTCCTGGAGAAAGAACAGCAGAAAACATCTCACCTGAAAAAGAAATATCTTCACCTAATGAAAGACCCTCAGTATTTTCATATACCTGAAGGACAACTTCATTTTCAGAAACAGATATAATCTCTCCTATAAGCTTTTCATTTCCTACATAAACCATCTCAAGTAAAGAGGGTCTTTCTCCTTCAAGTCTCGCTTTAACAACTGAGCCTGAGATATAAGAGATCTTTGCCATATCTTATCCATTAATATATTTAATAACTACAGTCTTTATCTTTTCATCTAACATTCTGAATATATCTTCTTCTGAGAATGAGATATAGATCTGTCCTTTCTCGAAAATAATCCTATCTTCTTCGTGAACTTTTATATCAAAACCTTCAAAGAGATAAGACCATTTTTCTGGAGTATATACGGTTCCTTCCTTAAAATTTTTTTTAAGCCATTTACTGAAACACAGAAGATAATCTTCAAATCTTTCTTTCAAAATATATTTAATATTACTATTAACAGACATTATAATATTATCTATCTCCTTATTTTCTTTTCTTCTTCCCTCCATCTGAATACTTATTTTACTTCTTGTTTTCTCATCCTGAAGATACCTTTTAAAGGTATCTATCTCTTTTTCAAAATATTCACCACCCTTTTTGTGTGCTTCTTCCAGCTTAATTCTGTATATGTATTCAGCCTCTTTTAATCTACTTTCAGCTTTTTTCCTTGCCTTATATCGAACTGCCTGTAAGAAGTTTTCAAAATCTGATTCCGAGAACACCTGCTAAAAATCCTTTAATATCTTTTTTAATATAGATACCGTCAATAGACGGAATAAAAACTACCGCGGGAACAGCTTTTTTTCTGATATTTTCTGAAAATTTTTCCTGAAAAATATTAAAATACCTATCTACAACTACAATAATACCTATATCGTCCTGTGATAAAACTTTACTCATCTTTTTTACAAAATCCTCATCATCCTGAATCTCTAAAATATCAACACCTGCAAGTGAAAAACCTATAACCTCATCCTGATTTCCTAAAACAACAATTTTCATTCTATCGTTCCGAGTATAAGAATTGCTATTATAAGGCCGTATATGGCTATGCCCTCAGCAAGTCCTATAAATATAAGTGCTCTTCCTGAAAGTTCAGGCTTTTCACCAATCGTCCCCATTGCTGCAGCACCAACAAGTCCTACAGCTATTCCTGCAGCTAAACTTGAAAGTCCAACTGCAAGAGCTGCTGCTATATAGGCAAGCCCCTCATCTGCAAAAGCAAAAACAGGTATAAGAACTATAAACAGAACTTTCAGATATTTTGCCACCTCTACCTCCTTCAATCATAAAAATAGGTTCTTACAGTTAAATAAGTCAAGAAATGGTAAAAGGTCTGTAAGGAATTCCCCCTCCAACATAAAAACGTTTAAAAAACTCATAGTATTCAAGCCTTAAGGTCTGAATAGCCACAATAATCCCCTCAAGAATGATTATAAAAATATTCCCTCCAACTATAACAAGCCAGTACAAAAATCCTCCTCCTCTCTCAGTCTCTATAAGCTTTGCCACCGTAAAAACAGCAAGGAATAAAGCAGAATGAGCAAGGGCAAAAGCACCAAGCCTTATAAAAGATATAGTATTTGTAAAATACTCTAAAAGCTCTCTTAACGTATCTATTATAGAACCTGTAACCGTTTTTGTTCTGTAAAAAATAATAATAAAAGAGGTAAATATAAGAACTCCGAGAGCAATAAGATCATACTTAATATCTATTTGAAATACCAATCCTTTTACAAAAATACCTATAATGTACCAGTAAATCAAAAACCATAGAAGACCTCCTTCTCCAGTAATCAGCGCTATAAATTTTTTCCTCTTAATAAGAGAAATCATATTAAGGATAAAACCTGCTGTTATAACAATAATTCCTACAGCTATACTTAACGTAAGTATTCTTTCTATATTCTCTATAGGTGGAAAGAGAATTGAAGGTATAATATTGTGAAACCCAAAAAACGAGCCGTAAAGACATCCAAAAAATGCAGAGCTTAATCCTGTTAGAATAAAAATTTCTCCAGCATCTTTATACCTTTTCCTCAAAAAATATCCTGTAAGAGAAAGTGTCGCACCATGTCCAACATCTCCAAACATAATTCCAAATAGAATAAGAAACGTTATTCCAAAAGGTATTGTAGGATTTATCTCTCCATACTTTGGATATGAGAAGTTCTGTATAAGTCTTTCAAAAGGTTTAAAAATCCGGGGGGTTTTCAAAAGAACAGGAGCATCTTCTCCTGCAGGAAAAAAATCAACCTTAGAATAAAGAACCGCTCCTAAAAAAAACCGCCTTTTCCTGTAAGGAATCCATCCATAAAGAACAAAATAATCATTCTCTATATCCAGACTTTCTTTTGCTTTATAAATCTTTTCCAGATTCTTTAAAACCGCATTTATAACAAGAATTCTCTTTCCATACTTTTTACGAATATTTTCCCTTTCCTCTTCAAGTTCATCTGATTTTTTAAAGATATAATCTTCTTTTTTTTCAGTAAAATACTCAACAGGTATTATTTCTATCCTATTCTTATCAATAATCCTTGATATATGCTTATGAGCATCCTCCGTATATAAGATGATAGAAGCACAGCTTCCTTCTGAGATAGGTTTTGAGATAATAAATCCTCCATATTCTTTAACTGAAAGAGTTACAGGCTCAAGATTTTCAATAGGTATAAAACCTGCTTTCATTTTTATAAAACGTATTTCCTGAGATAGTTTCCTAATATTAAGAATGCCTGAAAGAGATCTCTCTATAAGACGAGATTTTTCAAGAATCTCTAATTCTTTTTTGATCTCCTTATCAAGATTTGATATTTTATCAATCTCGGAACTTACCTCCATAAGTTCTTTTTCTATATCTTCTATTGATAAAGGTCTGCTTACAACTGTTTTTTCCTCTTTCTCCAACCTTAGAATATCAATATATTTCTCAGACAGATTGTATAGATAGCTAACTCTTTTTTCCTCTTCAAGATAAATTCTTTTTCCTTTACTGTAATCTATATGAAGGACAGAAGCTTTCCCTATATTCTGTATTTCCTCATCTATTCTGTCTTTTGGTATTTTTATCCTCACATAAAGCATTTTTTCGGGAAAAAGCATATTTATACACCTACAAGCATCTTTTTTATCTCTTCATCCGGTATTCTAAATTTTTTGCCTTCATACACAGCTTTTATATTGTTTATCTCTATTTCTTTAAGCCTTAAAAGGGAAAAAGGAACTGAAAATTTAAATGGGTATCCATACCATACTCTGTTTATCTGATTTATATGGTAGCTGTAAACAGCTTTTCTGAAAGAAACAAAATCTGAAAATTCTTCTCCAATAATATCCTTTAAAAAATCGGAAATATCAGATATAGAACTTAAAGACAGTATCTCTGATATTTTTCTATAGCTTATCTTGTAGCTGAAAGGAAGTATAAAGGGATATACATCTTCTGGATCGGATTTATAAATTATCCTCAGTTTTACAGCAGTTACTAAGTTCTGAAGATCGTAAAAGCTCCCTATGATAAATCTTGCTTCCCTTTTTTCTGAATAAGAAAGTCTATTTATAGATTCTTTTATCTCTTTTAGAAACATAAGATCTATCTTTCTCAGCCTAAACTCATAATCCTTCCCCTTTCTTATCTCTCCCTTCAGCTTTGTTATACTTTTTCTTTTTATAAAAAAAAGCTGTATTAGCTCTCTTTCCTTTCTGCCGTATCCTGAAATCAACTTTCTCAATAAATCTCTGAAGTAGTCTTCAAGTCCTTTATATACGCTAACCTCTTCAAAATCTTTTATGTATATTCCATAGTCTGTTCTCTGAAGATATGAGAAAATATCTCCCACTGTTCTTGAATCCAGAAGGTTCTTAAAAAAGTCAGAGCTTAAAATGGTTGATTTTATACTTCTTGATTTTGAAGATATGTACACCGATCTGTACAGTTTTATCATCTGCAAATCTCATCTTGTATAATTTTTATTATCTCAGATAGTATTTTATGTTTATTTTTCTCAAATCTCTCCCTTATTCCCTGTATCTTTTTATTTAGCTGTTTCTCTTCTTCTATTTTTTCTTTTTTTAAATCTTCCAAAAAACATTTCTTGAGCCTGATCTTTTCTTTTTCAGCCTTCTTCCTGTAATCTTCAATTATCTTTTCATACTCCTCCTCAGCCCTCTTAAGTATCTCCCTGTACTTCCTTTCAGACTCTTTAAGAATTCTATAAGCCTCTTTATCCGTCTGTAGAATTTTCTCTGTAATATCTTCCATGATATTCTCTTTTTAATCTTAAATATAGCGAAGAGAGAGATTTTAAAAAAGGGGTTATATTTTCCTTATATCTATATATGATCCGAACTCAAAATCCAAAAATCTGTCCAGTAAAGTGTATATTTTGAGTGCTGCTTCCTCTGGACTCATTTTGGGAGATTCTTTTATTCTTTTAACCGATGGAAATTTTTTTTCGTCAGCAGAAAGAACAAATTTTTCAAGCATCGGTGTGAGTATAAGTCCAGGTGCAAGGGATATAAGGTGTGTACCTTCCATTTCTCTTGAGTAAAGTCTTATAAGCATGTTAAGCGCTGCTTTTGATATAGCATAACCATGCCATCCTCTATTTCCGTTTACTGAGGCTCCCGAAGACACAGCTATTACCTGTTTTACTTTAATGTCTTTATAAATAAAATAATCAAGTATGACTTTATTTGCCCATACATTTATATCCATCATCCTGTTCATTTCATATATTGGAGTATCATGTATATCCTTAAGTTCAGTCAACAGACCGGCATTTAAAAAAGCATAATCTATTTCCTTAATACCGTTTAAAATAATATCCATTGATCTGTATATGTTTTCAAGAGAATGAAGATCACAGTAAGAAAATCTTATCTTTCCTTTAAAATCTTCAGGAAGATGCCTGCTTAAAGCATAAACTGAGAATCCCCTTTCAAGAAAAACGTTTACTAAAGCCTTCCCAAGCCCTGATCCTATCCCTGTTATAAAAAGATTCATTCTTTACATCTCTTTCCTTCGAATATGGCATTATCTATAAATCTAAATATCCATTCTTCCAGATTGTTATAATCAGGATTGTGTTTACTTATCCATTTCTCATCATAAAAGATCTCTGTTTCAATACTTCTGTGTATCTCTTCATCTCCAAAATTTACAAGAACAGCCTGCTCAACAACGGCAAGCTTTATATCTTCACCTAAACCGTCCAGTAGGCTTGTAATATCTCTATCAAACTCTTCATATGTAAGTATGATAAACTTATGTTTTATGATATCTCTTTTATCTTTTTCAACGATATAATGTATATCAAGAAGCTTTTCAATCACAGGTTTTGTAAATTTTATATTTCCTTTTATAATCTTTTTCATTATTCCCACTCTATAGTCCCTGGGGGTTTTGACGTTATGTCATAAACAACCCTGTTCACACCTTTAACCTCATTTATTATTCTTCTCATAATCCTATCAAGAAGGTCATAAGGAAGTCTTGCCCAGTCCGCCGTCATACCATCTGTTGATTCAACAGCCCTTACTGCTATAACTTTTTCGTACGTCCTGTAATCCCCCATAACTCCAACTGTAAGAACCGGAAGAAGAACAGCAAAAGACTGCCACAACTGTCTATACAGTCCTGCTTTTTTTATTTCTTCCACAACTATAGCATCAGCTTCTCTAAGTATTTCAAGATCATCTCTATTCACTTCTCCTATAATCCTTATAGCAAGACCCGGTCCTGGAAACGGCTGTCTGTATATAATCTCCTCTGGAAGATCAAGCTCTTTACCAAGCTCCCTAACCTCATCTTTAAACAGTTCCCTTAAAGGTTCTATAAGCTTAAGATTCATCTTTTCAGGAAGTCCACCTACATTATGATGCGTTTTTATAACTGCTGACGGTCCCTTTACAGAAACGCTCTCAATAACATCTGGATAAAGGGTTCCCTGAACGAGGAACTCAACATCAGGTATTTTTTTAGCTTCTTCCTCAAATATCTGTATAAAAAGATTACCTATAATTTTCCTTTTTTCCTCAGGATCTGTAACACCTTTTAATGCATTCAGGAATCTATCTTTAGCATCAACAACAATAAGTGGTATATGAAAATGATCTCTGAATGTTTTTTCTACCTTTTCCCTTTCTCCCTTTCTTAAAAGTCCATTATCAACAAATATACATGTAAGGTTGTCCCCTATAGCATTATGAACAAGAACAGCGGCTACTGAGGAATCAACACCTCCTGAAAGAGCACATATGGCTTTTTTATTCCCAACAGCCTCCCTGATTTCAATCTCTTTTTCCATAAGGAAACTTCCCATTGTCCAGTCCTGAGCGCATCCTGAGATCTGAACGGCAAAATTTTTAAGTATTTCCTTTCCAAGGTATGTATGGGAGACTTCAGGATGAAACTGAACACCCCAGATTTTTTTCTCTTTGTTTCTGATCGCTGCAAACGGAGCGTTATATGTTCTTGCTATTGGCTCAAAACCTTCAGGAAGTTTTGTTACCCTATCTCCATGAGACATCCAGACATGTATTTCATTTGGAATATCTATAAACAGATCCTGATGATCCATGATCTCAAGCTCAGCTCTTCCGTACTCATGTCTTTCTGCTTTTACAACCTCACCGCCAAAATGGTAAGTTATAAGCTGAAGTCCGTAGCATATTCCCAGTATAGGAATACCAAGATCAAAAACCCTCTCATCAGGCTTTGGAGCTTCCGGATGATAAACCGATGCTGGACCTCCTGAAAAGATAATCCCCCGTGGGTTATGGCTCATTATCTCTTCTACAGATGCATTAAAAGGAAGTATCTCACTGAATATATGGAGTTCTCTTATCCTCCTCGCTATAAGCTGTGTGTATTGCGAACCAAAATCTAAAATTATTATTCCTCTATGTTCCAAACTATTACCTCTTTTAAACTTTTTCTTCTTCTAATTTTAACATTTCTCTCAGTTCTTTCTCATAGAAAAACTCCTCACCTTCAACAGGTTCAAGATCGTTTAACCACATTGCATTCTCATTGTACTTTGCAAAAAAGGGTTTTCCCACCCAGTCAGGATTTCTTCCCTGTAAGAAATCAAGAACCATAACCTTTTCACCAAATATCTCCGAAACTCCAAGTATTCTCACCTTTCCAGGAGTTGCTGACATTGACGGTCCTTTAACTGTTCTTGCAAGACCGCTTGTTTTTTTGTATGCATCTTTAAATATATTCCATGCTCTAACAAGCGGTACTCCAAAGTAATGCTGTGCTCCTGTATCTCTTGCCATAAACATGTAATAAGGTATCATTCCCATGCTTACCTGGTCTTTCCACATAGTAGCCCAGATTTCAGAACTATCATTTATATGTCTAAGAACGGGAGACTGAGTCCTTATAACAGCTCCTGTCTCAAGTATCCTATCAACAGCCTCTCTAACAACATCTGTTCTGAGTTCTTTATAATGATTAAAATGAGCCATGAAGGCAAGATGATATCCTTTATCAACAATTTCCTTAAAGAGGTCTAACAACTCCTGTGCATCATCATCCTGCGTAAATCTATAAGGCCAGAATCCAAGAGATTTTGTTCCAATTCTTATAGTTTTCAGATGAGGTATGTCTGCATCAAGAACAGGCTTTATATAGCTTTTAAAAACCGATGTTTTCATTATAAGTGGATCGCCGCCTGTAAAAAGAATATCAGTTATCTCAGGATTTTTTCTGATATACTCAATTAGGATGTCAACCTCTTTCATAGCAAACTTCAACTCATTTATACCTACAAACTGAGGCCATCTAAAACAAAAAGAACAGTATGCATGACATGTTTGACCCTGCTTAGGAAAGAAAAGAATGGTCTCCTTATATTTATGCTGAGCTCCGTGAAGCTTAAAACCATTGACTTCAGGCACATTGTACTTTTGACCTGCAGGATGTGGATTTAGTTCCATCCTTATTCTGTTTGCTTCATCTTTTATTCTTTCCTGAGATTCTCCTCTTTTTAAAAGAGAAGCTATGATATCGTAATGTTCAGGAAATAGCATATCTTTTTGAGGAAAAGTAAGTTTGAATATAGGATCATTTAAAGGATCTTCCCAGTTTATAAGCTGATCTATAACGTAATTGTTTACTTTAAAAGGAAATACCTGACCTACAACTTCTATATCAAACTTCTGTTTTTCCGTTAGATATTTTTCCACCTGTGGTATTGACCTAAAGTTTTTTACCGTATAGCTTCTATACCTCATATATACTACCTCCTAAAAAGCTAACTCTTAGAAAATTTAGAACTATTCTGATTTTTTGCGAATTTTTTTAAAAATTGTTGAATTATTCAGGTTATCATTATATTAAAAATACTGTATAAAGGCAAACTTATAAAAAAATGATAAGTTTCTATAGAAAATATGGAAAAATTTGAAAATTTTCAAGGAAATAACGAAATAAAACTTAAAGACTACACGGACAGCTTCAAAAAAGAGCTTATTTCTGTGCTCTTTGAAGCATATCTTGATCTACCTGAGTACGGAGAACCATCTTATAAAAGTGCAAAAAGATATATAAACTGGCTCAAAAATCACTCCACATTCTTTAAGGTAGCATTTTATAACGATGAATTAGCAGGATTTGTCGTTGCCGATGCAAACTGGAAGGATCTATACGGAAAAGATATAGGAGAGATTCACGAACTTGCTGTCAGAAAAAAGTTCTGGGGAAAAGGTATAGGAAAGATATTACTTGAAGAGGCTGTAAAACATTTAAAAGAAAAAGGGAAAAAACAGATAGGTCTTTGGGTGGGCAGAAAAAATAAAAAAGCTATCAATTTTTATAAAAAGTACGGTTTCAATATCAGAGAAAGTTACCGAGACTGGCTCAGAATGGTAAAAAGTGAGTAAAGAACAGCTGTGTTGCTCATAAGTTCTTCTTCTGTTATATACTCTCTCTCCGTATGACTGTCAGCAAGTGAACCGAATCCAAACACAACACACTCCAAGCCTACTTTTTTAAAGTTTGCAGCATCAGTCCATGAAGGCATAATACCTTTTGGTGCCGATCTTCCGAAAACATATCTGTATGCTTCGGATACTTTCTTAAAAATAAAACTTTCTGGAAATGAAATAAAATCTTCTTTATCTATACCTTTATAATATGCACCTGGAATATCTTTAATTACTGTTTCTATTACTCTTTCTATCTGATCAGCCTTCTCTCCTTCATAAACTTTTATTTCTGCAAGTATCTCAGCTGTATCTGGCGTTAAGTAATGTTTCCATCCAGATCTGAAACAGAGTATATTAATCTCCCTTCCCAACCTCGACTCAAGTCTGCTTATAGTTGAAAATATCTTTTTTGCAGGATTTTCGGATCTTTCAAACTCTGAAGCATGATATGAAACAGTTTCTACCTTAAGACTAAACTCAACAGATCCCATCTGTTTTATACAGACCTGCCCGTATGTTGGCTCAAGAACAACAGCATAACTTATACGATCAAGCTTATTAAGAAGTTTTTGCGATCCAAGAGCCGAGTTGTTTTCCTCATCAACAGTAAAAGCTAAAGACACAGGTATTTCCCTATCTGGATATTTTTCTCTGAAAAGATCAAGAGCTGTTATCAATGAGGCAATGAGTCCTTTGGTATCGGCAGCTCCTCTCCCATATATCTTTCCATTTTTTTCAATAGGACTGAAAGGGTTCTTCATTTTTATTGGAGGAACGGTATCAACATGAGTATTTATAAGAACAGGCTTTGACGGATCTATACTTATCAGGTTGTAATCTTTATCTTCGACAGGCTGTCTCTCAAAACTTATATAATCAAGCCTTTTTTCAATATACTCTAAAATTCTGCTGAAATCTCTATAACTTGGAATTGATATAAGATTGAAAAGTTCCTTTTTTGCCTTTTCTAAAGCCTTCAAACCGAGTATCTCTGTTCTCTCCATGGATCTCCAAGAATATGGTATCCCCTCTGTTCCCAGAATCCTGGTTTATTTTCAGGTAAAAACTGTATGCCTGAAACATGTTTTGCACTTTTCCAGGCGTAAAGTTTAGGAACAACAAGCCTTAAAGGATATCCATGATCTGCCGGTAATGGTTTGTCAAAAAGCTTATATGCAAAAATAACATCATCGTCAAAAAAATAATCAATAGGTATATTTGTTGTGTAACCATCCAGAGAGTGTATCATAACAGCCTTTGCACTGTCCTTTATATTGACAATATTTCTTAACTCAACCGACATAAAACCCGTCCATAAAACATCAGGACAGCTCCATCTTGTGACACAGTGAAAATCTGCTAAAAGATTAACCTTTTCAATATCAAGTATGTCTTCCCATGTGAGTACAACCTCTTCCTCAACTTCACCAAATATTCTCAGTCTGTAACGTGAAAGGTCTATATCAGGAGGATCTGATATGCCCAGAACATGAAGTTTATTTGTCCAGTGCTGACCGGGAGGAAGTCTGTCAGACCTGCTGTTTATAGGGCTGACTATCTTTTTCATTTATCAGTTATCTCCACTGCACATGTTGCACACACCTGTGATAAGGATATCGATTCTGTGGATTATAAAATTTTTATTACCTATAATTTTCAGCCCAGAAAGATCTTCTTTCTCAACATCAAATATTCTTTCACAGGAGATGCATTTAAAATGATAATGTTCGTCAATTCTTCCATCAAATCTACTCTGCTTACCATCATTAATCTCTATTATCTGACCGCTCTCTTTCAGTATCTTAAGATTTCTGTAAACAGTACCAAGACTTATATTTGGTATCTCCTTCCTTGCCTGCTCATAAATCCAGTCAGCAGTAGGATGTATATTTGTTGATCTTAAAATATCAAGTATTATCTTTCTCTGTTGCGTATTTCTCCTTTTTATATCATTGCCTTTTAGCAATGTATCAACCTCTCCTTGTTTATTTTGTGTTATAAATATAATGACGAATATATAGAATATATATGATTATTGTTATATTTTCAATAACATATAAAGAGGTCTGAATATGAGAAGAACTAAAATAGTGGCAACTCTTGGTCCTGCAACAAGCTCAGAGGATATGATACAGAAGTTAATACTTGCAGGTGTTGATGTTTTTAGATTTAATTTCTCACATGGAGATCATGAGATACACCTCCAGAATCTTAAAAAGGTAAGGGATTTATCTAAAAAATCTGGAAAACCTATCGCTGTTCTTCAGGATCTATCCGGACCAAAAATTAGAATTGGGGTTGTCGAGGAACCTTTTTACCTTCATTTTGAAGAGAAAATAAGAATTGTCAAAGAAGACGTTGTAGGAAATAAGGAAAGGATAAGCATAAACTATCCAGAGATTTTAGATCAGCTTGAAAAGGGAAGCTATATCTACATATCAGACGGTTCAATAAGACTTCAGGTGATTGATAAAGATATAGACGGCATAACAGCAAAGGTGATAGTTGGAGGCATGGTATCTTCAAGGAAAGGCATTAACTTTCCAAACGTAAAACTGAATATACCCTCAATTACAGAAAAAGATAAAAAAGATATAAAGTTTGCAATAGAGGAAGAGTTTGATCTGATAGCTCTATCTTTTGTAAAAACGGCTGAAGATGTAATACAGGCTAAAGAGATAATAAAATCTTACGGTGGTGATACCCCTTTGTTTGCAAAAATAGAAAAACATGAGGCTATTGAAAATATAGACGGGATTATTGAAGTGTCCGACGGAATTATGGTAGCAAGGGGAGACCTTGGCGTAGAGATAGACATGGAAAAAGTACCTGTTTTACAGAAAATGATAATAAAAAAAGCTAATGAAAAGGGTAAACCTGTTATAACTGCAACACAGATGTTAACATCAATGGTATCCTCACCAAGACCAACAAGGGCAGAAGTTTCCGATATAGCAAATGCCGTTCTTGACGGAACCGATGCTGTCATGCTTTCTGATGAAACAACAGTGGGAAAGTATCCTGTTGAGGCTGTCAAGGTTATGGAGAAAACCATCTGTGAAACGGAAAAAGTATATCCATTTTTTACAGAAAAGGAACACATACCAACGGATCCTTCACTTGCTGTAGCCTATGCAAGCAACTCTCTCGCAAAAAATCTCAACGGAAAGGCTATAGCTGTTTTTACAAAAACAGGCAGAACTGTAAGAAATGTTGCAAAATTCAGACCTAAATGCCCTGTTCTTGCCCTAACGCATGATGAAAAAACATTAAGGAGATTGAATATAGTCTGGGGAGTAAAGCCTTATATGGTAGTAAAAGAGGAAAAAGATACAGATAGAATGCTATGTGAGTTTATAGGCAAAGCTTATACAGAGGATTACAAAACAGATGATATTGTTATCACACTCATAGGATATGTTGGAAGTATCCCTGGATCAACAAATATTATAAGAATATTAATGGAAGGAGACGTGAAACAGCTTCTTAAAGAATGCAGGATCAGTCCAAGATAACCTCAACCCTGTTTTTATTATTTCTTTTTGCTTTATAGAGAGCTCTATCTGCTCTCTTAATAGCCTCAACAAGGAACTCTCCTTTCTTAAGCTCTGTTATACCAATACTTACAGTAACCTTAAAATCTTCCTCAAACTCAAGGTTTTCTATCAATCTTCTTATCTTTTCAGCAACCACCTTTGCCTGATCTATATCTGTCTCGGGAAAAAATATAATAAACTCTTCTCCACCCCATCTAACAAAAAGATCTTTCTTCCTTATATTATCTTTAATAACATTGACTATCTTTTTCAAAACTTTATCTCCAACATTGTGTCCGTAAGTATCATTTATTTTTTTAAAATCATCTATATCCATTATCATGAAAGATGCGGGAAATATATCTTTCCTGTTTATAATTGAGTTATATATAGCTATAAAAGATCTTCTATTAAGAACCTTAGTAAGCGGATCGTAATGTGCCTGAAACTCAAGTTTTCCTTTAACTTCTCTTTTTGCGATAATAACAAGTATCCCTAAAACAATAAATGTAAGAATTCCATTTATACTAAAAATAACTATAAAATAGCTTATATTTTCTTCAGAAAGCTTTTGATACCTATACGTAATCTCATTTGCCATATACCAGCATCTTTCAGAAACTCCTATTAATCTCTCCGAATCTGCACCATCATATATTAACTTCTTAACATCCTCCCAGCAACTTTTCAGCTTTCCAGCCTCAGAATGTCCAGACGTTAAAGGAAGATAGAGATATTTTTCTTTATCAACAAGATTTCTCACATAGTAATCAACTATATCAATCAGCTTTTCAGGGGGTGATTCTGTTAAAGATAGTTTCACTATCCTTTGTATATTTCCTCTTATCTTCCCTGAAAGGTTTATAACCTCACTTGATTTTTTAATATTATTCATCATAAAAAACAGGAAAATATTGTTCACAAGTATCAAACTTATCAAGACAAATATCAGAATGAAGATCTTTTTTGATATAGTTCCCATTATTAATCAATTTATAATAATAAAATTTTCTGTCTTTTATAAACTTTTACATATAAACTTTTATAAAAAATAATCTTGTTTCAACTATTAATGATAATTAATATTAAAACTTTTTTCCAACTGTTTTAATAAAAAATATAAAACTGCTCTCTTTAAGAAAATACGAAAGAACGAAATAAACTGCTATTCCAATAAAAACCCCCCCAAAAACCTGAAATGCTTTACACGACACGCTTTCTTTGAATATATAAACGGAAAGAGCCATAAATAAAGATGCAGTTGTAACCTTAATAAAAGTTTTCAAAATATCCTTTTTATCTATACTGAACTTTGATTTTTTATAGAGGTAAAATAGACCGGCGGTTCCGCCTATTGAAGAAGCCACAGCAAGACCAAAAACTCCCCATCCAAGTAAAAATCCTAAAAAAACAGCAAAAAATATACTTACTACAAGACCAAAAATAGTCGAGTTAAGAGGCGTTTTCATATCTCCTACAGCAAAAAAAGCACTTTTAAAAGGTCTTGTTAAAGCATAACCTGTAAGACCTAAGGAATATCCTGCAAGGGCGTAATAGGTCATAACAACATTTTCATGATCAAATGCACCTCTCATAAGAAGAAGCTCTATAATTTCTTTTCCCAGAACTATCATTCCTGCCGTTGAAGGTATAGATATAAAGACGGCAAGTTTTATGCCATTGTTGAGATCCCTCCTGAAACTATCCATATCTCTTTTTGAGAAATACTTTGAAAGAGATACAAGAAGAGCATTTCCCAGACCTATAGCAAAAAGTCCGAGAGGAAGTTGGAATATCCTGTTTCCATAATACAGATATGATACAGCACCACCTATAAGAAAAGAAGCTATTACTGTATCTATGATAAATGCAAACTGACTTACACCAAAAGAGCTAAAAGCGGGAATCATCCTTTTGAATGTATCTCTTATTCTTGAATGAAAATCAAGGGAAAACCTCAACCTTATACCTTCCTTGTAAGCAAAAACAACCTGAAGTACAACCTGAAGAACCCCTCCCAAAAGAGCCCCTAAAGCTAAAGCATATATCCCATAATACTGTGATAGTAAAACTGCAGAAAATATAAAAGATAAATTCAAAAGGGCTGGAGAAACAGCAGGAATAAAAAATCTGTCTTTCATATTAAGCAGTGCCATAAAAAAAGATACCCAGCCTACAAGTATAAGATAAGGGAAAACGATCCTTACAAGATTTACAGCCTCATCAAAATTCCCCTTTTGAACAAAACCTGGTGCTATTATACTTATAAAAAAATCAGCAAAAACAATAACAACAGCAGTTATAATTGAAAGGCATAATGTGTAATAGGTAAAAAGAGAGGATGCAAATCTATCAGCCGATTCTTTAGATCTATTTTTCTCCTCTGTATAAACTGGTATAAACGCGGCATTAAAACTTCCCTCTCCAATAAGCTGTCTTAGAGT
The DNA here is from genome assembly GCA_964519345.1 of uncultured Aquificales bacterium. GTDB lineage: Bacteria > Aquificota > Aquificia > Aquificales > Hydrogenothermaceae > Persephonella. The sequence continues at coordinate 45,101 of CAZFKX010000020.1, forward strand.
ATTCGGAAGCCTCCATGCAACAAAAAAAGCATCAGTTAATGGATTGGCACCAAAAATAAAAGCTATAACAGCATCCCTTAAATAACCTAAGATCCTGCTGATAAAAGTAGCTGCTGAAAATGCAGCAGTATTCAGGACAAACCTGTCTTTTTTCAACTATTTCACCTGAGTAGTATGAGGATCATTTAGTTTCCTTCTTTGATGTTTCCGCCACCCCAGGTTTCACTTTTATTTTAGAAATAAGGAAAACTCTTTTTCCATTTTTGAATACTGTAAGCCTTATAGCATAATCTCCAGAAGGAACTATCTCCCCATGAAAATCTTTAAGATCCCAACACCATTTTTTTTCTTCGTAAGGTCTTATCTCCAGAATTCTCTGTGCAGCTATTGGAGAGAAAACTATCTTGTCAAAATCTTCATCTTCAAAAACTGCCCATGGTGCCGAAGATGGAAGGTATATAGTTTTATCAGAATTATTAACAAAATGAAAACATACCTTTTCGTCTTTATTGATAATTTCCTTTTCTGGCTTAAATTCTAATTCTTCAGTAAGGTTGGCTGAAGATATAGAGAAAATGATCAGAATGTGAAAAATTAGCATTTTAAACTTTCTCATTTAAATCCCCTTAATATTATAATTAAATCCTAACAGTTTTAAATTTTATATAAAAATAAAAAAATTTCAAAGGAGAAACAATGTACAGAGTTGCAATTATTGGAAGACCTAATGTTGGTAAGTCTTCCCTTTTTAACAGAATTATCGGAAAAAGAAAAGCTATAGTTGAAAATATTCCTGGTGTTACACGGGACAGAATTGTTTCTACCGCTGAATGGAGAGGTATAACATTTGAAGTTGTTGATACAGGGGGCTACATAGAAAGCGATAAAGACTCTTTTTCTCCTTACATTAGAAAGCAGGTAGAAAAAGAGCTTGAACTTTCTGACGCCTTCATTCTTGTTGTTGACGGAAAAGAGGGATTAACTCCAGCTGACAAGGAGATAGCAAAGATACTCCATAGAACAGACAAACCTGTCTATGTTGCTGTAAACAAAATAGACAATCCCCAGATGGAAAAGGCTGTATATGAATTCTATGAGCTTGGCTTTGAAAAAGTATTTCCTGTTTCGTCAATCCAGAAATATGGAGTTGCAGACCTTTTAGATGCTGTAGTTCAGGATATACCCGAATTTGAGAAAGAAGCCTTAAGGGAAATCAGTGAAGGGGAAAAGAGATCTGATATTATAAAAGTAGCGATTGTTGGAAAACCAAATGCAGGCAAATCTTCCCTTTTAAATGCAATATTAGGCGAAGAAAGAGCTGTAGTATCTGACATACCGGGAACAACAAGGGATGTCATTGACACACTATTTCAATGGAAAGATCACAAATTTTTATTTCTGGACACAGCAGGTCTTAGAAAAAAATCAAAAGTTGACTATGGTTTGGAATTCTTTAGTGTAGGCAGAACACTTGATGCTATAAAAAAGGCGGATGTCATCCTTCACGTTATCGATGCCCAGCAGGGAGCAACGGAACAGGATACAAAAATAGCCCACCTCATACAGAAATATACCAAGCCTGCAGTTTTAGTCATAAACAAAATAGATACAATCCCACCTAACACAGAAATTCTAAACAGGATAAAGAATCAGGTAAAAAACAAACTATACTTTATTCCTTATGCACCTGTTGTTTTAACTTCTGCCAAAAACAGAAAAGGAATAAAAGATCTTCTAAAGGAGATTATCGACGTGTACAACCAATCCTGGAAAAGGGTTGGGACAGGACAGCTCAATAGAGCTATCAAACAGATACTGTCCCTCAGGCAACCTCCATCCTACCATGGTAAACCGCTAAAGATTTACTATGCTACCCAGCTTGAGGGAAAACCACCATGTTTTCTTCTATTTGTCAATTATCCTGAAGGATTTAAAGAACATTTTTTAAGATTCCTTGAAAATAATCTAAGAACAGTCTTGGGTTTAGAAAAAGCTCCAATAAAGCTTTTGCTAAGAGGCAAGGAAGAGAGAAGAGATTGACTTTCCCTTTCATTCTAAATAAGTTAAAAATGGAGGGAAAGTATGGAAAAAGATTCAAACCTTATAGTGGTATCTGCCGTTTTGCCTATTCATATTAAAAAAGAAGATGGAAAATACACAGTTCACATATCTCCTGGCGGACTTGTTACAGCATTAAAACAGGTTCTTCACAAAAGAAAAGCTATCTGGATTGGATGGGCAGGTTCAGAAAAAATAACCCCAAAAATGAAGAATATTATATTTGAAGAAGGTAAAAAAGAGGGATTCCTCCTATACCCTGTATCTCTCACGGAAAAGGAGATAGACCACTTTTTTAACGGGTTTTCAAACGGCATAATATGGCCTATGTTTCATACATTTCAGTATTTCTGCAGATTTGAACCAGAATACTGGAAAGCATACAAAGAAGTAAATAAAAAGTTTGCAAGGTATATAAAGAGTATATCAACAGAAAAAGATCTTATATGGGTGCATGATTACCACTTTTTTCTACTTCCACACTATATTGAAAAGCTTGGACTAATAAGGAAAACAGCCTTTTTCCTTCACATACCATTTCCAAACCCAGAACTATTTTTTAAAATACCATGGAGGGTTGAAATACTCAAAAGTATGCTTAGATATGATCTGATAGGATTTCACACGTTTATAGATAGAAAAAATTTCCTTGACTGTATAGATGAGCTCGTTGATGGGGTAAATATCTTATCAACAGAACCTGTAACAGAGATACTTTATGAAGGAAAAAAGGTAAAAATAGGCGTTTTCCCTATAAGTGTAGATTTTAACTACTACAGTTCTCTATCGGAAAAAACAGAAATGAACAAATTTCCATTTAAAAATGTAAACGTTATTTTGGGGATAGACAGACTTGATTATACTAAAGGTCTAATACAGAAAATAAGATCTTTTAAAAAGTTTCTCGAAAAATACCCAGAATTTCATAAAAAAGTCGTTCTTGTTCAGGCTGTTGCACCAAATATAAAAAAACTTCCAGAGTACGATCAGTTAAAAAAAGAACTTGAACATCTTATAAGTGAGACGAACGGAAAGTTTGGAACACCAGACTGGACGCCTATATATTACTACCCAAGAAGAATGCCTTTTGATAACCTTATAAACTACTACAGATTTTCAGATGTATGCTGGGTCAACTCTATTAAAGATGGAATGAACCTCGTAGCTAAAGAGTATATAGCCTGTCAGGTTGAAAATAAAGGTGCTCTTATGCTGAGTGAGTTTACAGGAGCAGCAGCAGAACTCAGAGATTACGCCTGTCTTGTAAACCCATACGATATTGAAGGATCAGCAGACGCCTTAAGAAGAGTTATAACAAAGGATCCTTTAAAAAAAGAGACAAAGATGAAAAAAATGAGGAATCATATCAAACATTACGATATATCATGGTGGGGAAATACTATACTTGAGACAGCCTTTGGCAAAAAGATTATAGATTTTCCAGAACTTGAAGAAGATATACCTTTACATGAGCTTTTAAAGGGTTTTTGAGTCTATAATAAATGTAACAGGTCCATCGTTCTCTATTAAAACCTTCATATCAGCTGCAAAAACTCCAGTTTTTACAGTTATATATTCCGACAATCTCTCAACAAATATTTCATAAAGCTCCCTGGCTCTTTCAGGATTTTCAGCATTATCAAAAGACGGTCTTCTACCTTTCTTTACATTACCGGCAAGTGTAAACTGTGATATAACAATTGCCTCTCCTTTTATATCAATAACAGAAAGATTCATTTTTCCATTATCATCTTCAAAAATTCTCAAAAAAGGAATTTTTCTTAACAGTTTATCAATATCAGCCTCCGTATCTCCCTTTACAATACCTAAAAGTATATTTAAACCCCTTCCTATCTCAGCTACAATCCTACCCTCAACCTCTACGTAAGATCTGCTTACTCTCTGAATGACAGCTATCATCTTCCACCCACCTCATTGAACAACTATATTATAAATGTGATGGGCCTATTTTTTGAAGATAAAAACTTAAAGGACAGGTTTTACGTATTTAAAAACAGGGAAGATGCTGGAGAAAAACTGGCTAAATTTCTAAAAGACATTATAGAAAAGGACAGTATAGTACTTGCAGTTCCATCAGGAGGTGTTCCTGTTGGAATAAAAATAGCTGAAAAACTAAACATTCCATTTGACCTAATCCTTGTTAAAAAACTTACATACCCATGGAATCCTGAGGCAGGTTTTGGAGCTATTACTGTAGAAGGAGATACATTTATAAATGAAAAGGCTGTAAAAGAGGCTGGTATTACAGAAAATATAATAAATGAACAGAAAGAGATAACTATTAATATACTGAAAGAAAGGGATAAAAAATTCAGAAAGAACAAACCTTTCCCCGATGTAAGGAATAAAACTGTCATTATTGTTGACGATGGTCTTGCCTCAGGTTACACAATGCTTGCAGCAATAAGCATGGTAAAAAAAAGAAAACCTGGAAAAATTATAATAGCCGTTCCAACATGTTCAAAATCTTCCATTGAAAAGATTATAGATAAAGCAGATCTGGTTTTTTGTCTTAATCACAGAACAGGGTATCCCTATGCTGTGGCAGATGCTTACGAGGAATGGTACGACCTTTCAGATCAGGATGTTTTATACTATCTAAGAAAGGAGGAGAAAAATGCTTAAGTATATTGAGGTTGTAACCCAAAAAAGAACTCATTTTGAAGATATAACAGACGCTGTACAGGAAGTTATAGATGAAAGCGGAATAAAAGAAGGAATATGCTATATTTACGTCCCACATACAACAGCTGGGCTTTTTATTAATGAAAATGCGGATCCTGATGTAAAATGGGATATAGAAAAAACGCTTGATAAACTTGTACCATGGGAAGATCAGTATAAACATACAGAAGGAAACGCAGCAGCACATATAAAATCTGTTCTTACAGGAAACTCGTTATACATACCTATAAAAAATGGTAAACTTTTACTTGGAATATGGCAGGGAATATTCTTTGCCGAGTTTGACGGACCAAGGGATAGGAAAGTTATAATTAAAATAATAGAGGGATAGTAAACTGAAAGTAAACATAGCCCTTGTACAGACTTCATCCAGCGACAACATTAAAGAAAATTTAGAAAAAACTGTAGAGTATGTAAAAGATGCAGGAAAGTCTGGAGCAGATATAATCTGCACACAGGAACTTTTCAAAACAAGGTATTTTTGCCAGACTGAAAACTGGGATAACTTCAGCCTCGCTGAAAAGATTGATCAAAATAGCGAAACTATCAAACTTTTTTCAAAAATAGCTAAAGACACAAACTCTGTTATAATACTCAGTCTTTTTGAGAAAAGAGCAGAAGGAATTTACCACAACACAGTGGCTGTTCTTGACGCAGATGGAAAGTACCTTGGAAAGTACAGAAAAATGCATATACCTGATGATCCCCACTTTTACGAAAAGTTCTATTTTACACCTGGAGACCTTGGATATAAGGTTTTTAAAACAAAATACTGCAAAATAGGAACATTGATATGCTGGGATCAATGGTTTCCTGAAGCTGCCAGAATAACAGCTATGAAAGGAGCAGACATAATATTTTATCCTACTGCCATAGGGTGGCTTCCTGAGGAAAAAGAAGAATATGGAGAAGCGCAGATAAATGCATGGGAAACAGTACAAAGAGGACACGCCATCTCAAATGGTTGTTATATAGCTGCTGTAAACAGAGTTGGTTACGAACCTTCACCTGATGGAAACAGCGGAATAGAGTTTTGGGGAAGCAGTTTTGTTTCAGATCCTTCAGGAAAAATAATCTCAAAAGCTCCTACTGACAGGGAAGAGATTATTATAACAGAGATAGATCTAACTCAGATAGACAAAACAAGAACTGTATGGCCTTTTTTCAGAGACAGGAGAATAGAAAGCTATTATGATTTGTCAAAGCTCTGGCTTGAAGATCTTTGAAATATATCAATAATTCTATCAGGAACTTCATCCCTATTGCTGGAATTTAAACTAATTACAACGGTATCAGGAAGATTTTTTATCCATCTGACAACTGGATGAACATCCTTTATAGGAACGGTAGCTATAATATCTCTCTTCTCATCACGAAATATACTTTTTATAAGATCAGCAAATCTTTTAGAAAAAAGTTCCATTTTACCTATCTCATCAATTACCAGAATTTTTTCTCTTTTTTCCATACACCTTTCAAGTAGCGGGATCACTATCTTTTCAAAACCCTCAACATCAATCCCATAAGAACCTACTTTAAACTTTGATCTAAACCCTTTCTCTGCAAGAATATGACTCAAGCCATCTGTTGTAAAAATCCTAAAACCTTTTCTCTTCCCGCTTATATCCCTGTAATCCTCAGTATAAAAACCACAGGTTCTATCGGGTATTCCATTTATAACCTTTTTAATAACAGTAGTTTTTCCAATACCTGGTTTTCCTGTAATAAGAACTCTCATAAAAATACCTTAAAGAGTAATATTTGATAATATATTTTAATTCAAAAAAATGAAGGAGATAGGGATGATCTCTTACAAAGATGCAGGAGTTGATATTGAAAAAGCTGACAGATTTGTCCAGGAAATAAAAAGGTTTGTAAAAAGTACATTTAACAAAAATGTAGTAACCCCAATAGGAGGATTTGCTGGAGCATACTTACTTGAAGTATCAAAGTATAAAAATCCTGTTATAACATCATCGACAGATGGAGTTGGAACAAAACTAAAAATAGCCCAGAGCATCAATAAACACGATACAATAGGGATAGATCTTGTAGCTATGTGCGTAAATGATCTTATTACAACAACTTCCAAACCAATTTTCTTCCTTGATTACTTTGCTACAGGAAAACTTGATCCAGACATTGCTGTAGATGTTGTTAAAGGAATAACAGATGGATGCAGGATCTCAGAATGTGCTCTCATAGGTGGTGAGACGGCAGAAATGCCAGGTATGTATAGGAATGGTGAATATGATCTTGCTGGTTTTGCTGTAGGTATCGTTGAAAAAGAGAGGATGCTTGATGGTTCAAAAACAGAGGCTGGAGACATACTGATAGGGATAGCTTCCTCAGGTGTTCACAGTAATGGGTACTCCCTTATAAGAAAAATCGTAGAAATAAAAGGATACAGTTATACGGACTCTGTGGAAGAGTTTGGTAAAACAATAGGAGAGGAACTACTAACACCAACAAAGATTTACGTAAAAACAGTTTTAGAACTTGCCGATAAAGTAAACATACACTCTATTGCCCATATAACAGGAGGAGGTATTCCTGGAAACCTGATAAGAATTCTTAATAAGAACCAGACAGCTATTATCGAGAGAAACAGTTGGGAAGTTTTTCCTGTATTCAGATGGATACAGAAGGAAGGGAAAATATCGGATGAGGAAATGTTTAGAACATTTAATATGGGAATAGGATTGATCATTGCAGTTCCAGAAGAAGAAGCAGATAGAGCTCTGAAGGTTATCGCTGAAACAGGAGAGAAAGGTTTCGTTATAGGAAGAATTAAAAAAGGTGAAAAATCTGTAAATATTATATAAAAGAGGCGGTAATATGCCCCTGAGGGATTATATAGAGAAAGCTAAAGAAGTTCTTGATAAAAACTGGATGGGTAGCTATACAGTACCTTCAGTTCATCTTTATCCCCACCAATGGAATTGGGATTCAGGCTTTATAGCTATAGGATACTCAAGATACAATATGGAAAGAGCTGTAAGAGAGACACTCCATCTGTTTGATGCCCAATGGAAAAATGGTATGCTCCCCCAGATTGTTTTTAATAAAAAAGCCCTTGGAAGATACTTTCCTGAACCTGATTTCTGGAGAACAGATCTTTCGCCTCATGCGCCTGAAGATATGCTAACTTCTGGAATTACAATGCCTCCTATTCATGGATACGCAGTACTGAAGATGTACGAAAATGCAAAAGAAAAGGACAGACTTATACCATTTTTAAAATTTATATACCCTAAACTTATAAAACTGCATGAGTACCTTTATCTTGAGAGAAATCCAGACGATAACGGTCTTATTTATATAAGACATCCCTGGGAATCTGGAATGGACAACTCACCTATGTGGGATCCAGTACTCGAAAGAATTGATATAGAAAAAGTAAATATCCCAGAGTTTGAAAGAAAAGATAATAAAATAATAGACCCAGAACAGAGACCAAAAGATATTGATTATAAAAGATATATATATCTTGTAGATATATTTAGGAAAAATAGATATGATGAGAAAAAAATATTTGAAGAGTGTCCTTTCATAGTGATAGACCCTCTTTTCAACTCAATTCTGTGTGCATCAAATGAAGCACTTGTCCAGATAGCAGACATAATAAAAGAGGATTATAAAAAGCCTGAAGAGTGGTTCTTAATGACAGCAAGAGCCGTAAGAGACAATCTTTTCAGTAGTGAAAAAAAGATATTCTTCGCATATGATTATATACAGAAGGAGCTTATAGAGATTGAAACAGCTGCAGGATTTATGCCTTTATTTGGTGGTATAGCATCAACACAGCAAGCATTAAAAATATATGAACATCTTGATTCCCTTAGTTTCTGCAGACTCGGTGAGAAAAACTGTTTTGCCATCCCAAATTATGACAAAAGGAAGAAAGATTTCAGTCCACATAATTACTGGCGAGGACCCGTATGGATAAATATAAACTGGATGCTTTATCAGGGACTTTTAAGATATAAATTCAAACAGAAGGCAGAACACCTTGAGATTACAATTATGGAACTTCCTATGAGATTTGGATTTTACGAGTATTTTGATTCCTTTACAGGAAAAGGTTACGGAACAAAAGATTTTTCATGGACAGCAGCCTTATTCATAGATCTTGCCTACGATATGTATGAAAAAAATGAAAAAAAATGGGAAACCAGGAGTTTTGGAAAGGCTATTATACTAAATACAAATGGCGAACATCTACCTGTTGAAGATGAAGAAGAGATAAAAAAGGATTTTTTCTGCCTAACAGGAAAGATTATAGATAAATACACAAGAAATGGAACTGTAAATTACGATGCTATAAGATTATCTCCAGAGTACAAACTGCTTCAGAACACTATCTCAAAATTTGCAAATAAAGATATTCTTAAGTTCAGATCTAAAGAAGAAGAAATTGCATTCTGGATAAATCTTTACAACATGCTTGTTATTGATGCAATAATAAAACTGAATATACAGGGTTCAGTAAAAGAGATAGAAGGTTTTTTTACTGACATAAAGTACAGAATCAACGGTAAGGATTATTCACTTGACGATATAAGAGAAATCCTTAGGAAATTTAATGATAAAAGAGTCCCGTTTGCACTTGTAAAAGGAACAAACTCGTCACCTCCATTAAGACTTTTTACAAAGAAGAACCTAAATAGCAAACTTGATGCGTCAGCAAGGGATTTTATTAGAAGTCCGGAAGTTATAATACTTCCTGAAGAAAAAAGAGTCCTCATATCGGAGCTTTTCAGATGGAATGAACATTACTTTAAAGATAAGGAAGATATAATTAAATTCATCAAAAAATATGTAAAAGATGACGCTAAAAGAGAGTTTTTGGAAAAAGAAGATGATATAGAGATCAGGTACCTTCTGTATGACTGGACTTTAAACAGCTAACGTTATGTTATAATTAACAAAAAATAAAGGTTTTCTATGAATATAGTAGTACTTATCTCTGGAAGAGGAACAAACTTAGAAGCTATAATTAAAGGGATAGAATCCAAAAAAATAAAAGGAAACATATCTCTCGTTTTGTCAAATAAAAAAGAAGCTCACGGCCTTAAGATAGCTGAAAAATATGGTATTAAAACGAAGTTTTTAGATCCTTCCCTTTATAAAACGAGAGATGAATATGATTTTAAACTCGCTGAGATAATAAAAAAGGAAAATCCAGATCTTGTCGTACTTGCAGGGTATATGAGAATTCTTACAGATCATTTTATAAATTCCTTTGAAAACAGAATAATAAATATACATCCTTCCCTCATACCAGCTTTTCAAGGATTAAAAGCCCAAAAACAAGCCTTAGAGTATGGATCCAGATTCACAGGCTGTACAGTGCATTTTGTAACGAAAGATCTTGACAACGGACCTATAATAGTTCAGGCTGTTGTTCCTATCCTTCCAGAAGATAATGAAAAAACACTATCAGACAGAATACTCCAGTACGAACACAAAATATATCCTCAGGCTATTAAATGGATATCTGAAGGAAGGGTTTTAATAAAAAACAGACATGTTATTGTAAAGGATGCAAAATACGGAAGCTTACCTGTAAATCCAGACCTCGAAGACTTTTAATTACTTTTTATGACACGTTAGACAAAGCTGACTGTAATCATTGGTAATTCTTAAAAATAAAGGCTGTCCATTATGTGGATCGTGACATGTTGGACATTCAACTTTCCCATTGAAGAGCTTAAGATTAGGCCACCCTCTTACAGGATCAGGAGGAGTATTGAAATCTGGATCCTGTGTAGGAGTGGGATATGTTATTGATATGGGATGGTCATCCATAAGATTTGCACCTATTCTCCACAATCTCCTTGGATATATACCGTCTCCTGTATTATGACACTGATTACAGTTTGGAAACGAGTTAATATCTGGAACACCTCCTGGACCTGGAGCATTTCTCAAAGTATGAGTATCTGTTGAATTAACAGCACTTGCATCTCCCTCTGCAGATACGCCGTCATGACAGGAAAGACATGCAAGGGATGGCGGGTTTGGAACAGAATCAATTGTTCCATCAATTGTTGGACTTGAGTACATTGTGAAAGCTGTCATATCAGTTATATTTCTATTCCACAGAGGTGTTACAGCATCATTTGCATAATGAGGCGTATGACAGAACACACACGGCTCATCAGTAGTTGCAGTGCTGAGATCATGTTTAGATCCCACCAGACCTGCAACAGCAAATCCACCTGTTGTCAAAGCAATTGCTAAACTTAATCTCAGTTTCTTCATAATAAAAACACAAAATTTAATTATAATAACAGTTATAAATTTAATAACTTTTATCTTTTTTGTAAATACCAAAAAGATCTAAATACTTGAATTAATAATCAAAAATCAGTAGTTTAATAAGGAAAATTAATATATAGAGGGAAAAGATGAACATAGTATTGTCTTTAATTTTTCCAATTTTGATGATATACGTTTCACAGGCAGCACAGATAGAAGTTATAGATATGAAGTTCTCAAGAGATATTGAAGACAGAATACCTGTCGATGTCTCTGAGGTATTCCCTCCAGATATTGGCAGGGTTTACTGCTGGACAAAAATAAAGGCAGATTCAGTACCAACGAAGATATACCATGTATGGTATTTTAAGAACAGAGAGATGGCAAGGATCGAACTTGATATACAGTATCCTGTTTTCAGAACTTGGAGTTATAAGACCATTCTCCCACAATGGATAGGAGAATGGAAGGTTGTTGTACAGGATGAAAATGGAAACGAAATATATGAAAAATCCTTTGAGATAAAACAGTAATGGCTGTAAAACATTTGAATGCTGATCAGATAAGGATAGATATATCATTAAAAGAAGGGACACAGAATATAAAACCTGAAACTTTATTTCCTGGACAGGAAAGGGTTGAGAAAGCTTTCAATGTAGGCCTTTCTACAGAAAAAGAGGGTTACAACATATATGTTGCCGGACCTGAAGGCATAGGAAAGGTTACATACTCACTTCATAAAATAAAAAATATATCAAAACAGAAAAAAACGCCAGAAGATATATGTTATTACAATAACTTTGAAGAACCATACAGACCAAAATACCTTCTGCTACCTGCAGGTTATGGAAAAAAACTCTCAAGGGACTTAGACAGAAGCATAGATACACTAAAAGAAGCTGTAGTCAAACAGTTTGAGAGCAAAGAGTTTGAAGATGAAAAGGTAAAACTAATAAAAAATGCAGAAGAAAAAAGGAAAAATATACTTGAACAGCTAAAAAAAGAAGCAGAAAGCTATGGACTGGCAATGGTTATAACACCTGCAGGCATACAGTTACTACCTATTGTTCAAGGAAAAGTATCTCCAGAATTCCTGAAAATACCAGAAATAAAAACAGAATTTGAGAAAAAGGTTGAACTTTTTGATGAAACCTTCAGAAAATATCTTAGAGAGCTTAGAGACGTTGAACACACACTTATTGATAGTCTTAATGAACTGAAAAAGAAAGTATCAGAGTATATAGTAGAAAATGTTTTTTACAGAATTGAAGAGAAATACAAGGATATTAAGCAGGCATTAATCTTTATAAGATATATAAAAGAAAAAATAGCTGAAAGAATAGATCTGTTTATAAGGTGGAAGATACTTGAAGGGGATTTCTTTCTCCAGAGAACTGTTGAAAGAGAGTTTAACCTTTTCAGATTAAATGTTATAGTTGACAACTCAAAAACTGAAGGAGCACCATACAAATACGAAGAAATACCAACATTCAAAACGGTATTTGGTCATATAGCATACAAGGCAGAAATGGGAATTCTTTATGCTGACCATATGAGCATAACAGCAGGAAGCCTTCTAAAAGTTAGAGGTGGATACCTTTTACTAAGAGCTGTGGATATTATAAAAAATCCCTTTTTATGGGAAGCTTTAAAAAGGAGTATTTTACACAAGAAGGTCTATATATCCCAGCACTTAGTTGAAGAGGTATTTCCATTTCAAGTTGGCATATTTCCGGAGCCTGTCCCTTTCGATGTAACAATTATACTAGTTGGGGATAATAAACTGTACAACTTGCTCTCTATTTATGATTTTGAGTTTAACAGACTGTTCAAGGTAAAAGCCGAATTTGATCCTGTCATAAAACTTACGGAAGAAGTTATACAATCTTTCCCGAGAATAGTAAAAAAGATTGTAACAGAAGAGAAGATGAAAGATCTTACAGCAGATGCTCTTTCTGAACTCCTTAGGTATAGTATTCAGCTTTCGGGAAACAGGAAAAGAATAAACGTTGTTTTTTCACACATCAACGATATTGTAAGAGAAGCCGATTCAAGATCAGATGGAGATCTTATAACAGGAAAAGATATAAAACTTACAATAAAAGAAAAGATATTCAGAGAGAATCTTGTTGAGGAAAAGATAAGAGAACTTTTTAAAGAAGGAATACTTATAATAGACATAGAAGGTAAAAAGGTAGGTCAGGTAAACGGTCTAACAGTCTATGATCTTGGGAATTTCAGATTTGGAAAACCAAGCAGAATAACAGCAAGTTCATATATAGGAGAAAAGGGTATAATATCTATAGAAAGAGAGGTTGAGCTCAGTGGTCCTATTTATGACAAAGGTGTACTTATTCTATCAGGATATATTGGTAGTAGATACGGAAAAGACACACCGTTAACACTTTCCTGCAGTATAACTTTTGAACAGTCTTATGGTGAAGTTGAAGGAGATAGTGCATCTGCTGCAGAACTTATAGCCGTTCTTTCAAGTATAGGTGATATCCAGATAAGGCAGGATTTAGCGATAACAGGATCCATAGATCAACATGGAAATATACAGCCAGTTGGCGGTATAAAGGAAAAAGTGGAAGGTTTTTATAGGGTATGTAAAATCATTGGACTTACAGGCGAACAGGGGGTTATAGTTCCATCAAGAAATATTGACAACATAATACTTGACGACGATGTTATTAAAAGTATAGAGAAAGGAGAATTTCATATATACACCGTTGACCATATTGATGATGTAATCCAGCTAACATCAGGAATGAAACCTCTTGAGTTTCATCAGAAGGTTAAAGAAGAACTTATACAGTTTTATGAAAAGGTCTCAAAAGGAAAGAAATAGTACTATAATGATTCTCTTCTATTTCTTTTCGCATTTTCAATCCATTCTACAAAAAATACCAAAAAGATACCCAAAAATAAACCTGAAACAAGAGAAACAGCCAGAATTAGAGTTTTTTTAGGTTTAGACGGTTTTTCTGGAACTACAGGATTAACAGCAATTTCATAGCCTCTTAAAAGCTTTAACTGATTTTCAAGATTTTTAACCCGCTCTTTCAATGATAGTATAGATCTGTCCATATCAACAGGATTAAACCCAATATCTCTAATTTTTCCCCTTTTAAGATCCTCTACTATACGATCCTTTACAGATTCTATCTCTTTTATTTTTTTATTGGTTTCATTTATTAAAAATCTTAGGGTTTCTCTTTTAAGACGTATTCTTTCTTTAACAAATCTATTATTATTAAGATATTCAAGTAAGGAAATACCCAGTTTCTCTATAATAATAGGATCATAAACATTGAGTGTTATTTTTACGATATTTTTATTTTTCTTTATTTCAGATGCGGATATAGAGTCTATCTTCATAACATCTTCCTCGGAAATACTCAATAGATTAGACACCTCTGCATAACGATTTTCCTTTCTGAGATTTTCCAGATTTTGAATAATATCTCTTGTTTCCGGAGGAGATGTTAATCCTTTTGGTAGCTTTACAATAAACTCTGTTTTATAAACAGGTTTAGCTAAAAAAAGATACACTATAGAAAGCAAAATAAAGGAGAACATTACAGAAACAAGCAGTTTATATCTTCTTTTTAGAGTCAACCATAATTCATATAGATCTATCTCATCTTCTTCATAATAAACAACCCTTTCAGCAATATCTTTCTGTTCTATTCTTTGAATGTTTTTATCTTTTTCCATTTTTTCTCTTAATTCTTTATTTTTATTTTTTATATTTTAACAGATAAAAGAATAATAAAAATAATAATAGGCTGTGGATATGTGGATAACTGAAAAATTTGTATATTTTTCAGTTACTTACAAGTGTGTAAAAATGTGGATAACCTGTGGATAGCCTGTGGATAACTTAAAATTGAAAAAATCCTTTATTTAGAACACTTACGATTCTTAAAAATGCAAAAGTACTGATTTTAAAGGCTGAAAACCTGTGGATAACTTTTTTGAACCTGCCGAGTTATCCACAGGTTTTTTTGAGTTGTCCACAATTTTGGTCAAGTTATCCACAGAAAAATTGGAGTTATCCACAACTTATCCACAATCAATTGTGGATAACTGAAAAAGTTTTTATATACCAGTTACTTATATTGTGGACAACTTTTTTAGTGAACTACCCCCTGCTAAAGTGAGGAAGATAAAAATTGCCAGAATGCTTTCCATTTATCGTTTTCATATTATGATTGGCGTTTGGCTTTAAATACCTATTAAAATAAAAAACCATACTGATAGGATTTTGAAAGTGTAAACACTATAAGAACTTACCTGCGAACTATGTGAAACTGGAGTCAGTTGAGAGGGAATCCACGTAAGCTGTACATTATTGAAGCTGGGTCTTACTAAGTGTATTATAAGATTCTATATATTAATCTTTAAGAGGTTATTATGGCGTACAGAGACTTAAGAGATTTTATAAAAGATCTTGAAAAAGAAGGAGAGATCTTAAGGATAAAAGATAAGGTCAGTCCAGTTTTAGAGATAACAGAGGTGGCGGATAATGTTATGAAGCTTCCAGATGGAGGAAAAGCTCTTATATTTGAGAATGTTGAAGGATCTGATATACCGGTTATGATCAATGCTTTTGGAAGCGAGAAAAGAATGAAGATGGCACTTGGAGTTGACAGGTTTGAGGATATCGGATGGAAACTTTACAGGATTCTTAAGCCTGAAGTTCCTAACACATTTTTGGATAAGTTAAAAAGGATTCCTGAACTAAAAAAACTTAATGATGCTCTTCCTAAGGTTGTAAAAACAGGTAGAGTCAAAGAAGTTATAAAAAAAGGGGAAGATATAGACCTTTTTGAGTTTCCAGTTTTAAAATGCTGGCCTAAAGATGGAGGTAGGTTCATAACACTTCCACAGGTGGTTTCAAAGGATCCAGAGAACGGTCTTAGAAATGTAGGTATGTATAGAATACAGATACTTGATAGGGATAAGGTTGCTGTTCACTGGCAAATACATAAGGGTGGAGCTAAGCATTACTGGAAGTATAAAAAACTTGGTCGAAAGATTCCTGTTGCTATTGTTATAGGTGGAGATCCTGTTCTTACATACGTTGCTTCTGCTCCACTTCCTGAGGATGTGGATGAGTATCTTTTTGCAGGTATTATAAGGGGTAAAGGCGTTGATCTTGTAAAGTGTGAGACAGTCGATCTTGAGGTTCCCGCTGATGCTGAGATTGTTATTGAGGGTTTTGTAGATCCTGAACAGCCACTTGTTGAGGAGGGACCATTTGGAGATCATACAGGTTTTTATACGCCTATTGATAAATATCCAATGATGCAGGTAACAGCTATAACTTACAGAAAGAATCCTATTTATCTAACAACAATAGTGGGAAAGCCTCCGATGGAAGACGGCTGGATGGGAAAAGCTACAGAAAGGATATTCCTCCCATTGATAAAGTTTAATCTTCCCGAGGTTGTGGATTATAATCTACCGGTTTCAGGATGTTTTCATAATTTTTGTTTTGTTTCAATAAAAAAACAGTTCCCTGGACATGCTTATAAGGTGATGGATGCTTTGTGGGGAATGGGTCAGATGATGTTTACAAAAAATATTGTTGTATTTGATGAGTGGGTTAATGTTCAGAATATAGATGAAGTTTTATGGATATGGGGAAATAATGTTGATCCAGCAAGGGATGTTGTTATAAAAAAAGGTGTTATAGATGTTCTTGACCACTCCACAGACCTTGTTGGTTTTGGTGGAAAGATGGGTATAGATGCTACAACAAAATGGAAAGGTGAGGGATACCAGAGAGAATGGCCGGAACTTGCAATTATGGATAACACTATAAAAGATAAAATGAAACCTGTTGTTGATAAAGTTATAAAAGAGATCATGAAAAATGTCATAGATAGAGAGTTCAAAAAGGCTAAAAAATACCTGAGGTAAAGGGGATTCCCCCTTTATTATTTCTCAGGTAGAGCCTCAGGAGATCTTAATTTTATAATATGTTTTGTTCCATCTTCCTGTATAACCTCAACAGTTTTAACGCCGTCCACATCTTCGTCAACGTATATCTCGGCAGGTTTGTGTATAAGATGATCATGTCTTTCTGCTGCTATCTCAAACTCATCATCCTTAGGATCATAAGACAAACCTGTTAATGCCTGCCACCATGTCTCAACCTGATCACCTATATCCTCATTTATTATCTCTATCTGTACCTCTTTTGCTCCCAACTTTTTTGACAGCTGGTCGAAGTAACTTTCCCATTCTGATTTTTCTAATTTTCTAATAGCCATCTGAACCCTCCTTGTAGTTTTTTCTTTTTTCTGTATCTTATATATGCATTATTTAATTTATTTTAATGAAAAAGGATGACAAGGGCAGTAATGAGCAGAATAAAATCCCTTCCTGAAGATATAATACGTAAAATAGCGGCAGGTGAGGTTGTTGAAAGACCTGCAAGTGTTTTGAAAGAACTTATTGAAAACTCAATAGATGCAATGGCAGATCAAATAGATGTCTTTGTAGAAAAAGGAGGAAAAAAACTGATTCAGGTGGTGGATAATGGTGTTGGAATTCATCCAGACGATATGCTTGATTGTGTAAAAAGATACACAACAAGTAAGATATCAAGTGAGGAAGACCTTTACAATATAAATTCTTACGGCTTTAGAGGAGAGGCGCTTTTCAGCATATCATCAGTGTCAAAATTCAGTATTGTATCAAGACCTAACAATTTTTCGCTTGGGAAAGAACTTTATATAGAAGGAGGCATTTTCAGATCTTTTAGTGATACAGGATCTCCAGTAGGAACAAAAGTTAGGGTTAAAGATCTTTTTTTTAACACACCTGTAAGAAAGAGATTTTTAAAAAGCGAAAAAACAGAGTTTTTACACTGTATGAAAACATTTATAAGATATGCGTTAATTAATACAGACATACATTTTAGACTTTTCCACAATGGAAAAGAACTGATGAATCTTCCACCTTCAGATCTGAAAAAAAGGATTTCTTACATATTTCCTGAACAAACAGACAGCCTGATAGAGATAGATCATACAGATGAAATTGGAAAGATATACGGTTATATATCTTTAAATGAAGGGTTTAAAAAGGAAGGAATTATATATGTAAATAAAAGGCCTGTTAAAAATAGAGAACTTAAAAAGCTTTTAAGATCTTTATTATCTGATAAGTTTTACCTTATTTTTATAGAACTTCCTCCTTATTTCGTTGATCATAACATCCATCCTTCAAAGACAGAGGTTAGATTTAAAAATGATATACCTGTAGAAAATCTTATTAAGGATGGTATAAGGAAGGTAGAAAAACCTTTCAAAAGTGTTAGAGGCTATGGTTACAACCTTTCGCAAAAAAGAGAGGTTTACGGTGATAAGAAGGAATTTAAGATTTTAGGGCAGATTGAGGAAACATTCATTGTTGTTTATTATGATGATAATCTTTACATCATAGATCAACATATTCTCCATGAAAGAATAAACTATGAGATACTTAGGAACGGTATAAAAAAAGATGTTGATTCATACAGACTGGATAAACCTATTGTTCTTAAGATATCCGAGTATGATAGATTGTTAGTTGAAAATAAAAAAGACATACTGAAAGATATTGGTTTTCTATTTAATATAGAGGGAGATAATATTCTAATAGATGAGATTCCCTCATTTTTAACGGAAGAAGAAGCACGGGATCTTTTTTTAAATCTTCTTACTGATGATAGAGCTTTTGAAAACTTTTTGAGCGAGATTGCCTGTAGAACTTCAATAAAATCAGGAGATATACTATCTGACGATAAAGCAAAAGCTATTCTGAAAAGATGGATTGAGACGGATAATCCTAATCTCTGTCCCCATGGCAGACCGATTTATTACAGGATTTCTCTTGATGATATAAAAAAAGCTGTAGGTAGAGGTTAGTATTATGGACAGTCTTTATATTGATCAGAAAAAAAGGATACTTGAAAGATATTTTTCAAAAAAAGAGAAGATAATAAACAGACATAGATCAGGTGCAAAAGGGCTTGATACGGTAAGAGAACTCTCTGATATAACGGATGAAACAATAAAAGATCTTGCAAAGATATCGTTTCCTGATCTTGATGAGGTAAGCATAGTTGTTTTAGGAGGATACGGAAGAAGGGAGTTGTGTTTTAAATCAGATATAGATTTATCACTTGTTTTTAAGACAGATAACTTTGAGTCTTTAAAGGCAGGAATAGAAAGTTTTTATTATTCGCTTCTCGATCTAAAAGTTGATATAGGATTCTCACCAAGAGATATTAAAACATTCCTTGAGCTTTCAGAAGAGGATCTTACTGTGGCAACATCTCTTCTGCAGGGAAGATTCATCATAGGAAATGAGGATATCTATAACGACCTTATAAAAAAGTTTAAAAGGCTGATAAGGGAAAAGAGAACGGCTTATATTAACGCAACATTAAGAGCAAGAAAGATGAGATACCAGAAAACAGGTTCAACTATATATATGATGGAACCTCATATAAAAGAGGGAGAAGGAGGTCTTAGAGATTTTCATGAGGTATTCTGGATAGCAAGGGTTCTGGATGACGTTCAGAATTACCATTATTTTGTTGAAAAGAAGATAATTCTTGAAGAAGAGTATCAGGAGTTAATGAGAGCCTATGATTTTCTGTTAAAAATAAGGAATGAGATGCATCTTATATGTAACAAAAGATGTGATGTTTTAGTCAGACCTCTTCAAGAAGAAGTAGTTAAAAAACTTGGATATCTTGAGAAACCTTTTGATTCTGAAAAATTGAGAGAGAGTGTTGAGAAACTTATGAGACTTTACTACCTTTATGCAAAATCTATAAATACTATAACTAAGAGAATCCTCAAAGGTATAACGGAAGAAAATGGTTTTCAACTTTTTGAGCCTATAGATGCTGTTTTTTCAAGAACATCCACAGAAATAGATATTTTAAACAGGGAAAGGTTTGAAAGAAACTATACAAACATCCTAAGAGCATTTCTTTACTTTAAGCAGTATAATCTGGATTTCTCACCACAGCTTGAGTATTTACTTAGGAAAAATGAGTCTAAACTTAGAGATCACAGAGAAGATCCAGAACTTAAAAAACTTATGAGAACAATATTCAGCGATGTTAATAATCTCGCAAAAACGATAAGAAAAATGCAGGAATTTTACGTTATAGATGATCTTATACCTGAGTTTGGCTACCAGAGGTGTCATTTCCAATACGATGCTTACCACAAATACACAACAGACGCTCATGCTATAAAAGCTGTTGAGGAGCTTGAAAATCTGAAAAAACTTGATCATCCCCATAAAAAGATGATGTACGAACTTTATAAGGAGATTGAAAGAAAAGATCTTCTTATATGGGCTGTTTTTCTTCATGATATAGGAAAAGGTCATAAATCCGATCATTCTGTTTTAGGGTCAAAAATGGCGAGAGAAATAATGCTGAGATTCGGATATTCCCAGAGAGATGCCAACATAGTAAGCTATCTTGTTCTTTATCATCTCGAGATGGCAAAGATATCGCAGAGAAGAAATATGAATGAGCCAAAGGTTATAAATGATTTTGTTAGGGTTATAAAAAATAAAGAGCTTTTAAAAATGCTTACTGTTCTAACATGGTGTGATGCAAACGCTGTAGGACCAAACATATGGAATGAGTGGAAAAATGCACTTCTGTGGGAGCTTTACTTTAAAGCACTTGAGGTTCTTGAGAAAGGTTTATCGGCAGATGAGATACAGAAGAGAAGACTTGAAGAAAAAAAGAGAAGGCTTTTTGCTCTGCTCGAGATAGATCTTGGTGAAGATAGGGCAAGATTTCATATGAACAGATTTTCTGAATATTATCTTGTATCAACACCGATTGATGAGATAATAAGACATATAAAAATGGAAGAGATAATGTTCAGAACAAAAAAACCCCAGTTCTATTTTGAAAAGAAGTATGGAATAGGGGCGTCAGAGCTGATAATTGCTGTTGATAGATCGGTTGAAAACCCTCTTCTTGTTGTTACAGGAATACTTAGCTATATGAATATAAATATACTTTCTGTTTACAGCTACAGAAGGAAAGATGGAGCAACTATTGTTGATCTTCAGATATCAACATCTACTCTTGAAGTTGTTGAAGATCAGAAGTTTGAACAGTTTAAAAGTCTGTTCAGCAGATATATAAAAGGTGAGATAACGCTTGAAGATCTTTCAAGAAGGTCTGAAAGGGGATTTAAAGCTGTATCTGTTCCACCTCCTACATTTGTGAAAGTGGATAATGAAACTTCAGATATATACACAATTTTTGATGTATCAGGTGAGGATAGAATAGGACTTTTGTTTGATATATTTAAGGTCTTTACAAGATTTAATCTCTTTGTACATATAGCAAAGGTTGTTACTCAGGGGGAGAGAATAAGGGACGCTTTTTACGTTAGAACTTTTGATAAAGAAAAGCTTACAGATGAGCTTATTATAAAAGAGGTAAAAGAAGAACTTTTAAAGGTCTTGAAGGAAGGATGATTTAAAATATGATTGAAATACGCTAATATTTTATATGTGAGATTATTGCATTTTTTTATCTGAGGCTATATAATATTTAATAAATAAAAAAAAAGGAGGTAAAGAGGATGGCAAAAATCAGACCCCTCTATGATAGAGTTGTTGTTAAACCAGCTGAAGAAGCTGAAGAAAAAACACCGTCAGGAATTATAATCCCAGACACGGCAAAGGAAAAACCTTCTGAAGGCGAGGTTGTAGCTGTTGGTGAAGGAAGACTCCTTGAGAATGGAGAGATAGCACCTTTAAAAGTCAAGGTTGGAGATAAAGTAATTTACAGTAAATATGCCGGAAATGAGTTTGTTGTTGATGGTGAAGAATTGATTGTATTAAGAGAAGATGACATTCTTGCTATTGTAGAATAAAAAAATAAAGGAGGTGGATATAGATGGCAGGAAAGATGATAGTTTATGGTGATGAGGCAAGATCTAAACTAAAAGCAGGTGTTGATAAATTAGCAAACGCCGTTAAGGTAACGCTTGGACCAAGAGGAAGAGAGGTAATACTTGAGAAAAAATGGGGATCACCGGCAGTAACAAAGGACGGTGTATCTGTTGCTAAAGAGATAGAGCTTACAGATCCCCTTGAGAATATGGCTGCCCAGCTTGTAAAAGAGGTTGCTTCAAAAACGGCTGATGTAGCCGGAGATGGTACAACAACAGCTACAATTTTAACTCAGGCTATTTATACAGAAGGACTGAAGGCTATTGCATCTGGTGCGAACCCTGTATATGTAAAAAGAGGTATTGATGAGGCTGTTAAGCATGTTGTTGAAGAGCTTAAGAAAATGTCCAAAGAGGTTAGCGGAAGAACTGAGATTGAGCAGGTTGCAACAATATCAGCAAACAACGATCCTGAGATAGGTAAAATAATTGCTGATGCTATGGAAAAAGTTGGAAAAGATGGAGTTATAACTGTTGAGGAATCAAAAACCTCTGAAACAACACTTGAAGTTGTTGAAGGTATGCAGTTTGATAGAGGATATCTGTCACCGTACTTTGTTACAAATCCAGAAAAGATGGAGGCTGTTTTAGAAAATCCATACATACTTATCTATGAGAAGAAGATAAGCAATATAAGGGAGCTTTTACCTGTACTTGAAAAGGTTGTTCAGACAAATAGACCTCTTCTCATAATAGCTGAAGATGTAGAAGGTGAAGCTCTCGCAACACTTGTTGTTAACAACATAAAAGGTGTTTTAAAGGTATGTGCTGTTAAAGCACCAGGATTTGGAGAAAGAAGAAAGGCTATGCTCCAGGATATAGCAATACTTACAGGTGGACAGGCTATAACTGAGGATCTTGGAATAAAACTTGAAAATGTTGATATTGATATGTTGGGACAGGCTGATAAAGTTGTTGTTGATAAAGACAACACAACAATAATAGGTGGAAAAGGAAATACAGACGATATAAAGGCAAGAATTGAACAGATAAAAGCTCAGATAGAGACTACAACATCAGATTATGACAGAGAAAAACTTCAGGAGAGACTTGCGAAACTCTCAGGCGGCGTTGCTATCATAAGGGTAGGTGCTGCTACAGAGGCTGAACTTAAGGAGAAAAAAGACAGGGTTGATGATGCTGTCCATGCTACAAAAGCTGCTGTTGAAGAAGGAATAGTTCCAGGTGGAGGTGTTGCACTTTACAGAGCTTCAAGAGTACTTTGCGACCTTAAGGAAGAAAATACTGATAAAAAATGGGGAATTGATATAGTAAAAAATGCATGTAAGGTTCCACTTAAGCAGATTGCTTATAACGCCGGATTTGATGGTTCTGTAGTTCTTGAAAAAGTTAAAGCTAATGATGATGTGAACTATGGATTTGATGCTGCGACGGGAGAGTATGTTGATATGATAAAGGCGGGTATTATAGATCCAACTAAAGTTGTAAGAATTGCTGTCCAGAATGCAGCGTCAATAGCGGGAACAATGCTGACAGCTGAGGCTCTTGTTGCTGAAATTCCTGAAAAAGAGGAGAAAACACCTGGAGCAGGAGCTGGGGCAGGAATGGAAGATATGGGATTCTAATAATCCTGATTTATAGATCAAAGCCCCCTTTAAAGGGGGCTTTTTTTATTTGTGCACATTATATGTTCATCTGTCAGATTTATCTGCATAAATGTAGTGCATCCCAATATATTTAAAGTCTCAATATCCCCCCTTCATTATTGATTATCAATCATATCTCGGTTTTGGTATGCATTTTGCTTTTTTAATTGTGGCTTTAATAGACAAAAGGAGGTCTGATTATGAAAAAGATTGAGGCTATTATCAAGCCTTTCAAACTTGATGAGGTAAAAGATGCTGTTTCAGAAATAGGAACCTTTGGAATCACGGTAACAGAAGTTAAGGGTTTTGGAAGGCAAAAAGGTCATACTGAGCTTTACAGAGGAGCTGAATATGTTATTGATTTTCTGCCAAAAATTAAGATTGAGATTGTTGTTGATGATTCTATGGTTGAGAAGGTTGTTGAGGCCATTATGAATGCTGCAAGAACCGGTAAGGTTGGTGATGGAAAGATTTTTATAACACCTGTAGAAGATGCCGTAAGAATAAGAACGGGAGAGAGGGGCGTTGAGGCTCTGTAAAAAATATTTATCAGTTAAAGGAGGTTCTGTAATGAGAATAAGACTGTTTTCCCTTTTAGGAAGTTTAATTCCTGCCATATCTTTTGCTGAAGAGGCTAAGCTTGATACTGGCGATACTGCATGGATGATAGTTGCTACAGCTTTTGTTGTTCTTATGTCAATAGGAGGCTTGACGCTTTTTTATGGGGGTATGACAAGAACGAAAAATATACTAAATACCGTTATGATGGTTTTTCTTGCTTACGCTACGGCAACGGTTGTATGGGTTTTATGGGGATATTCTCTTGCGTTTACAGACGGTGAAGGTGCTGTTTATAACTTTGTAGGAGATCTAAGTAAGATTTTACTTTCAGGCATAAGTTATACAGATCTGAGCGGAACTTATCCTGAGTTTGTGTTTATAGCCTTTCAAGGAACGTTTGCTGCTATTACGGCTGCTCTTATATCAGGTGCTGCTATAGAGAGAATGAAATTTTCAACATGGCTAATTTTTGTTGTTCTGTGGGTTACAGCCGTTTATGCTCCTATAGCCCATGTTGTATGGGGAGGCGGTTTTCTGTTTGATGCTGGAGCCCTTGATTTTGCAGGAGGAACAGTTGTTCATATAAATGCAGGTATTGCCGGTCTTGTTCTTGCTATTCTTCTTGGCAAAAGAAAAGATTATGGAAAAACGGCTATACTTCCCTCTTCAGTAATCCTTACCCTTCTTGGAGCAGCTTTGCTCTGGTTTGGCTGGTTTGGATTTAACGCAGGTTCTGCATTCGGAGCAAATGATGTTGCTGGCGTTGCTTTACTAACGACAAATGTCGCAACAGCCATGGGTGTTATATCATGGACTCTTACAGAATGGATAGCAGCAAAAAAACCCACTCTGCTTGGTGCTGCATCTGGAGCTATAGCAGGTCTTGTTGCGATTACTCCTGCGGCAGGTTTTGTTGATGCAAAAGGGGCGATTGTAATAGGCTTTGTTGCTGGAATTGTTGGCTGGTTCGGTGTATTTGTTCTAAAGAAAACACTCGGTTATGACGATTCCCTTGATGCTTTTGGTATTCACGGTCTTGCAGGAATATGGGGAGCTATTGCAACAGGATTCTTCGCACTTCAATCCCTTGCATGGGAAGGAAGTCCTCTTAAAGATAACGGCGACAGGATTGCCCAGATTATGGTTCAGGTAGAGTCTGTGGTATTTACCATTATTTATACTGCTGTGGCTACAGCTGTTGTTTATTTTATAGCATCTATTATTACTAAAGGTGGAAGGGTTGATGACGAAACAGAAACTATGGGTCTTGATGAGGCAGTTCACGGTGAAAGAGGATTTAATCTTTAAATCTGGTAAAATATATTAGATACAAACAAATCTCAGGAGGTAAAGTATGAGGAAAGTTTTAGGAAGTCTCGCTGTAGCCGGACTTGTTTTGAGTTCTGCTTATGCAGGAAGTTTAACTGTTGCAAACTCTGATCTTAAAATGACTGGGGCTGTAACAGCAGGATATTTTTATGCAACAAACGAAGGAGCAGGTAAAAATAATGACTATTTTACTGTTTCAAATTTCTCAGTGGGTTTAAAATCAAAAGATAAGGGAACCATAGGATTTGTAGGTTATTTTGGATCCAACACATGGGATGGTCTCCTTGGAAGAACAAAGAACAAATTTAAGGTTAAGTATGCCTGGGTATCTATAAATCCTGTAAAAGGTCTGACTGTGGATGCAGGACTTTTAACAACTAATATAGGATATGAGCTTTACCACTCGTACCAGAATTTAAACTACACATTCGGTATGGTTTGGAATGCACAGCCTGTAACTTATCCCGGTGCGAGGGCTACATACTCTGTTGCTGAAGGTATTGATGTTTATGCAGAGTACAACCAGGACAGTACTTTTGGTCAGAGCGATTCTGTTGCGGTAGGATCTTTAGGATCTGTTGGAGGAATAGATTATGCAGTATCTTATTATGACGGAAATGGGACACAGAACCTTATAGATGTTGTTTTAAGTTATGCATTGGCTGGAATGGATGTAGGCGTTAATCTTGATTACCACTGGTTAGATGATAGTGCGAAAGCTCCTGGAGCTGATGATACGGCTTACGGAGTTGCTGTTTATCTAAATCCTTCTTTAGGACAAGGCGTTACAGTACCGGTAAGACTTGAGTATGTAAATCAGGGAACAAGCGGAATATACGGAGGAATTGGAGAATCAGCTTATTCTGTAACAGTTACGCCTACGTACAAGCCTACGGATAACACATATATAAGATGCGAGCTTGCGTATGTTTCTACAGATGCGAATGCTTTTTCCGATGATAAAGGCAATCCTAAGGATAATAAAACATTCTTAGGATTTGAAGCTGGATTCCTGTTCTAAATTTTTAGGGGCTTTTGCCCCTTTTATCCTGCTGATGCTGAGCTCATCACCTTTGAAGGGCTTTTTGCCCTTTTCTTAATCTGATTTTATATTTAAAATAAAAATGGTTTAATATTGCATACGCCATTCTTTCTTCCTTTTATTTTTCTGTCTGCAGGTGTTCTTTTTTACAGTCTTACAGAAATTTCTTTATCTATATATATCCCTTTGATATTTTTTGCGGTGGCTTTTTTGTTTAGAGAAACTTCTGGATTTTTTGCTTTTCTTATCGGGATATTTTTAACTGGTATTTTTATCTCAAAAAAGGAGAGCTTTCCGCTGGTAAAAGAATATGGATCATTTATTAGCTGTACCGTCAGTACGGTTCCAAAATACAGATCTGATGGAATATTTTTTAGGTGTAAGGTTGATAAATCTGAAATAAAGTCTTTAAATGGAAGGGAGATAGATGTTTTTATAAAAACCGATAGACCTTTCAATCAGGATATATTTTACAGATATAAAATCTCTTTTTTATCCTTTATAATCTATAACGGCGAAAGCGTAAAGGCGTATCCTTCCAATGAATTTATAAGGGTTGAAGACAGAGGGGGTCTGTTTTCATATTTGTGGGATTTTAAAAGATTTTCAATCATGAGCTTTGATGACAAAACCGATGACAAAGATCTTTTTGCTCTTGGGCTTGCTCTTATATTTGGCGAGAAAGGTTTTATTGGGAGCAGTATGAAAGATATGTTTATAGATTCAGGACTTACCCACTTACTTGCAATATCAGGTCTTCATATAGGAATAATAGTATCTATAATATTCTTCCTGTTTTCTTTCTGGGGAAAGAGAGCCGTTTATACATTAACAGCTTTAATTCTGTCTGTTTATCCTGTTTTTACAGGATTTCATATACCTGTCCTCAGAGCTTCTGTTATGGGAATAATATATATACTTTCTAAGCTTAAGTATGTGTATATAAATCCTTTAAATATTCTTTTTTTTGTGGCTTTTGTTGTTGTTCTTTTATCGCCCTACTCTATATTTAAGCCAGGATTTCAACTTTCTTTTATTGCCGTTTTTGGAATACTGATCTCTCTGAAACACCTGAATACAGAAAGGAAAAGCAGTTTAAATAATTTCTTTTACTCAGTTTTTTTTATTTCTGCAGTTGCTGTTTTATTTACTATGCCTGTAGTTATTTATCATTTTGGAAAGTTTTCTCCTATATCTGTGGTTTCAACGCCTTTTGGGATGATCTTTCTTTATCCTTATCTTTTATTTTCCGTTATAAATCTTTTTACATTTTTTAGTATTGAGCCTTTTGTATATCTTATGAATATATTCGGTAATTTTTTTATAAAAAATGCACAGGTATTTGACAGTTTTAAGCTTTTTTCATCAGGATATAGCCCATCAGAATTGTCAGTTTTCCTGTATATATCTATACTGTCTTTTCTTATAATGGCAAGAATTAATGTATATATAAGGCTTCTGTTGATATCTTTTTTGGTTATGGTATTTTTACAAACTTCCAAGACCGATATTGACGGGTATATGGTTTACAGCTTTAAAGGTAAGAAAAAACCTGATGTTCTTCTTATTACACAGGATAGGAAATGCTTTGTTTACTGGGTTAAAGAAAGATACAGAATAAAAATCCTGATGGATAGATACTCATGTAGAAAGAGATTTCTCCTTGTTAGGAAAAACAGGTATTTTGTTGAGTTTGATGATTATATCCTTCCTGGGGATAAAAAGTATGATGTTGGTTTTGTAGAGAAAAAGGGAGATCTTATTCTAAAGATTAAAAACAGATCACTCCTTATTAGAAATACGGATAATATCTATAATTTCAGTAATTTGTAAAATAGATATAAGAAAAATATACAGCAGCTGCAAGAGATATAAGTAGTATAAGTTTAGATAGAAATTTGAAAGCCATGCCTGCCGCCCTTGCTGTAAGTAAAACAACAACAACTGCTGCAGCTATAAGGGCATACGTTCCTTCATCTGTCTGAAGCATATTTTTTACAGGTACAGGAACCACCTTTTCAATACTTTTTTTTATCTCGGTTTTTTTCTGTTCAATACCTTTTTCTATCTTTTCCTTTATCTCCTCCTTATCTGCCTTATAAAGATCTTCAAAAGCCATAACTTATTCCCCCTTTTAGCATCTTTTAATCCCTACAAGCGAGGCAGTATAGGATGTCTCTCCTGTAGGTTTCCTTTTTTCCTTTTCTTCATAAAATAATATATGGAGTTTTAGAAAGCTGTGTAGAAGTTCATTTCTCCTTAAAAAATAATCTTTTTTGATCTTTATTCCTTCTTCTAATAAGAAAGTTTCAAATATAAGAACTCCATTATCTTTAAGACCTTCTATTATCTGAGGAAAGAGTCTTCTATTAAGATAATTTATATTTAAAATAAGATCGTAACTTTTCTGTGGGATATTGAAATAGTCAAGGTCTTCATGGATAACGTTTATATTTTTGTGAAGTTTTTTAAGTTTTTCTACTGCAACATCAGAAAGTTCTACCGCATCGACTATAAATCCTTTTTCGGCAAGGAAGAGGCTGTTTCTTCCAAGTCCTGCTGCTATATCAAGCGCTCTTCCTTTCCTGGAAATACTGTAAAATCTTTTGAGTATGCAGGAAGGTTCTTTCCATGGAAATTCTTCTTCCTTATATCTTATGTTCCATTTTTCTCTATCAGTCTCCATATCTTAAAAATTCCTCTACAACCTTTTCTAATTTTCCCTGTAGATTAAGTATAAGTTCTGCAGTCTCTCTTACAGCTCCATCTCCTCCATCCCTTTTGGTTACGTAGATACACTCCTTCTTTACGAGATCTGGGGCGGAAGGAACCGTTACAGGAAAATGTACAGCTTTTAAGACAGGAAGATCGTTGTAATCGTCTCCTATATAGAGGGCTTCTTCATCGTTAAATCCGTACTTTTTCTTAAGGTATCTATATATCTTTAATTTGTTGTCTGCATTCTGCAGCACCTCAGATATTTTAAGCTCTTGGGCTCTTCTTTTAACCATATCAGAATTTCTTCCTGTTATTACTGCTGTTTTTATTCCAGATTTATGCAGGAGGGAAATTCCAAGCCCATCTTTCACATTGAAATTTTTAAGCTCATTCATTCTGCTGTCGTAGATTATTTTTCCGTCAGTCAATACACCATCTACATCCATGATGAACCATTTGATGTTTTGGGCTTTATGTTTTAGTATTTTCATTTGACACCTTATGGTAAATAGTGATTTAATTAATTATATTCATTTGCGAAAAGTTATTCAAAGATAACTGTATTTCTCATTTGTTTAAGTTTGTTATTTTTATTAACGAAAAATAAAAAAAAGGAGGTCTTCAGGTTATGAAAAGGTTTTTTAAGGTGGGAGCTGCAATAGGTATTTCTGCTCTCATTCTAACGGGATGTGCAACAAAAGATTATGTAGATGAACAGTTGGCACCAGTTAAGGAGAAGGTATCTTCCCTTGAGGATAGATTAAACTCACTTGAAAGCCAGATAAATTCTCTTAAGGAAAAAACAGATCTGAATGCTAAAGAGATAGAAGCTATAAAGAGAGAGCATGCGGAGATTAAAGCACAGCTTGAAAGACTCGATAGAATTGATGAAAAGGCCACGGACGCTTATAACAAAGCTGTTGCTAATGAACAGGCTATAAGAGATCTTGAAGAGAAGCTTAAGAGACAGTCTATGAATCTTGAAAGGGTTCTAAAGAAAGGAATCAGAAAGTAATTAATAAAGGGGGATAACATATCCCCTTCTTTCTTTTTCAAGGTAGGAGATAAAGTTCCTGTTTATTTTTATGCCTTTCTGTGAAAGTTCGTGTAAAAGTTTTTTCCTGCTTTCTTCATCAAGCTGATATATCTCTATATAGACATGTCTATTTTTAAATATTTTATAGTTTTTCTCATATATATGTACCTTTGTTCCTGTATCGACAATATCGAAAAGAGCCTCAACATCTTCATTATACATTCTGATGCATCCGTGACTTACTTTCATACCAATCCCGAACTTCTTGCTTGTCCCGTGAAGTAGATAAGTTGTATTTCCAAGTCTCATGGCTCTTGTTCCGAGAGGATTATCTGGTCCAGGGGGAAATATGTCTGGAAGTGAAGGATCTTCCTCTTTTATATTGTCAGGTACATACCAGTAGGGATTTTTTCTTTTTTCAGATATAGAAAATGTTCCTATAGGAGATCTATTTTCGTCTGTTCCTATCCCGACAGGTATTGATATCACAAATGGATCTTCATTTATAATAATCGGGTAGTACAGCCTTTTTTCAGAGAGATTAAGATAGATCTCGCCAAAATTAAACTCTTTTTCAGGTAGGAGTCTTTTTCGTGGTATTAATACAATCATTCCTTTCTGAACATCAAAAGGATCTATATGGGGGTTTGCTATCCTTATTTCATCATAGCCAAGATCAAGCTCTTTTGCTATTTCTATTAATGTTGTATCTTTTTTTACTTTGTATAAACTGTTTTCTCCTATTATGTTTCCATATTTAAGTTTGAATATATTTACATTTGGTTTGAATTTCTTAAATTTCTCATCATAGATGCGGAACGATGGAATAGGTCTTAATAAATACGAAAATTTTTTCCTTATAATCTCCAATCTTTTTTTGTCTTTCTTCTCAATAAAAAGATTGTTTGCCAGCTGAAATATTTTTAGTTTTATATCTCTTGATATATTCTGCCTGTCTGCCCATATAAGGTGATCAAAGAGCTCTTTCTTTTTATACATTCTGTAGTATGATACGGCTATCATCTCAATGATGATATCCCTTTTAATATCATTTTTCCTGTGCAGCTTTAGATATTTTTTCCCTTCCTTTACAGCTACAGAGAATATTCCCTCATTGAAGGACTTAACTGCAAGATTAAAGCTGTCTTTTGATTTCTCTTTTTTAACCTCTTTATAGGCTTCCTCTATAAGCTGATCAACAGAGACTGCAAAGCTGTTTAAAATATTAAAAAGCAAAGCTGTTAGAATAATCATATAAACCATAGATAAAATTTTAACATTATGAGAGGAAAAAGGATATTCTTAGGAATCGGAAGTAATATAGGTGATAGGAAGGATAATATATTAAAAGCTATTGATCTGATTGGAGAAAAGGTTGATATTGAAAATGTTGGAGGGATTTATCTTTCAAAGGCTGTTGGATTTGAGGATCAACCGGATTTTTACAATACAGCTGTATCAGGATATACAGATCTATCTCCTAAGGAACTTTTTTTGTTTGTAAAAGGGGTTGAAAAAAGTATGGGAAGAGTAAACAGGTTTAGATGGGGTCCTAGAGAGATAGATATAGATATTCTGTTTTATGAAGATTTGATTTTTAGGGAAAGAGATCTTGTAATTCCTCATCCAAGACTGCACAAAAGGGATTTTGTTTTAAAACCTCTTATTGATATAGATCCGGATCTTGTTCATCCTGTCCTAAAAAGAAAGCTGAAGGATATTTACGATTTTTTGGATCAAAGGTCTGTAATAAGAAGGGTTTTATAATGGTGGCCAAGGGCGGAATCGAACCGCCGACACCGCGGTTTTCAGCCGCGTGCTCTACCAACTGAGCTACCTGGCCACACGTATTCTGGATTAAATAGTTTATATCCGAAAATGATTCTTGTCAAGATTAAAAGCTGTCTCAATGAATGTATATTATTATTATTATTATTGATTTTATACTATATATAAATTAAAATGTTACTCTAATTATAAAATTAGAATCATAAAGATTAAGGATTATATTCTATGAGGATAATGTATTATTTATTTATAGTTTTAATCTCTTTAAATATCAATGTTTTATCTGCTGAAATTCCTTCAAGCATTTACAAAGAAGGTATGTTGATAGATAAGCTAAAAGTTGAGAATAAATTGGAATATGAGGACAGGATAAAACAGGGAGAAGAAAATATTCCCCTTTTCAAGAAAGAAGAAGTAGAAAAGGAAATCCCTAAAAAAGAAGTTGAGTATAAACTTTCCGAGATAGAGAGACTTTATAATGACAGAATTAAAAACAGGACAAAAGATATTGTTCTGAAACAGTTTGGTTATGATATATTTGAACATTATGAAGTTCCTGAAGGCATGTCCGTTGGTTCTGATTATGTTGTAGGTCCTGGAGATGAAATTGTACTCTATATCTGGGGAGATCCTGTTGATATTTTAAAGTTAGATGGATTTTATACTTTACCTGTTGATAGAGAAGGTAAGATTTTTGTTCCTAATCTTGGTGTTTTCTATGTATGGGGTAAATCTGTAGCTGAAATAAAAAATATTTTATTCAAATTTTTCAGTAAAAAGTTTAAAAATTTCCAGATAGAAGTCTCAGTAGGTAAGCTTAGAACATTCCCTGTCTATGTATCAGGTTTCGTAAAAAAGCCTGGTGTTGTTCTTGCTAATGGTACAAGTACAGTCCTTGATGTTATTGCTGTGGCTGGAGGAGTCAGTAAGAATGGTAGTTTGAGGAAAATAATTTTAAGAAGATATATAGATGGCGAGGAAATATCAGTAGATCTTTATGATTTCTTACTTTATGGTAAACCTGTAGATATAAAAGTCAAAGAGGGTGATACTGTACACGTCTTTCCTATAGGAAAGACCGTAGGAATATATGGAGCTATTAAGAGATCTGCTATATATGAGATAAAGGAGGAAAACAGTTTAGAAGATATAATTTCAATATCAGGTGGTTTACTACCATCAGTTTATAAGTATGGAATTAAGATTCTTAGATATGAAAATAGTGAACTGAAGCTCATAGAAGAATCGTCAGATCATCTAAAATCTTCGCCTATTTCACTTAAAGATGGGGATCTTATCTTTGTAAATAAAGTTTATAATTACAGAGAAAATATTGTTTCTGTAGATGGATATGTAAGATATCCAGGAGAATATCCGTTAGATGAAAATAAAAAGCTTTCTATACCAATAAAAAAGGTCGGACTTCTCCCTGATACTAACACTGATTACGCAGAAATTCTAAGGTTAACTAAAAACGACAATTACCATATAATTAAAGTGAATCTTAAAAATGTTTTATCTGGATATGAAGATATAGAACTTGAAGAATTAGATAAAGTATATTTCTA
>CAZFKX010000021.1:0-11347 GCA_964519345.1 uncultured Aquificales bacterium
GGAAATACAGAAAGGATCAGGCATCGGATTAAAAATATCTGAGTTTTTATTATCAAAATACGGAGGAGAATTGATAATAAGGGCAAAAAAAGATTTTTTAACTGTTATAAAGCTAAAAAGATAAACTCACGATTTTTTTACACTAATAAGATTAATTAAAATATAGAAACATAATTTATAAATGGAGATTCTGATGAGAAAAATATATATCTTTTTATCGGTCTTATTCCTTGCATTCGGTTCCTCTTCTGCTAAGATTTTGGAAATTCCTCCATATGTTCGTCCATTTATAGAAAAAGGGGATAAAGCAATAGGTCCTATAAAAGTATTGGAGAAAGGAGAAGGTTATATTACATGCTTCATATATCCCAAGAGAGTAGTCATTGATCTGAGCAACGCAAAAATCATCGGAGATAAAGAACTTCATATAGGAACCAGAATATTTGTCATCCAGAAAAAATCGGGCAGATACATTATCATTCCTGTGGAGGAAAATCATGAGAAATCTTATGATATATATAAGGACAGTTAGTATTTTCACAGCCGTATTCTTCAGTTTTTTAAAGCCGTCATATGGAGAAATGGCAAATTACTGCTCAATCCCTCCTTTCCTGAAAGCAGAAGTAAAGCCAAATGTTGTTATGGTAATGGACTATTCTGGTAGCATGCAGTTTCCTGCATACTATCCATGTCTTTTTGATGGATATTTCCGTAGCTATGTTGCAGACTGCACAGAAAACGGCTATATCCCCATAAGTAATTATGACCCGTCAACAGAATATTATGGAATATTTGACAGTCATGGATGTTATGAATACGACTTTAGCGATAATTACTGGGTTAAAAGCTCTTGTGATTGTTCAGCCAACGATGGTGCAGGAAATATTGAATGTCTGAGCGGGAATCTGCTGAACTGGGCTACCACAACAAGAATTGACGCTGCGCTCAAGGCATTGATAGGAGGTAAAGCAGATTGTAGCTCAACAGACTGTATATTAAGATCGCAGGGTTCGCGAAGAGGGGTATATGACTCAAATCTGGATTGTGTTTTTTATATTGAACCTGAAAACTATTCAAGTACAACACCAGATTATAGAGATAAAGATATGTTCCTTTATATACAGGATGGATACGGCAGCTGTGCTCTGGGAACTTTCGACAGTAGGGTCGTAAGGGTAAAAATTCCAAAGGATGATTATACAGGGGTCATACAGGAAAGCTTTAATGACATAAGGATAACATTTATGGTCTATGGAGGAAATAATGATAGAGAAGGAGAGATAAGATACGCTTTTTACCAGAATGATCTTGATACTCTGATAAACGCACTACAGTATGAGATTCCATATTCTGGAACGCCTACCGGTGAAGCCGTATGGGAAGCTTACGATTATATAAGGCAGAGTAACGATCACAGATTTGAAAGAAATACGGATTTCTTAGAGTTAGGTACCGAAAAAGACCCTTATTATGAAGTTCTTGAAAGCGGAGATGTTGTACCTGCAAGCTGTAGAAACAGCTACGTTTTACTAATTTCTGATGGTTTGTGGAATGGCGATCTCGACCCTGACAGCCCTGCAAATGCAATCCATACAACAGATTTAAGACCGGATCTTTCAGGCGAACAAAAGGCAAAGGTTTTTTCACTTTATATATTTAATACGGATATTGAAGGTATATACTCTATGAAAACAGTTGCTGCTCACGGTAGTTTTGACGATACATGCAGTAATGATAATTATCCATATGATCTTCCTGGACTTGGAACAAACAGTAGAAATGTTGAATTTCCAAGACCACACTGTAATCCTGATGGAACTTACCGTCTCTGTTGCGAAGAATGGGATAAAGATCACGATGGAGTACCTGACACATTCTATCAGGCAAATAGCGGTGCTGAGTTAGAGGCTGCTTTAAGAGAAATCTTTGGTGAGATAAAAAAAGGAGCAACTTCAGGAACTGTGATAGCGGCTCAAACAACTGGAAAAGGGAAAGGTTCTATAATAAACCATGCAGCAAGCTATCCTAAGAAAATTGCAGACGGCATAGATCTTACCTGGATAGGAACCCTTTACACGTACTGGTTTTTAAATACAAAATATGCTCAAAATGTTAGAGACAATACAAAGGCAAATGACGGAAGAATAATACTTGATGTTTATAATCCTTCCTATGATCAGAAAAAAGCGGAAGGAGAAACTATAACGGAAAGCGATTATTATGATTTTATACTTATGTTTGATACAGACCCTGATGGAAATATTGTGGCAAATCTTTATGAGAGCGAGCTAAAAGGAGAACTAAGAACCGATATAGCTGGAGATCCTATACCTGCTGATTACAGTCCGAATCCTATACAATCTATAGAAGAAACCCACTATCTATGGGAAGGTGGTGAAGAGCTTGCTGTTACCAATGGTTCCGATAGAGACATTTATGTTGGCATATCTTCCAACAGCATCGTAAAATTTGAACCTGCAAACAGATCATCTTTTGCAGACTTCCTCGGTAATGTTTCCCTTTTCCCTTCCTGTATTCCGGGAGATAACGACAATGAAAAAATAGACAACCTAATAAGATATATTAGGGGAGAAAACGATTTTAACTGCCGTAACAGAACATTTTTTGATGGAATTACTAATAGAATATGGAAACTTGGGGATATTATGCATTCTTCACCGGCTATTGTCCAATATAACTCATCATACTATAAGGGAAGTATTGTTTTTGTAGGAGCAAACGATGGTATGCTTCACGCATTTGAAGCGGGAAAGATAAAAAGATTGTTAACCAAATATCAGGTTGCAGAACTCTCAACAGAATATACTGCAAAAGGTCTCGGCAAAGAACTATGGGCTTTCATTCCTAAAAATGCTCTACCATATTTAAGATATCTGGCAGATCCAGATTACTGTCATATTTATTATATAGACCAGTCACCATACATAATATATCTTGACAAAGATATTACAGATCTTAATGAAAAACCAGATAGGATAATTCTTATAGGCGGGATGAGGCTTGGAGGAGCTTGTGGATGTAGTGGAACAAACTGCATTAATCCACCATCCGATACATGTGCTGATCCATCTTCTTCTTCATGTATAGGCAGATCTTCATATTTTGCGCTTGATATAACAGATCCATTAAACCCAGAACTTTTATGGGAATTTTCCGATAAAGATCTTGGTTTTAGCTTCTCTGGACCCGGCGTCATAAGAGTTCTCGACGGCAACTCAGAAAAAGCAAAAGTATTGTTTGCATCTGGACCTACCCATTATACAGGAGTGTCAAAACAGAATTTAAAACTCTTTATACTTGATGCTGAAACAGGAAATATTGAGAATATTATAGATACAGGTATAACAGAAGCGTTTGGGGGAAGACTCCAGTATGAAGGTCCAGATCTTGATGAGGACGGTAATACAGACTATCTTTTCCTTGGTTATACAAAAGGAAGTTCAATATCTACACAAACAGGCGGAATACTTGCGATAAAAACAAGCGGCGGTTATTCAGTATCCAATCTCACATCCTCAATAGATCCAGAAATGCTGCCGGTAGTAACATCCGTATCATTCATGGACTGTTTTAATGTTCCATACATATACTTTGGAACAGGAAAATGGTTTTATAAAGACGATAATCCTCAAACCTCAAAAACAAATAAGATATATGGAATACCCTTAGATTGCGGATCATCAGAATGTACTGTTATAGGCTCCGTTTACAACATTTCAGGCTCCTCTACAGGTGTTTGCAGTTATATATCATCAACAAGAGCCGGATGGTACAGAGAGTTAGAATTAGGATCAGGAAGTTACATGAAAGAAAAAAATCTGGCAAGCCCATCAGTAACAAACTTTGGAGCTGTTTTCTTTGCTACATCACAGCCTAACGCAGACATATGCAGTATAGGTGGAAGACACCGAATATGGCATCTTAACTGCGCTACAGGTGCTCCAGTGACATACAACTGTGATGCAGGGTATTATGTGACGGCAAATTACACCCTGCTATATTCTGATACTGGTGGTAGAATTAATCAGGAAAATAAACCTGAAGAATCTACAGGGGACTTCTCAACATCAGGAAATACTGGATGGAAAAAACATCTTGTTGTTGGAGGACAGAGCCCGCAAACAGCCTATACTCCAGGAGGGGAAATACTTTTATGGTTGGAAAGATAAAAGGTTTTACAATTGTTGAACTTCTTATAGTTATAGTTTTACTTGTTATATTGGCAGCTGTAGCAGTTATACCTTTTAAAAACAAGATGGAGGCAAATAGAATAGAAACTGATATAAGAAGGATGTATGGGCTTTTACAGGAAGGTAGAATGACAGCTTTTGGAGAAAAAAGAAGACTTATTTTTACGCTCAGCCCATCTGACAAATCAGCATGTCTGATAGACGAGGCCACATCATCTACTATAAAGTGTATAAATCTGAACAAGGATAGTTACAATCCATTAACCATCACTATAGACAAGAGAGGAACTTTTACAAATGGAACTATATATTTTAATGGAGACAAAAAAGGTGCGGTTTTTGACTGTATATCAATAAGCTATATAAGAGTCAAAATGGGAGAATGGAATGGAACAGACTGCGTTGTTAAATAAAAAAGGATATACGCTAATAGAGGCTCTTGTTTCTCTTTTTATTTTTGCTCTTGTGCTTATTTTTATGCTTCAGGGGTTCACCGTAGCATACAGAATAAACCTACAGAAACTTATAAAAGACGAAACTGTAAAAATAGCGCAAGAGGAGATTGAATTTATAAGAAATATGGATCCTGATAGGATCTATGATATCAACAATGACGGCAGTTTTGAAGATGCTGTCAACAGAACAGACTGTCCTACATGTACGACGCAACCTACAGTCCCTGAATGCGTCATAACAAGACAGGTAAGAAATGTAAATATAAACTTTGGCAAACAGGTTACTGTTAATCAGCCTGATCCTACAGCTGATATTTACCGAATCACTGTAACTATTTGTACAGATTATACAGATTTCCATACAGGAAATAAAATAACACACACTATATCAACTGTGGTAGCAAGGGAAGAATAATGAAGATAGGAAAAAACAAAGGATACTCTCTTATAGAGGTTTTGATAACGCTTTTCATAGTATCTTTAATACTCAGCGCAGCTTATTTTACATATGTCAGCATTTTCAAAAGTATGAAAGGAGAATCAGAGTCCGTAGAGCTTCAAATGGAAAAAATTGTTGGTTTAGAACTTCTAAGGCTTGATCTTGAACATGTTGGCTATGGAATCGGAAAACCGTTAACTCTTAGTTCCGATTATCTGATATTAGAATCAATAAATGACGGTAAAGATCTTTTAATAAGATCAACAATGAACAATACAAACAATGCTACCATAGGATGGGTGTTGTGTAATAATAATGCCGGAAGCGATCCTATACATTCCGAGCTTGAAATACCTAATGACAATCTTGTATTTGTAGATAATGAAGGTTTTGTGGCAGGGTTTGTAAATGATGGACTGTGCCCATCAGATGGAATTCTTGTTGGATTTCCATTTGATCCAGCCTCAACAGGATGCGGCGGCACATGCTCCGAGATCGTTTACTACCTAAGCAGTACAAATCTCCCCTCGCACTGTCACCCCCAAACATACAATCTTCTGAGAAAAGTTGACAGTTCAACAGGAGGGAATCCACTCCTTTCATGCGTGTCAGATTTTAAATTTACAATAGATCTTGACACGGATGATGATAATGTCGTTGATATAACGGATCAGCCTGTTGACAACACTATTCCAGCTAATGATCTTAGACTCCAGTTAAAAAGAATAAATGTTTATATGCTAATACAGGAAGGAGGATTTAATCCAGATTATGAATTCAAAAATTACAGTTCAGACAGTGAAGGAAATTTTATCTCTATAAATGGAATAAAACTTTACCTTCCAAGCTCACCTGATTTTAAATACTACAGATGGAAAGTAATAAAAATCTCGGTAAAACCTATGTCAATAATCAAGTAGAGGATAACCATGAGAATAAAAAACGAAAAAGGAATGGCTTTGATAACAACAATGCTTCTTGGTTTTGTCGCAATGGCTATTGTTGCAGCGTTAATGACATTTATGATATACGGAAAAAAAACTTCTGTAATAGAAGAGCGATACACATCAGCTCTTGAAGCTGCAAAAGGCGTTTCAAATTATATAATGAACAGACTCTCAACAGATCAGTACATGGAAAGTGATGCAGATAGGATAATGTGTATAGGCGAAACAGCTCTCTGTCCCTGCTATAGAGTAAGATGGAACTCAGATTATAATAGACTTGAATGTCCTGATGGAAAACCTGTTGATAGATTTGATCTTGGAGATTACTCCAATATAGGAGATTATCAGTTGGAGGCTTTTATTATTCATAAAGATACAACATCTGGAGGATATGATATTTATGCTATAAGGGTTATTTCCTCAAGAATAGACAGACCTGAAAAAGCAGAGATAGATTTTATATACAGGACTTCTCCTCCGACAACACCTTAGTTCTACTTTTCAACTACAGAACATTTTATTCCTTCAGTTAAGAGATTGCATTCTGCTTTGTAATCTGGAATACTGTCAGCTTCAGCATTTATTGTTCCTCCAGATACATTTCCACCTGGATTACAAACAAAACTGCCCGAGACATTTACCGTTAGATTGTAATCTGGAAGAGAAACATCCTTACAGTTGCTCAAAGACAGAGAAGAAACATTTATAACAGTCGGTGTTTCAACATTCAAACCTATACAGTATGCAATAATCTCTTTTGAACAGCCATCAGCAATAGGAAGAGCTTTTGAAGTCATAATAGACTTTTGTCTATATTTTTGATACATTACCATAGACATTGATGACAAAATTCCAAGAATGACTATTACTATTAATAGTTCAACCAAGGTAAATCCGTTTTTATTAATTAACATTTTAGGCCTCCCAAATGATAAAAGATATATATTGATTACAAAGAAAAATTCATGCCAAATTATAATTTATAATCTGTCTTTTGCCCTTAATATAATTTAGAAGTTTACCTTATGATTATGAATTAATTGAGAGTTATTAGACGTGTAATTTTAATATAAAAAAAGGGGAGATTTTATATCTCCCCACAAAACAGAATACAAGATATAGGATAATGTAATTATTATTCTTTAACTGTACATTTAATACCTTGAGCTGTAACCTCACATTCTGCTTTATACTCACTTACATTGGCATGAGTGGCTGACACAGTAACAGTACCATTTACAGTTCCATCAGCCGTACAATCAAAACTTGTTGGTTCATCTACAGTTATAGTAGCATCATCTGGAGCCGTTGTATCTTGACAGTTTTGAAAAGTGGCTGCACTATTCCCTGTAGTATCTGGATTTTCAACACAGAAAGTAGTAATATCCATTGCACAACCTCTTGCAACTGGCTCAGCATAAGAAGATACTTTGGCTTTCTTTTGATACTTGATGTACTGAGGAATCGCAATAGAAGCAAGAATTGCTATAATCGCGATAACAATAAGCAGTTCGATTAGAGTAAAACCACCCTCTTTTTTACGTCTTTCTTTTAGATTTTCCATGGCTGTTACCTCCGATTAATATTTTGTATTTTTTATTGCAAGATATATGCCATTTCTATAAAGTTTTAAAAGTTTGATGATTAAAAAGCTATAAGCATTGAAAATACTTTATTATAGAAGGTATATTCTTCTTTTCAGTCAAAACATCTATGACAAAAATTGTCATTTCAACTGACAAAAATTGTCAATATTTTAATATGAGTTAGGACATGAAAATATCTGATAAACTGTATTATATTGTTTCAAAAAAAATTGGAGGATTTGTATGAGTGGATTAAAGAAAGAAGATGTAGAGAGGATGATAAAAGAAGGTGTTTCACTAAAGGGTATAGATCTTACATTTGCTGAGCTTGATGAAATAGATTTCTCAGGAGTTGATTTATCCGGCGCATCCCTTACAGGAGCTGAAATAAGAAACGCTAATTTTGAAGGAGCAAATCTGGAAGGAGCATTTATAGCAGACGCTGATTTTTCCGGCTGCAACTTTAAAAATGCAAACCTATCAAGAGCCGTTTTTCAAAGGGTACATCTTAGGAACGCAAACTTTGAAAACGCAAATATGTTTAAAGTTCAGTTAATGGTCTGCGACGCATCAGGTGCAAACTTTAAAAATGCAAACATGCAACAATCCAGACTTGAAAAAACAAGATTCAGAAGAGCCGTAATGGATAAAGCCAATATCTCTTACTCAAACATGAGAAGCACCGACTTTCAGGAAGCATCATTTATAGGAACAAACATAAGCTTCAGCGATCTTAGAAAAGCGCAACTTCAAAAAGCATGGTTTGAAAATATTAAAGCCGAGGAAGTTTTACTTTATGGAAAACCGCCGTGGATAGAAGGAAGTAAAGCAAAGCTGGATCTGGATCAAATAAAAGCTCCAAATTGGGACGACTAAATGATGGAAAGGCATCAGCCTTTCCTTTATACTTAGGAGGATAGAATGAAAAAGATCTCTTCATCAAATCTGATATTTTTACTGATAATAAGCATAGGTCTTACATACTACCTGTATCTTAAAGGTTATATATTTTCCAACTTTAAGAATATAGATCCAAAAACAGCATATACACTAATTAAAAATGAAAAAAATAAAGTATTCCTGCTTGACGTTAGAACTCCAGAAGAATATAAAGAAGAACATATCCCTGAATCTTATCTAATACCTATAGACTCTTTACCAAACCAGATTGATAAAATACCAAAAGAAAAAAAGATAATCATTTACTGTAGATCAGGAATGAGAAGTGCTTCAGCCTCAAGACTTCTATCTTCCTTAGGATATGAGGTATATAATATAACAGGTGGTATAAAATCTTGGAAAAAAGAAGGTCTCCCCGTAGAAAAATAACTACCAGTTCTTTACTCTGACAGAATTTGCAATCACAAAAGCACTACTTAGAACCATAGCTAAAGCAGCAAAGATAGGATTTAACTTGCCCATAAGAGCAAGTCCAAGTCCTATTATATTATAAATAAAAGCCCAAAACATATTCGTATATATAACTTTTCTAACTTTCTTAGCAAGTATAATCATTAAAGGAACTTTTCTCAGATCATCACCAAGAAGACTAATATTAGCACTTTCCCTTGTTAGGTCTGTTCCACATCCCATTGCAATTCCAATGTCAGCTTTTGCAAGAGCAGGTGCATCATTTATCCCGTCGCCAACCATAGCAACAGTTTTTCCCTTCTTTTTTTCTTCAGTAATTATTTTCAGCTTGTCCTCAGGAAGCAGTCCAGCATTTACCTGATCAATACCCAGTTTTTCTTTTATTATATTAGCAAAATATGGCGTATCACCTGTAAGAACAGCAAATTTTATTCTCAGTTTCTGTAAAACTCTAAAAACAACAGAAGCCTCATCCTTTATCTTTTGAGAAAAAAGGATAATTCCAACAACATTGTTATCATTAGCTATAAAAACTGGTATATTTCCTTCTTTCTCTGCTTTTTTTTCTATCGCCTCAAGCTGTGAATCAATATTAAATCCGAGTTTTTTCATAAATCTTTCACTACCTACATAAATCTTTTCACCTTCAACAACTCCCTCTATACCATAACCAAAATGAACCTTGAAATCCTCAACATCACAATCACAGTCAAAACCCCTGTCCAGACAGTATCTAACAAAACTTTTCCCAAGAGGATGCTCAGAGTTTTTTTCAAGAGCACAGACTTTCTTAACTGTATTATCGTCTAAAGCCTTCACATAGCTAACAATCATATCCCTTTCAGTTATCGTTCCCGTTTTATCAAAAAAAACCGACTTTACAGTTGACAGTTTTTCAAGGACATCTGCTCCCCTTATAATAATTCCCTCTTTCATAGCTTCTCCAAGACCAATCCAGAGAGCAAGCGGAGCACCTATACTAAAAGCGCAGGGACATGAGATCAAGAGCACGGATAAAGAAACAATCAAAGCTTTTTCAAACCCTTCCTGATAAAACCAGTAAACAAATGAACCTAAAGCCAGAATAATAACAAGGGGAAGAAAAAAGGCGGCAATTTTATCTGAAATTCTATTTATTGGAGCTTTTGAAGCTCTTATCTCTTTCATTAAATTTATAAATCTGTTTAAAGTCCAGTCTTCCAATGGTTTGTTTACTTTTATCTTAAAAAGACCATCTATATTAATAGTGCCTGTATAAATCTCATCCCCAATTTTTTTAAGAACCGGCTTGATCTCTCCTGTTAAAAGAGACTCATCAATATGACCCTGACCTTCCACAACAATTCCGTCAGCAGGTATTTTTTCACCAGGAATTATCTTTACAATGTCTCCAACTTTTATTTCATCTTTTGAAAGTTCAATCTCCTTTCCCTCCCTTATGACTGTTGCTTTCTCAGGTGAAAGTTCAATAAGCTTTTTCATAAAATTAGATGCCTTTGCTCTTGATGATGTCTCAAGATATCTTCCAAAAGTAACAAGGACAAGTATCATGGTAGCAGTTTCAAAATAAATTGAAGGTTTATCTGTAAAAACCGAGTAAACTGAAAGAAAATAAGCAGAAAAAGCACCCAAAGCTATAAGCGTATCGGTGTTAAGGTTTATCCTGCCTCCTGAAAATGAGTTTTTAAGTATAGGATATCCAAG
Source organism: uncultured Aquificales bacterium (assembly GCA_964519345.1). GTDB lineage: Bacteria > Aquificota > Aquificia > Aquificales > Hydrogenothermaceae > Persephonella. Next base: position 10,714 of record CAZFKX010000021.1, read on the forward strand.
TAAAATCATAACAGGTGTGGCAAGTATGAGAACTATATACTTGATAAAACCAGTAAACATCTGAGCTTGAGGATCATCGGGAGTAAGATGAGCTCCATATAAATATGTACTTAGCATAAAAACAAGCATTGCCAAAAAATATCCAAAACCAAACTTACCTAAAAAAGCTACGGCAGTACCTTCATCTCCTTTTAATCCTGTTGTTTTATATATTAAGTAACATCCAAAGCAACAAAAATTTTCATCCTTACCATCTATATCATATTTAACAGGCTTACCGGTTATTGGAATCCCACACTGAAAACATTCTACTGATTCATAAATAGGTTTTGTACAATCGCATTCGACTGTAGGCTTAATAGATATACCCTCTTTTCTCATATAGTTAATCCTGCTGCTCTTTTGAAAACCAATTATATCAAATTACTGAAAAAATAATATAAACAATTATCACTTGATTTCCAGTTCAGTATAAAGGATTATTTATAGAAAAGGATTAATAGGGATAGGAATAAGATAAATTAATGACCCTGGCACCGACCAACTTTCCCGACCGGTTTCCCGGCCAGTATCATAGGCGCAGGGGAGCTTAACTGCCGGGTTCGGAATGGGACCGGGTGTAACCTCCCCGCTA